>NZ_CP023278.1:0-323958 GCF_002896875.1 Nostoc sp. CENA543
ATGGAAATTACTATTGACATTTTATGGAGTCAGGTACTAGAACGCTTACAAATAGAATTATCCCGCCCCACTTTTGAAACTTGGATTAAAACTGCTCATGCAGAAAGATTAGAAAACAATTGTTTATTTATCGTTACACCTAATCCTTTTGCCCGGAATTGGTTACAAAAGTATTACATCAATACTATTGCCCATGTCGTTCACGATATTTTGGGGTATTCCGTAGAAATTTATATCAAGGTGGCTCAGAGTGATGTAGTTGAGGAATTGGGGGACTCAGCAGTGACGTGGGAATTACCAACCCCAAATCCGATGCTAGAAACGGGACACAAAAAAAGACAGCCAACTACAGATTTAAATGCTAAGTATGTATTTTCTCGGTTTGTGGTGGGTGCAAATAATCGCATGGCTCATGCGGCTTCCTTAGCAGTGGCGGAATCGCCTGGGCGGGAGTTTAATCCTTTATTTTTGTGTGGTGGTGTAGGTTTAGGCAAGACTCATCTGATGCAGGCGATTGGCCATTATCGCTTAGAAATCCGCCATGATTCTAAGATATTTTATGTCTCTACAGAACAGTTTACTAATGATTTAATTACGGCGATTCGCAATGATAGTATGCAGAGTTTCCGAGAGCATTATCGGGCGGCGGATGTGTTGTTAGTAGATGATATTCAGTTTATTGAGGGGAAAGAATACACCCAGGAGGAATTTTTCCACACTTTTAACACTTTACATGAGGCCGGTAAGCAAGTTGTGATTGCCTCTGACCGTCCCCCTAACCAAATTCCCCGTTTACAAGAGCGTCTTTGTTCACGCTTTTCGATGGGGTTGATTGCGGATATTCAGTCTCCCGATTTAGAAACAAGAATGGCTATTCTGCAAAAGAAGGCGGAATACGAAAATATTAGATTACCCCGTGATGTGATTGAATATATTGCCGTGAATTATACTTCTAATATTCGGGAGTTAGAAGGGGCTTTAACTAGAGCATTAGCTTATATTTCCATTTGGGGTTTACCGATGACGGTAGAAAATATTGCCCCTGTTTTAGTAACTCCCACGGAAAAATTTGCGGCGACACCGGAGGCGATTTTAAAGGTAATCGCGGAGAATTTTGATCTCTCTATTGAAGAGTTGAAAGGTAATTCCCGCCGCCGGGAAATTAGCTGGGCGCGGCAAATTGGAATGTATTTGATGCGGCAGCATACTGATTTAAGTTTACCGAGAATCGGTGAGGAGTTTGGGGGTAAAGACCATACAACTGTGTTATATAGTTGTGAAAAAATTACTCAGTTGCGGGAGAGCGATCGCTCTCTGTCACAAATTCTGAGAAAATTGAGCGATCGCATTAATATGACTAGTGCTGCTCAACGCAAATAAATACTAAAAGTTTTCCACAAGCATCACTCTTTTCACTCTCTAAAGTTACTCTAAAATGTTAAGTATTGTATAAAAATAGATTAATATTAAATATTTTCTGTGGAAAAATCACCTGTTTTTGTGGAAAACTTGATCAAGTATAATTACCCTGTGGAAAACTCTCAGGTTTTTTCCACAAGTTTTCCACAGCTATAAGTTTCATAGATATAATCAACAACTGATTGCAGCTAAGTTTTCCACAGTTTCCACAATGTTTAATCAGCTTTGTTGCCCAAAAAAGTGTGATTTTTATTGTCGGTTGTTGAGCATAATCATACTCCACACCTGAAACGACACTTGTTTCTTACTGTCCTGGGAAAAGATGAAAATGATACGATAAGACTCCTGTTTGATTTTTAAAATCACTCAATTCCTAGTTCTCAATCCCCAATTCCTAGTACCCAGTTTCCCAGCTATGAAATTAGTTTGCTCCCAAAGTGACCTGAGTGCGAATCTTTCCCTTGTTAGTCGTGCTGTACCTTCTAGACCGACTCATCCCATACTAGCCAATGTGCTGCTACAAGCAGATGCTCAAAATAATCAGGTTAGCCTCACCGCTTTTGACCTCAGTTTAGGAATTCGCACTAGCTTTAATGCAGAGGTTTGGCAAGAGGGAGCGATCGCACTGCCGGCTAAATTATTAGTAGATATTACCTCTCGTTTACCAGAGGGAGAAATCACCCTCGATGATGAATCTACGGATAGTAACACCACAGGAGAGGGTTTAGTTGTCACCCTCACCCCCAAAACAGGACAATATCAATTACGGGCTATGGGTGCAGAAGAGTTTCCCGAATTACCTCTAATTGAAAACACTGAAGCTATTTATATCAGTGCCACGGCATTAATCGAAGGTTTGCGGGGTTCTTTATTCGCCACAAGTGCGGATGAAACTAAACAAGTCCTGACAGGAGTGCATTTAACAGTTAAACAAGACACCTTAGAATTTGCGGCGACTGATGGACACCGCCTAGCAGTGGTAGAAACCACTAATGAACGTCCCTTAGAAGCGGATGAACAGCAATTAGAAGTCACAGTTCCCGCTAGAGCCTTGCGCGAACTAGAGCGAATGTTAGCGCACAATGCCGCTTCTGATGAACCAATAGCCCTATACTTAGACCAAGGTCAGGTAGTGTTTGCATGGGCTAATCAACGCCTGACTAGTCGCACCTTAGAAGGTCAGTATCCTGCCTATCGTCAACTGATTCCGCGACAATTTGAACGGCAAGTGACAGTAGAACGCCGTCAATTTTTAAGTACATTAGAAAGAATTGCTGTATTAGCAGATCAAAAAAATAATATTGTCAAACTGAGTATAGATGCTAATGAGCAGAAATTGACTTTATCTTGTGAAGCTCAAGAAATGGGTAGTGGTAGAGAGTCAATGCCGGCTCAAATTTCCGGCACAGATATAGATATTGCCTTTAACGTTAAGTATTTAATGGAAGGTTTAAAAGCTCTGTCAGCTTCAGAAATTCAAATGCACTTAAATCAAGAATTAACTCCAGTAATTTTTACGCCGTTAGGCGGTTTTAAGATGACTTATTTAGCTATGCCAATTCAATTGAGAAATTAATAACTGCCAGTGATGGTTTCAAACTTGTAGTAAGGACGGAAGTCCTTACTACGGACTGGGTTGTTTGATGGGGATTTCAATCTGAAATTCTGTACCTGTACCTAATTGCGAATCACATTTAAACACACCACCATGTTTATCTACAACAATGCCGTAACTAATTGATAATCCCAAACCAGTACCTTTACCTACAGGCTTAGTAGTAAAAAATGGGTCGCAGATTCTGTTTCTAAAATTTTCGGGAATACCAGGGCCATTATCCCTAATTTGAATAACAACACTTTGAGTCTTGTCTGCTAACTCACCCATACTAGTACGGATGATAATTTGATGTTGATAATTTTCTGATGGCGATCGCCGATAATCCTCTAAAGCATCGATGGCATTACTCAGAACATTCATAAATACTTGATTCATTTGTCCGGCATAGCACTCTACCAAGGGGATATCGTTATATTCTTTGATGATACTAATAGCAGGAATATCTGGTTTAGCTTTCAGACGGTGCTGTAAAATCAACAATGTACTGTCTATGCCTTCATGAATATCCACAGCTTTCATTTCTGCTTCATCCAGGCGAGAGAAATTGCGTAAGGACATGACAATTTGACGGATGCGTTCTACGCCTATTTGCATAGAACATAAAGTTTTGGGCAAATCCTCAGCTAAAAATTCTAAATCTATCTTTGCTGCTAAATTTTGAATCGCTTCATTCCCCGTAGGAAATTCCTGCTGATAAAGCTCCAACATGCTCAACAAATCTGTTGCATATTCACTCACATGAGAGAGATTGCCATAAATAAAGTTAACCGGATTATTAATTTCGTGGGCAATCCCTGCTACTAATTGTCCCAAGGAAGACATTTTTTCCGTTTGAATCAGTTGGCTTTGAGTTTGTTGTAAATGATGTAGTGCTTGAGTTAATTTTTGGGCTTGTTGTTGTGTTTGGTTTAGGAGTTCGGCTTGTTGTAGTGCTACTCCTAATTGGGCGGCAATTTGGGTGATGAAATTAACTTCTGAAGTTTTCCATTGTCGGGGGGTTGAGTGTTGATATGTGGCTAACAAACCCCAAAGTTTCTGCCCAACAAAAATAGGGGCGAGAACAAAAGCCTTAATTTGATAGCGTTCTAAAACATCAACATGACACTTGTCAAATCCCATTTTGCGAATGTCGTTGGCTGCAAATGTTTCATTGTGGCGATATCTTCCACCTTCGGTTTTTTGTAAGTAAGTATCATTCCAAACTGAATTAATGCCAAGTCTGGATTGATGTGACCAGTGTGAATTAACGGCTTCAAAATCGCCGACGAATTCACCACCCCATTCAGCATTAAAACGATAAACTGAAACGCGGTCTGCTTTGATCAACTGACAGACTTCTTCCGTGGTAATTTTAAAGATGGTTTCAGTATCTAGAGATTCCCGAATTTTAGTAATTACCCCAAAAACAGCCTGTTGTTGTTCTGCTGTTTCTTGCAGTTCTAGAGTGCGTTTAGCAACTTGTTGTTCCAAGTTTTCATTAAAAGCTTGCACCTGTTGATATAGTTCATATTGCTGAATTGCAGCAGCAAAATGTTTACCTAGTGCTTGCGCTAGTTCTATATCTTCATTTGTCCAAATTTGAGCTTGTTCTTTTTTGTACTCCCGCCATAACTCAAATGATAACCGGGGGTAAAGTTGTCTTTGATCAGGATCATGCTGACCAGCCCAAAGAGTTTCAGTATCTATACTTTCGCGAAAAATACTTAAATACCCTAACAACTGTTGACGATATTCTAAGGGAATGATCAAAACGCTGCGAATATTGGTTGCTTGAAAAGCAGGTTGTAAACTTCGCCAAGTGGAAGTTTGATAAATATCGGAAATTGCCCAAACGCGATAATCATGGAATTTATAATGTTCCTGCCAAGCACTGTACTGCTCTACGAGAGGATAGATTGTGGGTTGGGTAATTATGGGTTGTTGACCGCAAGTATAAAGCCGCACACACTCCCCACCAGGAATTAAACATTCACTTAAACTTTTTTGATGACCATTTTGCAGGTCAAAAGCTTGGTTTCTCAAACACAAACGACCACCAACGCCATTAAAAGCTTGCACTGTGGCTTCTAAGGCTGGTTGCAAAACAATGGTGGGTAAGGAGTGTAGTAAAGTTGCAATGTGGTTAATTATGGCTTCCCGTTGGGCTTTAGCGCGGGCTTGGTTTAGGAGTTCACTTTGGGCGATCGCAACAGATAATTGATCTACGACCATTTGCATCGCTTCTAACTCATGCTCAGAAATGTTGCGGGCTTCAGAGTGATGGGATACTAACAATCCCCAAAGTGTATCTTGATGGATAATAGGAGCAACCACAGAAGATTTCACACCCATTGCCTCTAAATACTTTATATGGCAAGGATCTACGGGTCGATAGCGAATTTCTTCAGAAATTTGTTCTCCTGTTTCAGAGTTGTATAAACCACTTTGACCAGTTTCCCCAGTCTCAACATTAACTGCACAACGCACTTTGGATTTGAGAAACAATTCTCTAGCTTCACGGGGAATATCATCGGCGGGAAAATTTAAACCTAGTAGTGAAGGTAGACGATGTTCATAAATTGATTCCGCAATAACTTGACCGCTACCATCTGCATGAAATTTATAAATCATGACTCGGTCAGTTCCTAGCAAAGAACGTACCTCCGCCGTTGTTGCTGTGATGATATCTTCTAACTCTAAAGACTGACGAATCCGAGTTGTAATCCGACGTAGTATACTTTCTTGATCAAGGTTGACCTGTAAGTTGGCTTTAGCGATCAAAGACATTGCTTTTATTTCAATTAATGTCAGAATGTTTTGTGATTTTTATAAATCTAAAAATATTGTGAATTTTATTTAATACGCTTGTCTACGGTGAAACCACGGTCAAAATTTTATTGATTTATTTATATGTCTTTACATTAATTTATATTTTAAAAATATGAATAATTTTTATTGAGTAAGTTGATTAATCTAGCAAGATTTTTTCATCAAAAAACATCAGAATGCGATATGAAAGTTTTCCATGAAAACTAACAAAACATAGATTTTATCTGTCATTTATGAGGTAAAACTCTCGAATCTGCGACTTTTTGGTTATGTAATACCAAATAGGGATAGGTAGTATTGTTTTGAGATTCTGGAATAGCCGATGAATCTCAGCTTTCAATCCAAAATAGGTATAATTTTCCCATTCACAATGAAAAATAATATCCCCGATTTGTTTCAAGAAATCAGGGATATTTCAGTATCAAAAGTTACGATAATTAGGCTTTGCCAACTTCAGCGAAACGGATTTTCAAGTAGTCTTCTTCCATTTTCGCGCCTGCGGGTTGGAGTGCAGCCAAAGCTTGAGGTAATACCAAATTACGCCGATGATTACCAATAGTAATGTTTAATTCATCACCTGTTTTACTGAGTTGAATTTGATTTTTAGGTATTCCAGGTAAGTAAAGTTCTAAGCTGTATTGATTTTGTTCCTGCACTACTCTAACGGTGGTTTCTTTGTAATATACCTGGGTAGGATCTTCGTCTTTGTAGAGGGTTTCTTTTAACCGTTCTAAGGCAGCTAAACCACACATTTCTTCAGAAAATAGCGGTACTTCCTTCACTGGTAGCGGCAGAAAGTTATCGTGGATTTCTTGACGATACTCTTCTTGATTTTGTTTCCAACGTTGGAAAAAGGGATCTTGCACTTCCGCCGGGATAATACGATTAGCCACAACTAAATCAGTAGCGACATTATATAGACTCAGATAAGCATGGGCGCGTAGGGATTCTTTAATTACCATTTTTTCGGGATTGGTAATTAAGCGGACTGAAGTTTGAGTATTATCTGTTAATACCTTTTCCAACGCTTCAATCTGCTCATAAAACTCATAAGGTGCATCCATTACCTCTTTGTCGGGTAAGGAAAACCCTGCAATGGGTTTAAAAATCGGTTCAACTAAAGGACGCAATGCGACAGAAATGTTTTGAAATGGTTTGTAAAAACGTCGCATATACCAGCCACCAACCTCTGGTAGACTCAGCAGTCGTAATGCTGTACCGGTGGGTGCAGAGTCGATAATTAAGACATCATACTCGCCTTCATCATAGTGGCGTTTCATTCTGACTAAGCCAAAAATTTCGTCCATCCCTGGTAGAATGGCTAATTCTTCGGCTTGTACTCCTTCTAAACCTCTAGCCTGCAAAACTTGGGTGATATATCGCTTAACTGCACCCCAGTTACCTTCTAGTTCTTGTAGTGCGTCTAGTTCTGCACCCCATAAGTTAGGGCGAATTTGCCGGGGTGCGTGTCCTAGTTCTAGATCAAAACTATCGGCTAATGAGTGGGCAGGGTCGGTACTCAAAACCAGTGTACGATATCCTAATTCTGCACAACGGAGTCCAGTCGCCGCCGCAACCGAAGTTTTACCCACGCCGCCTTTACCTGTCATTAAAATTACTCGCATGGATGATTCTGCCCTGCCTGAGAATTGTTTACATTTGTTTACCTTCTTTCTATTATCAATGGTTTTGGGGCGTGGGGCATGGGGTATTCTGACGGGTGTAGGGGTTTAGGGGTGTAAGGGTTTAAGGGTTTAAGGGTTTAGTGTTATTGGAAGTATTTTTTTCCTATTCCTTGTTTCCTTGTAATAGCTGATCTAGTTTATTTTCGATGTCTGAGAGTTTTTTGAGGATGGTGGGGCGATCGCCATCGACGGAAAGTAGTAAGTTAAAGATGCCTTCTTGTACCTGTATCAATCTCTCTACTGATTTTTGCAGTTGAATCATCCCTTCGCGGAGTTCTTGACGTTCTTCCCTGGTGTCTGCCATTTCATCTAACATGGCTTGGACGGTTTTAGCGTTAGTTTCAATGAGTTGTTTGAGTTCTTTATCAGCCATAGCGATCGCTCTTTTGGGTTCAGTATATTATTTCTTTTGTTAAATGCTTCAGTGAGTTTGCAGTCAGTTTACGCAAAATTTGCTTATTCGTCTGTATTTTCTAGGTTTACCCCCAAAGCTTTTAACCTCGCCTTGAGTTCTTCTACTTGATTTTCTGCTTTGGCTGCTCTTTCTTCTGCTGTGGGTAATAATTGCTTTTCTGGGCTAAAAAACCGCAATTTTGACTCATAAATACCTAAGAACAACTCTAATTGTTGACTCCACAACCATCCTTGAGAATTTGGTTCTATGGGCTGATATTTACCACTCACTAAGCAAAACCCTTGAAATTCCAAAGTCACGGGATGAAACCAAAAATATTCCGGTGTGCGAAAAGTCTCTTGATATAGCTCAAATTTAGTTCCTTTATCCACTTTGGCAGTGCTATCTGAGAGTAATTCCACAATTACGTTAGGATATTTACCCTGTTCTGCCCATAATACCCAACTTTTGCGGGGACGGTTTTCACAACCTAAAACTACAAAAAAATCTGGGCCGCGAAAATCTCTGGTGGTAATTTGTTCTGGACTAAAATATATTGTTAAATTGCCACTGGCGTAGAAATCATTACGTTTACGCCACCACCATTTGAGACAAGCCAATAACAATTCTATTTGTTCTCGGTGCAAGTCACTTTCCACAGGTGGCTCATCACTCCACAAATCACTAGGTGGAATGATAATATCTTCTACCTCTGTATGTATAGTGTCCGCAGTTACTTCCGAATCTTTAGCAGCCGTCATAACACTGAGTGACGATATTGATTAATTTTAGTTTAGTGCTAATTTCATTGATTATTTGTCGGTTAGGAGAAATGCTGTTTCAGTACATCTAACCGTGAACAGTGCCAATAATCAATATGAGAATTAATTAAGCCATTGGAATTAAGTCCTAGTTCACTCCAGCCAGAGATGGCAATGCGGGGTTTCCAAGGTAGGGGAGTATTCCAACTCAGTGTCCATTCAGTTTTGATTGTGTTTTCCAATTTTTGAATATTATGCAAATCCATCCGGCAGTTTAAAAACCAGGTTTGGATGAATTTAATCATTTTTTTATATCGCTCAACACCACGAAAATTATTTAATGGGTCTTGAAAATAAACATCAGCAGCATAGATGCTGTAGGTTTGATCTACGGGAAATCGTTGGTAGTCTGCTTTGAGAATTTCGATAATATCCATTTATTCATTTGGGTTAGATTCTACTTCTTGCCAAAGTCTTTCTAATTGTCTGCGCCAAGCTGCTAAAACTTCTTCTCTATCGGCTGACGTTTGGTTAATTTCTCCTAATAACCCTTCTGCATAGAACCGTTCTAGGTTTTGCATAGTGGCTGGGAGAGATTGTCCTTGTTGTTTAGCGGCTTTCACAATTTGGCGGATGCGGGTTTCAATGAGGCTATTGAAGACTTCGTTCAAGCCTGAACTGTGTAAAGAAATGAGTTGAGCGATCGCACTCTGTAAATCAGCACTGACTAAAGTATGGCTATGATGGTGATACACTCCCCAAATTACGCCTTCATGCAGAGCATAGCGGACTGCTTGAGTAGTATCAAAGTTTGCTGCTAAAAACTGTTCTAGAAATGGTTGTGCGGCTTGTAATGGCACAATGGGTAAGAGAACTCGCAGCCAAGTTTCATCTTCTGATAGCAATACCAACAGTCTAAATCTAGGCGTATCTATTTGCCATGAGCCGGATGCAAGTGTTTGTAAGTCGGCTGAACCGAATATTTCAGTCAGAGTTCCCGCTATTTCTTCAGGTTTCACGCTACTTTGCTCCGAATTCCAAGTTCAACAGAAGACACGAGCATTAGGTAAGTCTAGGGTTACTTTAAAAATCTACCACCTTCACCTCACACTTAGTCACCTGAGAAGGGTAGAAATGTGGTCTTTTAGAGACTTCCAGAAAATAAACTATCCAAATTTATTTTCTTTAAAACAACTGTTTTTCCCCCTGCCCCTTGCCATTAACGTGATTTTATATTTTTTAAATTGTAAGTCCCTTAATCTAATTCGCTTTCACTCGAAGACAGCATCACTGGTTGTTGATACAGGGGAACTGTGAAGGTGACTGTAGAACCAAGTCCTTCACCAAGACTGTAGAAATGTACTTCTCCTCCCATTGCTTCTACAAGTTTTTGGGAGATGGCTAAACCCAAACCTGTACCACCATACTGACGAGTACGAGAACCATCAACCTGAGAAAATAGTTGAAAGAGTTTGTCTTGTTTATCGAGAGAAACACCAATACCTGTGTCTGCTACTCTCACTCTCACCATCCCAGGGAATTGTTGTTCTGGGCATTTGTTTTTCTTGACGACAATATCCGCACTGACGGTAATTCCGCCTTCGTGGGTGAATTTAATGGCATTACCAACTAAATTCAACATTACTTGTAGTAGTCTTTGGTAATTACCGTGAACAATAATGTCATCGGAAGTGGGCGGTAATTGCATCCGAAAACTGAGGTTTTTACCTTCGGCTTGGGGACACATGAAGTTTTCGACATCAGCAAATAATTCATCTAGTTTGATTGGGGCGCAAACTAGTTCCATTTTACCGGCTTCAATTTTGGCGATGTCTAAAATATCGTTAATAACAGTCAGTAGATGTAAAGATAATTCGTGGGCTTCCGCTAAAAACTGATTGCTTTCATCTACATCATCTACCATGCCGTCTAAAATGAGCTTTAAGAAGCCAATCATCCCATTTAAGGGGGTACGGATTTCATGGGAGACGTTAGCTAAGAATTCACTCTTGAGGCGGGAGGCTTCTTCGGCTTTTTGTCTGGCGGCTTCTAGTTCTTTGTATAGGGTAGCATGGGCGATCGCTGTGCCTAATTGGTCTGCGACTTCTTTGGCTAATTCTAGTTCGGCGTTAGTCAGGGGGTAACATTCATCCCGTAGATTAATCGCGATTAAAGCATTAGCTTGGTCTTTATAACAGGTAGCGACTACTAAAATTTTATGTTGAGGGCAAAGATTATACCCTGGCACTTCCATGATAATGGGTTCCAGGGTAGCCAACGCTTGAGCAAAGGCGGGTTCTGCGTGAACGTCTATCTCTAGTCCCAGCATTGAAGGGCGTTCTGGCTGGTGATATTCAGCAATTACCCGCACTTTGGAACTAGAAGGCTGATAGGGGCAAATAATACACCTTTCTAGGCGTAAGGCTTTACCCAAACTATCAACGGTTTGTTGCCAGATGACATCTAAATCTAGAGTCCGGCGGATATTTCTGGTAATTTGATTGACGAGTTTTTGATGTTGTTGCGATCGCAATGCGGAATCCACCTGATGGGGTGGATTAATGGCGACATTGACTTCTTGCGTATTAACTTTAACTTGTAATAATCTACCCGTGACTAACACTGTAGTTGCAGCAGTTCCCACAGGGGGCATAATTGGACAGATTGCCAACTCCAACTCGAATAAATTGCGATCGCAGCTAAACCAGCATTGACACCTTTCTGGCACTAAACTTGTTAAAATTCTGTGCAGTCTTTCTAAATAGGCAGTCTGATCTACTGGTAGGAAGATGTTCTCTCCATTAGATTCGGTGACTATCCGTTCAGGTTGAAAACCCAAAAGGTCAATTTTCTGCCAATAAAAAGACAGGTAGCGTCCTGTCCCATCCTGCATATATACCAACTCAGAGCCGAGTGTTGGTAAAAGTCCATCACCCTTGGGGTTGATTGATTCCAGATTTTGGGAAAATATGTGTGGCAATTGGGAACTAGCAGTAATAGTCATTAATCGAGTTGGATAGACAGATGGCAACTCAAAACAGTTTTACTAAAGCTTGGTAAAGCTTGGCATAAAAGATTACAGCTTTACGCACTGAGTATTGCGTATTTTAGCTGTTCTGGAATCTAGATTGACCAACTTTACAATTTTCGGCTGGATTCTTTACAGCCTATTTATGAAAACTGGAATCAATCATTCCATTCACCTCTAGGTGGAACTGGGATGCGATGGGGACTACGTGTCAGTTCATCGTCCCGGAGAATCTCGCCGCGTAACCATTGACGAATCGCTACTTCGATCACCTTACTGGGATCGTCAGTCAGATGCTGAATTTGCTCTAGTAACTCCGAATCCAGTTGGACAGAGATTTCCACCTTATCGGCTGGGATTGACTCCGCATCGGTAGTTCTTTCTTGCATATTCATAGGTTTATATACTCAGTTACGGTCTTTTCACCAGCTTTATAAAGCAGTTATATTGACTGTTCGGGTTGTTTACTGACAAATTGTTAAAAGTTTATAGTTACATAGTTCCCCGAAATTTCATCAAACTAACAGCGTCAGGTAGCAAGTGGCCATTTTCTTAGCGGTTTCCAGACTGTCGGCTGGAAGTTTTGTCAGTAAATTAGAATATCAGGGCAATTACAGGTGGTAATTGACCATCATCTCTACACTATGTACTTATATATCTTTATTGTACGCTTCAGGTTGATGAATACTAGCAATGAAAAATGGACTTTATAGAGATTCTTAAAAAGTATGGAGGGAATCTTTAAGGAGGGGATTGGGGATTGGGGATTGGGGAGACAAGGGAGACAAGGGAGACAAGGGAGACAAGGGAGACAAGGGAGAACATGAGAAAAACTGTTCCTTGTTCTCTAATGACTAATGACTAATGACTAATGACTATTGACTAATGACTATTGACTATTGACTATTGACTATTGACTAATAACTAGCAGCGTCTTGGCAAAGAAAGCATTAAAATACATGAAGTAAATAGCTTTTTAACCTTGGTTGCTGCTTCAGCAAAGATTAGTATATGACTGACGTTCCCGCAGTTCGCATTCGCAATTTCTGTATTATTGCTCACATTGACCACGGGAAATCCACCCTTGCCGATCGCCTCCTGCAAGCCACGGGGACTGTTGAAGACCGGCAAATGAAGGAACAGTTTCTCGACAACATGGATCTGGAACGGGAGCGCGGCATTACAATTAAGCTGCAAGCTGCCCGGATGGATTATCAGGCAAAGGATGGTCAGCACTATGTACTGAACCTGATTGATACTCCTGGTCATGTGGACTTTTCCTATGAAGTGTCGCGCAGTTTGGCGGCTTGTGAGGGGGCTTTGCTGGTGGTGGATGCTTCTCAGGGTGTAGAGGCACAAACTCTCGCCAATGTCTACTTAGCCCTAGAACATAATCTCGAAATTATTCCCGTTCTGAATAAAATTGACCTACCTGGGGCTGAACCAGATAGAGTCATTAGTGAAATTGAGGAAATTATCGGTCTTGATTGCAGTGGGGCGATTTTAGCCTCAGCTAAAGAAGGCATCGGGATTGATGAAATTCTAGAAGCGATTGTCGAACGCGTCCCGCCTGCACCGGATACTGTCAATGAACGCTTAAGAGCATTAATCTTTGATAGTTACTACGATGCTTATCGGGGTGTGATTGTCTATTTCCGCGTCATGGACGGGAAGGTGAAAAAAGGCGATCGCGTCTATTTAATGGCTTCCGGTAAGGAATACGAAATCGATGAGTTGGGTGTTCTCTCCCCCAACCAAAAGCAAGTCGATGAACTCCACGCCGGGGAAGTGGGATATTTAGCCGCCGCCATTAAAGCCGTAGCCGATGCACGGGTAGGTGATACCATTACCCTATCAAATGCTAAAGCTACAGAACCCCTACCAGGCTACACCGAAGCTAACCCGATGGTGTTCTGTGGAATGTTCCCCATTGACGCAGATCAATTTGAAGATTTGCGGGAGGCTTTAGAAAAACTCCGCCTCAATGATGCAGCATTACACTACGAACCAGAAACCTCTAGCGCGATGGGTTTTGGTTTCCGGTGCGGATTTTTAGGCTTACTGCACATGGAAATTGTCCAGGAACGCCTAGAAAGAGAATATGACTTGGATTTAATTATTACAGCCCCCTCTGTGGTTTATAAGGTGGTCACAACTAAGGGTGAAGAACTGTATATTGATAATCCTAGCCACTTACCTGCACCTAACGATCGCGAACGCATTGAAGAACCCTATGTGAAAGTCGAAATGATTACACCGGAGGGGTTTGTGGGGACGCTGATGGAATTGGCGCAAAATCGTCGGGGTATCTTTAAAGATATGAAATATCTCACCCAAGGACGTACCACCTTAACCTATGAGTTACCCTTGGCGGAAGTCGTCACCGACTTTTTCGACCAAATGAAATCGCGATCGCGCGGTTATGCTAGTATGGAATATCACCTAATTGGCTACCGTGAAAATCCCCTAGTGAAGCTAGACATCATGATTAACGGTGATCCGGTGGATTCCTTAGCCATGATTGTCCACCGTGATAAAGCTTACAACGTGGGACGCTCAATGGCGGAAAAACTCAAAGAATTGATTCCCCGTCATCAATTCAAAGTCCCCATTCAAGCCTCTATTGGTAGTAAAGTCATCGCCAGTGAACACATCCCCGCTTTGCGAAAAGACGTACTCGCCAAATGCTACGGTGGTGACATCAGCCGGAAGAAGAAACTGTTACAGAAACAAGCTAAAGGTAAAAAGCGGATGAAATCCGTCGGTACAGTTGATGTACCCCAGGAAGCTTTTATGGCTGTACTGCGTTTAGATCAAGGGTGATAAAAGTTACAGATTAGAGTTGAATTTTCAGTAAAAATTCCATCCTGATAGGGAAGAGGAGACAAGAAACAGACAATATTCTGTTTTCTGTAACCTGTTCCCTATCATTTATTTGGGGGGTATGAGACTGCATTCAACTTGAGAATTATTCAGCTAATCTAAAGATTTTCATTGGGATTGATAATTTTTGATCAGCTTTGCCCACATAACGACCAAAAAATCCGAAAATTTTAGTAAATCTACTTAACTCCAAGTTCTCACTTTCAAAAGTTTAAATTTTTATAAAGCAAATTTGCTTTTATGTAGCCTCATCCTAGAAGCTAGGATATTTACCGAAGTTCGCTTGGAGGCTGAACCTCCTGACAACTTCTCACCAGTGCAGATTTTCTTAATTTTGAATTTTGAATTTTGAATTGCTCAAAGCATCGGGGAGTCTAGTTCATGAAAATACTGGTACTAAGTTGGGAGTTTCCACCGAGGATAGTTGGCGGGATTGCGCGTCATGTGGCAGAGTTGTATCCCGAACTAGTTAAACTAGGCCACGAAATCCACTTGATTACGGTAGAAGTTGGTAATGCTTCGATGTACGAGATAGTGGAGGGAATTCATGTACATCGAGTCCCAGTTTCTCATAGCAATGACTTTTTTCACTGGGTGGTCAATCTCAATCAAAGCATGGGACATCATGGTGGTAAGTTAATTTCAGAGGAAGGTAACTTTGATTTAATCCATGCCCATGATTGGCTAGTGGGAGATGCAGCGATCGCTCTTAAGCATACCTTTAAAATTCCCCTAGTTGCTACCATCCACGCCACCGAATACGGACGCTACAACGGTATTCACAACGATATTCAAAACTATATCCACGGTAAAGAGAACTTACTTGCCTACAATGCTTGGCGAGTTATTGTCTGTACCGATTATATGCGTCAAGAGGTATCCCGCGCCTTAGCTAGTCCCTGGGACAAAATCGATGTGATTTATAACGGTATTCGTCCCGAAAAGAAACAACATCACGAAGATTTTCACGCCCAAGATTTTCGTCGTCAATTCGCCGCCGACCATGAGAAAATCGTCTACTACGTAGGACGCATGACCTATGAAAAAGGCGTATCAGTGTTAATGAACGCCGCCCCCAAGGTACTTTGGGAAATGGGAGGTTATGTCAAGTTTGTGATTGTGGGTGGTGGTAATACCGACAACCTCAAACGCCAAGCCTGGGATTTAGGAATTTGGGATAAGTGCTACTTTACTGGGTTCATTACCGACGAATATTTAGATAAATTCCAAACTGTGGCTGATTGTGCGGTTTTTCCTAGCCTTTACGAACCCTTTGGGATTGTTGCGCTAGAAAGCTTTGCCTCACGAGTTCCTGTAGTGGTGTCAGATACAGGCGGCTTCCCAGAAGTAGTGCAGCATACTAAAACTGGGATAGTTACCTGGGTAAATGATCCCAATTCTTTAGCCTGGGGAATTTTAGAAGTGTTAAAAAATCCTGCTTATCGCCAATGGTTAGTTGATAATGCTTATGCAGATTTAGAACGCCGCTTTAGCTGGCCGAAATTAGCCAAGCAGACCGAGAATGTATATCTTAGGGTAGTGAAAGAGCGATCGCAAGTGAATTGGTAATTAGTCATTAGTCATTAGTCATTAGTCATTAGTCATTAGTCATTAGTCATTAGAGAACAGGGAACAGTTTTTCTCATTTCCTACCTTGTCTCCCTTGTTCCCAATCCTTCTTTAATTTTGAATTTTGAATTTTGAATTTTGAATTGATAAGTCCCCAGTCCCCAATTTCAGTAACAAAACACAGCCTCAAACCCAGCCTGAATGTTTATTCTGGACGCTTTCAGGCTAAAAAACAACACCATAGCTGTACGCTGGGAATTTTGCCCTTAGAAGTGCGAAATTAAGCAGTAGTTGCCGTTTGCACTATAAGGTTAGTATGACAAGGGCATTCCCAGGTATAGCAAGGTTCTTGAAGGCCGCAGGAGCTATGTTGTTGAGGGTGTTCAACCGTCTTACAGCATACCTGACGTTCGATTTTGAAAGCAACACGACCGAAATTCTGACCCCATTAGCTGGCCCTGTGTTTAACTTGGGCGGTGGTGGCCCTGATGTCGAAGCGGCTATCCAATGGATGATTAACCAAGTCAGAGGCGGTGCTAATTCTACACAAAAAATCAATGTTGTAGTCCTTCGTACCTATGGTAGTGATGACTACAATCGCCTAATTTACGAAATGAAAGGTGTGAACTCTGTAGCCACCCTGATAGTCAGTAATCGTCAAGATGCTAATAGAGACGACATTGTACAAAAAATACGCGATGCGGGAGTAGTATTTTTTGCTGGCGGCGACCAATGTCAATACATCCGCAGTTGGAAAAACACCAAACTAGAAGCGGCTGTGCGGTCAGTGTATCAAAGAGGTGGTGGCATTGGTGGCACTAGTGCTGGGGCGATGATTCTCAGTGATTTCATTTACGATGCTTGTGCTTGTGAAGACCCCATTGAAACTAAGGATGCTTTAGCAGATCCTTATGAAAATATTACCTTTACCTACAACTTTTTCCGATGGCATCATTTGCAGGGAACAATAGTTGACACCCATTTTGATAGTCGCAAACGCATGGGACGGATTATGGCGTTTATTGCTCGTCAACTTCAAGATGGTGTGGCTAAGAGTGCTTTAGGGATTGCGATTAGTGAGGAAACATCGGTAATTGTAGATAAATATGGTAAAGCGAAAGTGATGGGGAGAAATGCAGCGTATTTTGTCTTAGGAGATCACCCGCCTGAAGTTTGCAAACCCCGTACACCATTGACGTATCACGACTATAAAATTTGGCGTGTTCCCAGTGGTGAAACCTTTGATTTAAATAATCCACCGAGTAGGGGTTATTATTTCCGCAGTGTGAAACGGGGTAGATTTGATTACGATCCTTATTGATTCAGAAGATCCTTCACTTGAGGAGGGTTAGGAGGATAGGGGTTGTGAACATCTGTAACTCTATACCCCTCATCCCAATTATTCATGTTCTAGTTACTATGGGCGATCATTACTACTCACTTAGCCTTCAATCGTTGCATAATCCAAGGCAAAATCATCCGTGACTGCTACTACTACTGTATGTCCCCAGAACATTTTGTTGTCCTTATAGTCAATTGTGATGCTACCATCAGCGTTGATGTGAATGGCTTCCAGGGTGAGTTTTGCTTTGAACTCACTGCGGCTCAGTTGTTTTTCCCCTTTCTTGAGCCACTCTTCGCTATTTTTGTCTTCCAAGAGTTCTTCGGCACAAAAATCGAGTAGTTCGTTCTTATTGTTAGTGATCCAATCTATGCTTTTCTTAATACGTGCTTCAAGTTGGCTGGGGTCTTTTTCATCTTCAGCACTCACAGTCACATTGACCTGTACACCGTCGATGGTGAAGGAGGCTTCATACCATTGCAAACCTTTATTGAAGGTATAGTCGTTTAAGTCAAACATGGTATTTTCTCTAGGTATCTGTTTTAATATCGTCCCAAGGGCAGTTTTCATATCCGATCAGCCAGTTGATCGCATAGTGTCGTTCATAGGTAACGCTATGATCTAAAAGAGGCGGCAGAGGGCTGTTGTTGAGCCTACTGTTCTTGCATAACCAGTGACATCGGTAAATAAAATCGGCTTCAAATAGAATTTCTCCTTCATTTCTTCTGGTCGCTACAGCATTGAGGGATGTTTCAGAATGGGATGCAATAATCCGTATAACATCTGCGGCATTGCATGGGCTGGATGGAAATAGAGTCTTTTCAGCAAGTTTCAATGCCCACAATAGTAACCAAGCACTTTCATACCGCCAGCAGGCATCAATCCGTTCTCGTTCTGAAGGATGAGGATTGATCTCAAAAGCCCGTTCTTTCAGTGTTAACTTTTCTCTCACATTAAACCTTTGAGAATAGTTTTCTAGTTGTGCCTTACTTGCTCCTTCTCCTTTGAGAGCACAATAGCACAATGCCAAAATTCGCCCGGTGACTTCCTCTGTTGTGCGGATCTTCGTTTGCGCTTCAATATGCGGTAGCCAAGGGTTGCAGATCATGCCGTGTTCAGCAAGCAGGGCTTCAGATTTTAGCTTTAGATGCCAAGGACTTGTAGTATCGAGTGCTATTTTCGGCATTATTTCCATAACAAGACTCCGCCATTATGTCCATGCTTCGCGTGTACCGTCATATCGACCAGCACCATCTCATATTCTTTGGAAAGGTGATGCCATGTCCAAGCTCCTCCCCTATTGTTTTTTGCCCACGTACAGAGCCTGTCGCCCATAGAAAAGTGTTGCGCTCTTGAAGCTCCAGCTATTTGAACCTTTTGTCCACCGCCCATAATGCCATATTTTTTATTCTTCATACCCTTGTTGAGCTTCACTTTCGTAGATTTCTCAATTGGGTCTTGCCAAACTTTTTTCTTTTGCGGCTTGGAAAAATTGATGTTCCCTTTCCCATCACGCAAATAGGTAATTTTTTTAAATTCCCCGAAATTTTTGGTTTTGTATTTCTCTTGATAGCTTAAGGTATTCGGGGTTCGTTTCATCTGCAAAGGTTGTTCAGTATTGCCAGTAGAATTTTGTGTTTCAACCTGTTTTTTAATATTTTCCCACCAGCCACGGGTATGCACCCCTTCTTTCCATTTAGTGAAGACATTCATCCACAATTCTTCTTTATGGATATTGATTTGATAATGCTCGAGCATATTTATAAAAATCTCTTGCAATATTTTTTCGTAATCAGGAATAGTTGCGAATTCGCTCGGTTCAAGTTCATCTGGGTACAAGTCTTCTGTGGATGCGTGTGCGTTTTCTGCGCCGTGGTCGCTATCATTGCTCTCATCGCTATCTTGCGATACTTCCTCTACATCCATGAAATTCGGCTCTTCCTGTTCATGGAATTCAGTAGTGGCTCGTTCCCACTTACCGTTCAAATACCTTATGTAAAATTCCTCTTCGTAACCTGATACCTTGATAGTGTCATCTACCCTAGCTTCAGACTGTTCATACTCTTTTCCTGTGTCTTGGTCTTGCCATTTGAACAAACCAGTTTGAATAAATTCTCCTTGAACAACGTCTGATGTATGGCTGGTTGAAATGGTAACTGGTTTGATATTGGGTTGAAGTTCCCTACTAATTGATGCTGCTTTTTCTCCCATCACATCTGCCTCTTTTTCCAACCCCTCATCATCATTAATTTCTAACCCCTTCATCTGGATTGTTGGTTCTACCCTTCCCTGCTTCTGCTGCACAACGTGCCAAGCTTCATGGGGTAAATGTTTCTCTTGTCCTGGTGCAAGATGAATATCTGTGCCTTGGGTGTAAGCTAATGCTTGTAATCGGGCTGGTTTGGGCGAATTATAATGAACTTTGACATCATTAAGGGAATATCCCGAAAGATTTTCAACTCCTGTTTTAAGATATGTTGGTAATCCAGTGTGATTGGGGTTGTCCAATTCTGCCTGACGTTGGATTGTTACGCTCTCAGACTGTCCACCGCTCCTAGCACTGGTAATAGTAGATTCCAAATCTGGTGTTGCTTCTCCTACCTCAAGTCCTCCTTGTTGCTGTATTGAGGGCTCTGAAGTTGAACGAGCGATCGCCGGTGCATTAATTCTCTGTACCACTAATTTCGCTGTCCGGTCGGCTTCCTGTTCGTATTTATCTCCTGGTTCGCCGATCGCTAACTTAGTTTGTACAGGCGATTGTTCCCCTGCTGGGTTGAAAATAGTGAACTCTGGCATCTGGCTTTCGTATCCCTGCGTTTTAGGCGATTCTGTACTTTCCCCTGCTTTTGGCTGTACAACAAAGGGACGAGATACCAAGGAATTAGTCGCAGAAGATTGCTGTTGAGATGCTTTATGAGTCCGCATAGCTACACTCCACCTTTAGCCAAATTATGCTGTATTGTGTCAATTTTTTTGACAAAAGCAAATTAGACTATAGGATAATTTTGATCAATCATCATAGTTATAGATAAAGCGCGCCTGCATCGGCAACTTTGGAAATTGAAGTCGATCATATTTGTAGCGGTAATTATTCTAGAGGTCTGGTTGTGGTCTTTGCTCAAACCAGTACTCCAGATATCATCACCACTCGCTTGACTGGAGTTTAGACTAGTTCCCGGTGCGACAACGAAAAATAAGGGGTGTGCTTGAACACAGTCCCCTATTAGCAGAAGCTGAGAGAAGAACCACCAACTCTCATCTGCCAATATGAACCGTGCCAAATTAGAGGAATTTCGTCAAGCAGCGTATAACTATCTAGGTAGAGCGCATGATGCAACATTTGAACTGATGGATGCAATATTGCTAACTCGGAACGCTTACAGTTTGGCAGATTTATCACTATCACCAGCATTTAGACGCAAGTGGTCAAGTATTTATGAAGCGTTACAAGATAGCAGGCCACAGCGACAAAAATTGATGCAGTTATACATCAAACAGATGCCACACCAGGGTCGTCCGTTGTTGGCTGGCGACCATACAGCTTGGCCAAGGCCAGATGCGGTAACGCTACAGGAAAGGACAATTGAACACAGCAGTGTCTCAATGGGAGGTGACAAACCAATCACCATTGGTCAGGGCTATAGCACCATTGCTTGGATACCGGAGAGTTCGGGCAGTTGGGCATTACCATTGAGACACGAGCGAATTACCAGTTGGGAAAGCCCAATCCAGAAAGCAGCATGGCAATTACAACAAGTTTGTGAAAATTTACCTACCAGACCAATTTCGGTTTGGGATAGTGAGTACGGGTGCGCTCCTTTCGTTTTGAAGACGAGTAATATTAAAGCAGACATTTTGGTACGTTTGCGTTCAAATCTTTGTTTATGGGGCGCACCACCACCATATTCTGGCAAGGGACGACCGAGAAAACATGGTGATAAATTTAAGTTGAATGATGCTTCGACATGGACTCAAGCCATTCAAACTATAGAAGTAAATCATCCAAAACTAGGACGTATCAAGGTGAGCTTGTGGTCAAATTTTCATTTTCGGAAAGCCGCTACACGTCCGATGTCCTTGATTCGGGTTGAGCGTCTTGATGAGCTTGGCAACTTGCGGGTGTCAAAACCTTTGTGGTTGGCTTGGCTGGGAGAACAAATGCCGCCTTTAGAAGAAGTTTGGCAACTCTACTTGCGGCGTTTTACTGTTGACCACTGGTATCGCTTTTTGAAGCAACGCTTACACTGGACTCTTCCCAAGCTACGTACCCCTAAGCAATGTGAGCGTTGGAGTGACTTAATGCCCATCATGACTTGGGAATTGTGGTTAGCCCGTGATATCGTTGCAGACAACCCTTTACCTTGGCAAAAGTTATTAGTTAGTTTGACTCCAGGTAGGGTTGCTCAGGCGATGGGAAGTATTTTAGCGACGATTGGTACTCCTGCCCGTCCGCCCAAACCTCGCGGAAAGTCCCCTGGCTGGAAGACTGGACAACCCCGACAACGTAGAATTCGCTATCCTGTTGTTAGAAAAACTACAACTAAGCCACGTAAGCAACAATCAGAATCTGCTTAAGATTGTCGATTTTTATGTCTAATGCCTATTTATTTTCAACTCAGCCTTCCTGGGTCATTTTTTGCTGCTTAGTCTAAACTCCAGGCTTGACACTAGACGAGTATCGGGCGATGGATGAAACCAGTCCAGAACGCCATGAATACCGTAATGGAGAGATTATTAGTATGTTGGGGGGTTCAGAAGTCCACAGTGCGATCGCTAGTAATTTGTTAATTTACTTAGGATTTTTAGCACGACAAGAATACATAATCACACTATGCAAACGGATTGCCCATAGTTTCTAGACTCTTGGCATAAACTTCTACCATTCTGTGTCTTTCCTTATGAACCTCTTCCATTTTCTGATTTCTATGATCTTCCATCACTTTATACGCAGTTGGATGTGCTTGCTTGACCTTTTCCAGTTCCTCATTAACCTTTACCATTTTATTGTTGAGTGCCACTCCACCAGTGACCGTCCATCCAACCTTTGCCGCTTTTGCGGCAGGATGCGGTATCATCCCAATTGCTTGACCGATAGCCATACCAAACCCCACTTTAGCCCCCATCTTCACAGTTTGCTCAAACTGGCATTTCTCTAAATCTGCTTTAAATCTTTCGGCTTCCTCTTTACTCATCTTTGCGCTTGCTATGTCTATCACTCTTGCTAAATCTTCCTTGCCACCACCGAATACATAGTAATCCGCCCACTTCAACGGCTCGGATGTGTTCCGAGGGTCTTGGATTCCTTCTTTCATCAGTTCCACTCGGTCTGTTATGGTTTCCTTGATTCCTTCCTGGATAGGTGACTGAGGTGTAAAATCACTAATTTTCTCTCTAGCTTTTTTGGATGATTTGTCAGCCAACCCCGTAGGTACAGGAATCATTGGTGCAACACCTAATATGCTTTCCACAATTGTCTTTGGCTTTCCACCCTTTCCTCCAGTGTATGGGGTACTGAACGGTGATGAATCCATTGATGGCAGTGACCCAATTGGTGGAATTGATTGTTTCACTCGTTTGCGTTTTACTGGATTTTTCCCTTTTCTCGTATATAAACTGTAGTACAACCAGCCCGTTCCTTCTACCGTCTCTGGATATTCACTCTCGTCTCTTGGGTCTGGAAGTTCGATCCATTCCAGATTTAATTCATCAATCCGACCTGTGTTTGCTGTAGGATGAGATTTAGAATTTTCCTCATCTTTCACTGCATAGAATCGCTGGATAGTGTTTTGGTCAGAATTATGATTCACTATGAGTTTGTCATTCAGGTTTGGCTTTTGAACAATTGATATTTGCCCCATCTGTGACTTTTGCTGGGAAAATCGCTGTACAGTCCCACCATTTTGCTGTACTACATGGGTTAACTCATGGGCGATCAACTCTTGACCCCCGCGACTCCCTGGCTGATATTCCCCTTGTCGAAAGAACACATCTTGCCCTGTTGTAAATGCCTTTGCTTGAATCGAGCGATTTAACTGGTCTGATTGGGTATCAGTATGCACTCTCACACCACTAAAATCCGCCCCCATCGCTGTACTCATCTTGGCTTGCAAACCAGCATCTAAGGGCTGTCCCCCGCTTCTAGCACTATTAATAGCTGATTCTAAATCTGTTGATGCTTCTCCTCCCTCTAATCCTCCCCGCCGTTGTATTGAGGGTTCTGAAGTTGAACGAGCGATCGCCGGTGCATTAATCCTTTGTACTACTAGTTTTGCTGTTCGGTCGGCTTCCTGCTCGTATTTATCTCCTGGCGCGCCGATCGCTAATTTTGGTTGCACGGGCGATTGTTCCCCTGCTGGGTTGAAAATAGCGAACTCTGGCATCTGGCTTTTGTACCCCTGCGTTCCTGGCGATTCTTTCCTTTCCTCTGCTTTTGGCTGCACTACAAAGGGACGAGATACCAAGGAATTGTTCACTGAAGATTGCTTTTGAGATGCTTTATGAGTCCGCATAGCCACACTCCGAATCGCAGCCAAATAATACCTCATTCTCTCATTTTCTTCGGTAATATCAATTAGACGTTTAGCTAATTGCTATTCAGCAAAAATCATGCTATCCATCCCTTCACCTCTACATCAGTTAAAGGTCGCTCCATCTTGATATATTCACTCTTGGCTGCTTGTAAGATATGTTTCATCCCCACGGGTTCATCGGCATCGGCTGCTATAAACGCTGCATTCAGGGCAATATTGCGGATATTCCCGCCAGCAACGCTGAGTTTAGCTAATTTCTCGAAATCTAAGTCTGCGGTGGGGGTTTGGGCGGGAAATACCCGTCGCCAAATTTCGGCGCGCTGATTGGCATCGGGGAAGGGAAACTGGACAATAAAGCGCAAACGCCGCAGAAATGCCTGATCTAAAGAGGCTTTTAAGTTGGTGGTGAGAATTGCTAAACCCCGATAGGCTTCCATGCGTTGCAGTAGGTAGCTTACCTCAATATTGGCGTGGCGGTCATGGGAGTCTTTCACTTCTGTACGTTTGCCAAAGAGGGCATCGGCTTCATCAAATAGTAAAATGACTCCTCCCCCCTCAGCCGCATCAAATACCCGCCGCAAATTTTTCTCTGTCTCGCCAATATACTTACTCACCACTGCACTTAAATCTATGCGGTAGACATCTAGATTTAGGGTATTACCTAATACTTCTGCTGCTAGTGTTTTCCCTGTGCCACTCGCCCCCGCAAACATGGCACTAATACCCAAACCTCGTCCGCCTTTAGCCGCAAATCCCCACTGTTCATAGACTTTGGAACGTTGGCGTAAATGGGCAGCAATATCACGCAATACGCCTAATTCATTGGGTGGTAACACTAAATCTTCCCACTGTGCGGTTGCTTCGATGCGTTGCGCCAATTCATCGAGGCGGGGACGGGCTTGACTACGGCAGACATCCCAGAGGAAACGGAAGGCTTGGGCTGAGTCAGATGTTGGGTGGTGTTGGGTTTTGAATTGCCAACTGGTGGCTGTAATTGTAGCGGTGCTGAGGTTGAAGTGGGAAACAAGACGGTCGATGTGTCCATTCCAGGTGGGTGAGATGTCACTTAAGGCAGTTTGCCAAACTTGACGCTGTTCGGCGGGGCTGGGGTGATTTACCTCTAAGGTGAGTAAAGGACGCTGGATAGCACGACGACGTTCTAAACTGGAGATCATCAGGGGGGTTTGTAGGGTTTCGAGTAGCTGATGGATGTGATTTTCCCCATCTGGAGATTCGGTAGTGCGATCGCCATCCAATAATATTACCCTGCCAAACAGTCGCCATTCCCTTTCCCACAAGCACTTGATGAGATTTAATTGCTGGGTATCACGGGGTAAGTTCTGGGCAGCAATAGCATAAACTGTTAAGTGTAAAATATCACAGGCATGGGCGGCGATCGCTTTTTTGCTGACGGTTTCTGTACCACATAGTTGCAATATGGGCAAGGCGCGCTGTTCTTGAGAGGCTTGCAACCAGCAATTTGCCATTTGTTGCGCTAAGGCTGTATGGGATGGAACTAAGTTTTCTGTCTGTACAGGGGTAGCTCCTAATTGTGCCAATCGCTCATCCAATGGGCGCAATCCTGCCAAATAATGAATAATCTGCTCGTCTAATCTTAAGGGAGAAATCGTCAATGTATGGGACGGAGCAATTTCAATAATCCGCCAGCGTCGCAAGGGTGCATCGTGAGTCAGTAAATCCCAATAGGAACCAGAAGACATGGAGAATGCTAAACTAAAAGTGGGATGTTCTAACTGTGGTTGTCCTTGGGCTGCGGCACATAGTTTTCCCCAGTTACGGTCAAATTCCATACCTGCACACAACAGCACAATTTGCCGTTCTAATTTAGATAATTTAAAGATTTGACACAGTTGCTCTATGGCGGGCGGTGCTTGATTAAAGGCTGGGTCTTGTTCGTAATCTAGGAATATGCCTTTCTCCCTACTCTGATTTCCCTGTTCGTTGTCTTCAGCCAACTGTTCTAAAGCTTGACGGGTTTGGGAGATTAAACCCATCAAGTAACGGTGATTTGCACTGTACCAGTCTTTTGTCACAGGTTGAGACGGCATTTTATACTAAAGTCTTTTGTTTACGTAAACTTTGAATAGTAGCGATCGCGTGTTTCGCTACTATATCAATTTCTGCCGATGTGTTAAACCTGCCTATCCCAAAACGAACGGCAGCATAAGCCAATTTTTCGTCATGTCCCAAAGCAGTGAGGACGTGAGAGGGTGCTGTTTTCGTCGATGAACAAGCTGAACCAGAGGATACGGCCATAACTGGCTGTAAACCTAAAGACAATGCTGCACCGTCAACTCCCTCAACGCTAATATTCAAGTTACCTGGTAATCGTTGGGTGGGGTGTCCATTCAGGTGAATTCCCTCTAATTGTGAAAGTTGACTCCATAAGTTGTCTCTTAACTGGATGAGGCGGAGGCTTTCTGTTTCCTGTTCGGCTAAAGCAATTTCTACAGCCTTACCAAAGCCAACAATTTGCGGTGTGTATAGAGTTCCTGAACGCATTCCTCGTTCATGTCCTCCCCCGTGTTGTTGGGGTGCGAGTTGCACTCTGGGGTTGCGCCTGCGGACATATAAGGCACCAATACCTTTTGGCCCGTAGACTTTATGGGCAGTCAAAGACATTAAATCAATGTGCATGGCTTGCACATCTAGAGGAATTTTCCCAATAGCTTGGGCTGCATCTGTATGGAAAATTACTTGGCGACTATGGCAGATTTCCCCAATTTCTGCTAACGGTTGTAATACGCCAATTTCATTATTAGCTGCCATCACCGAAACTAAAATTGTCTCAGGACGCAACGCTGCTTCTAGTTCTCTTAAATCAATCAATCCATCAGCTTTGACTGGCAATATAGTAATCTCAAAACCCAGGGTTTTTAAATATGCACAAGGGTCGAGTACCGCGCCATGTTCAGTTGCCACAGTAACTATATGCTGACCTTTTTGAAAGTAAGCTTCTGCTACACCTTTAATGGCTAAATTATTAGCTTCCGTTGCACCGCTAGTAAAGACAATTTCTTCTGGCGATGCTTTAATTGCAGTGGCTAAAATTTCCCGTGCTTGTTTTACAGCAGCTTCCGTTTCCCAACCGTAAATATGACTAATACTTGCTGGATTGCCAAATTTTTCTGTAAAGTATGGCAGCATAGCTGCTAATACACGCTCATCTACAGGTGTAGTGGCGTGACAATCAAGGTAGATGGGATGATTAGACATAACTATTGCAATATTTGACTCAGTTTTTTTAAGGTAGCAAGGACTTGATACAGTTCACTTTGACGTTTTAATAGCGTAAATTCATCTGATAAAGCATAAGTTAATGTATTTAAATTAGTTAATTTGATAAAAATAAAGTGACTGCCATTAGTGACTAATCCAAACACGGGTTTTTCTTGGTTGGGATGGCTGATCATATAAGCTAATGCTTGAGATATGTTCTCTGTCAGAGAAAATGCTGCCCGTTTAGACTCAATGACAAGTAACCATAATTGGTCTTGAATAACTAAGACATCAATTCTACCTCTAATCACTTCTCCTGCTTCTTCTAAAGATATTTCGATAGATTCCTCAGTGAGAATAGAAAATGGCGGACGGTAAAATCCAGCTAAATCTAATAAAGGAGACAATACCACCATCTTGACAGCATTTTCTAAAATAGGTGGTCTTTTAACTAAATTCAAAAAATTAGCTTTAACTCTATCTAAATACTCTTTTTCTAAGTCTGTGATTTCAGGTAAAGACTCAAACCATTCTGGAAAAAATCTATCATCCTCTGCTAATTTGAGTCCAAACCTTTCTTCTAAATATGCAATTCCAACATTTTGAGCTTGAATGAATTGAACCATAGGGTCTACAAGAGGAACTGTATAACTATATTGACATTTCTGGTTGTAAAGCAGTGTCGATTTTATAGTAATGTTAAGTTCATTATTGGTTGTAATCAGTTAACTAGCTGTTAATTCTTGCAGTTTCTGCAACACTGATTGGGCATGACCTTTGACTTTGACATCAGGCCAGGCATGAGCAATAATTTTCTCAGGTGAAATGAGAAAAGTAGAACGCGCCACACCCATATATTCTTTACCCATAAATTTCTTTAACCGCCAAGCACCATAAGCTTCTATTAACTGGTGTTCTGGATCACTTAGCAGTGTAATAGACAAGTTATGTTTATTTATAAACTTGCAATGGGCTTTACCAGAATCAGGACTCACGCCTAATATTTTTGCCCCTAATTGATTGAATTCCTGATTTAACTCTGTGAAATCTTTGGCTTCTGTAGTGCAACCAGGAGTATCATCTTTAGGGTAAAAATAAACTACAATCCATTGATCTGTAAAATCATTTAAAGTAACCAGATTGCCATCTTGGTCTGGTAGAGAAAACTCTGGTGCTGTTTGTCCAATTTGGGGAATGTTCGTCATAATTAGTCAATAGTCAATAGTCATTAGTCAATAGTCATTAGTCATTAGTCATTAGTCAATAGTCAATAGTCATTAGTCAATAGTCATTAGTCATTGGTCATTAGGGATTTCCAGAAAATAAACTATCCAATTTATTTTCTCCAAAACAATTGTCTTTCTCCCTGCCCCCTGCCCCCTGCCCCCTTGCCATCAACGTGAGGCTAGGAATATCTGTTTATTTGCTATGTTATTCTTGGTTGCCACTGCGTTGTACTTGAGATGTGTTATCTATTTCAAAGGCACCTCGGACATTTGCTGTTAAATCACAATTTACTACTGTAGCTGTACCTCGATCATGAACATACAAGGCATATTGTTGATTTCTATTAACTTTGCATTCTCTGATGACGATGTTGCTATCATTTCTGATTTCTATACCCGATAATCGGTTATTAAAAATCTTGCATTCCTTAATTATCCCTCGACCATTTTGATCTACTAAAACACCGCTTCCTTGTCCATCACGAATTACGCAGTTTTCAATTGCTGGATTACCATTTTTCCTAATTTCTATACCTGCGCCTAATGTGGTGCTAAAAACGTCACAATTATTGATGCTGCCTTTACCATTTTGATCAATCAGAATTCCCCCATCACGAATTCTACAACGCTCAACTGTAGGATTACCACCGTCTTGAATGGTGATTCCTGATAAAGTGTTGCTGTACAAATAACAGTCTTCTATCCTACCTTGACCATGATCATAAACAAATATACCACTAGCTTTGCCGTCATGAATTTCGCAATTACGGATAATGGCATCAGCTGTGGCATGATGAATGGCGATGCAGGCTAGAGAATCAGAGGTGATATCACAATTTTCTAAAGTTAGCTGTCCTTGGGAAATATCTACACCGTAGAATTTTTTGTTATTTTTCCCTGCTGTGCAACGTATTGTCAAACCACTAACTGTTGCTGTGTCAGCTTCCATTAAAATACAATTTGAGTCGGGACTTTCAATGACAATATCGGCTTTAGAACCATCACCAATAATTTTTATTGGTTTATTAATTACTATACTTTCTTGATAAAATCCAGGACGCACCATGATGCTGGTGTTGGGTTGGGCATTGGCGATCGCTTCTGTGATAGTTTGATAATCACCATCCCCCAGGCGAGAAACTACTAATTTTGATTTAGTTTTGGGCAATACTGCATATATTAACCCAGCCAAAGCTATTCCTAGTCCACCAAAGCCCAAGAATTTCATAAATTTTCTTCTATTGGGAGGAGTAGGGGTTTGTGGTGGTGGAGTTTGTAGTGGTGAGTTTAAATAACTCTCAATTTCCGCTATCTTTTGCAAAATTATTTGAGTATTTTGGGGGCGTTGACTGGGTAAACGCGCCATCATTTGATCGAGTAAATCTGCAAACTGCGGTAGAACTTGTATATGGTTTCGCCAGCTTAATTCATCGCTATAAGAGTTGTAAATTAGGGAATCTGTTGGTTCTTTTCCAGTTAATAAATAAATAAAAGTTCGACCCAGCGCAAAAAAATCTGACTGTTGTACAGCCTGACCATGAATTTGTTCGGATGGGGTATAACCTGCGGAAATGACACCTGTAACTTGTCCCGCAGATTGCTTGGCGATGTAGGTTTGGGTAATTGATCTGGCTGTGCCGAAGTCGATGAGTGCAAGACGACCATCTGCCCTTAACATGATGTTGGATGGTTTAATATCGCGATGAAATAAACCCTGTTGATGAACTTGTTGAAGGATAATGACGCTTTCTTTGAACCATTGCAATGCTAATTTTTGGTCGATGGGTCGATAATCTCTCTTTTTTAAGTACACGTTTAAATCAAGACCTTCGATTTTCTCCATCACCAGACAGTGTAATGGCTCTGGGCTACTTCTAGGAAAATAAATAAAGTAGCCGTTAGGTTCGACTTGAGGAATACCAGGATGATTGAGACGAGTGAGAACTTCTGCTTCTCTCTGAAATAGCTCGATCGCTTTCGGGTGATTATTGATTAAAATCTTAATAACTTTAGTAGTTTGTGTCCGCGTATCAAGGATTTCATAGGTTTTGCCAAAGCCACCACCACCTAGAAAACCCACTACTCGATAACAACCTTCTAGGAGCAACTCTGAACCACAGGCTTGACAAAATAGGATATTGTCAGGATTTTGAGGATTGGTACACTGGGGATTAATGCAGAGGCTCATCGCTTCGGCAAGTAAAGTTTTTATCTGACTAGTTTAGCTTTTATGGTGTACTTCACAGATAAATTTTATATTAAAGAGGCTAATATAAATTTTGGCTTTTAGTTTTTGAATTGAAAGTGTCGATACAATCAGCTGTTTCATCAAGATATAAAGAGAAGCTGGAAACCAGGTTTACCCATAAAGATTAACCCTTCCGCAGATTGGGAAGGGTGGTAAAATTTATTTTTGCAGTCTCCCTGAAATTATTTCAAGCGATCGCGCTTGTCGATAATTTCCACTGCATTTTGATCAGGCGTTGTTCCTGAATATACATCTGTATCTCGCTGTATACCTGTTGGTGTTGTGTCGGTGCTATAACCGCGAGTATCATTGATGTTGTGTATTTTCCAATTACGAATACCGCGATCGCTTAAAATTCTACCTGCACTCTCGATTTCGGTGCTTGTACCTTCGATAATCACTAAGTATTCGCCTTGAGAAACGCGATCGCTATAATTCCTTGCGTCTTCTTCAGGAATACCTAAACCAGTCAACGCTCCTACAATACCACCTGCGGCCGCACCAATCCCAGCACCAGCTAAGGTCGTAGCAATAGTTCCAGCCGCCAAGAAAGGCCCTGCACCTGGGACTAATAAAGCTTCTAAACCCACAAGTAAACCACCCATACCACCTAAGACAGTACCAGTAGTTGCACCAATACCCGCACCTTCTCTAGCTTCTGTGTCTCCCCGATCTCTCACTTCTGCACCAGCAATTTGCTCATTGCGATCGGCATCTTTTGCTAAGATAGACACCCGATCCATTGAGAAACCAGAGTTTTTGAGTTCGTGTAATGCTTGTTCGGCTTCTTGTCTGCTTCTGAATGTGCCTATCGCACGTTGATAATGTCGAGATTGTTGAGATACCATTTTGCTACTTGATATGAATCCTATTTCATAGTTTCCCTTTCACTTCTGTTTTCTCCATCAATCTATGGGTTTAACTGACCCTATATCTTTAGACAAAAAAATTACTTGCACTAATGCTAAATATGAGTAGGAAAATATTGCTTAAAGGTAGAAATGATAATTTCGAGCTTGATTTTTGTTGTCTGTATTATTAATATATATTAGACAATATTAATTTATTTAAACTAAATCAATTTATGCGGCGTGAATTTGCTAATCGAGATGAATTAATAGCTTATCTAAGGGAACAATTTCCCCAAGCCGCAGAACGCGATGATCATATTAGTAACACAGTTGGAGGAAGGAAAGCAGCGCAAAAAGCCTTACAAAAAGTTAACCCCGCATCATATGCAAAAACCCGTAATTTCTTAACAGGTGACGTTACTAAACTTTCACCTTACATTCGCTATGGTGTATTAAGTCTGCGAGAAATTCGAGATTATGCGCTAGATAAAGTCCAAAACCATGATGACGCAACCAAACTCATTAACGAATTGGGTTGGCGAGACTACTGGCAGAGATTGTATGTCAAACTAGGAAATAATATTTGGCAAGACCAAGAAGAATACAAAACTGGCTACACCATAGGAGAATATGCGCCAGAGTTACCCCAAGATATCAGAGAGGGTAATACAGGATTAGTTTGCATAGATAATTTTAGCCAAGAATTACGAGAAACTGGCTATTTACATAACCATATGCGGATGTGGTTAGCCGCTTACATTATTCACTGGCGGCGGATTCGCTGGCAAGCGGGCGCGAAATGGTTTTTAGAACATTTATTAGACGGTGATCCTGCAAGTAATAATATGTCTTGGCAATGGGTAGCCAGCACCTTTAGCCATAAACCTTATTTTTTCAACCGCGAGAACTTAGAACGCTACACCAAAGGAGTGTACTGTCAAAAATGTCCCCTCTACGGTCATTGTGATTTTGAAGGTAGTTACGAAGAATTAGAACAACGCCTATTTCCCAAAGGAGAGTTTACCAAAAAACCCAACAGTCAAAGTTGGCAAAAGGGTAAGAAGTAGGGACTGGGGATTGGGGACTGGAAAAGTAAAGTAGGGTAGATAAGGTAGAAGGAGTATTAATAACTAATAACTAATAACTAATGACTAATGACTATTGACTAATGACTATTGACTATTGACTATTAACTATTAACTAATAACTAATGACTAAACAAATTATTTGGATACACGGCGACTGTTTGAGTCCTTACAATCCAGCTTTACAAGAATATCCAGATGCGCCTGCGATTTGGGTTTGGGATGATGCTTTAATAGAAGAATGGCAGCTTAGTATCAAGCGGTTGACTTTTATTTATGAATGCTTGCTAGAGTTACCTGTGGAAATTCGTCGGGGTAATGTGGCGCGAGAAATTTTAGCTTTTGCTAAAGAACATAATGCTGATTTAGTGGCGACAACTGATAGTCCTAGTCCTCGCTTTAATGATATCTGCGATGAAATTGAGCGTGCTTTAAAATTGGAAGTGTTTGAGGTCGAACCATTTTTTGATTATGACGGATATATTGACCTCAAGCGTTTCTCTCGCTATTGGAAGGTAGCAGAAAAGTATGTTTTTGATTAACATAAATTTCCCTTGGCTAGTATTTGGTGCTGGGAAGATTAGTTAGATAAATTGCTAACTTAGTGAGCGATCGCTGATTTTATGATTACAGGGCAGGCGATACCTTTGGTAAGCTATGCTAACACCTGAACCAATAAATTACCAAATCCTTTCCAAGTCCAATACAAAACCCTTTAAAGCATCTTCGCCTGATACAGTCGCAGGTGATTCTAAAACCTCAACCTCTTTTCCTTGTCTATAAATCTCAACTTGACGAGATTTACGATTAATTAACAAACCTAAACTTACACCATCATCTAAATATTCCCTCATCTTATCCTGTGCTGCTTTCAAACTATCACTAGGGGAAGGTAACTCAATTACAAAATCAGGGCAAATAGGAGGAAACTTTTCCTTTTCTGCATCTGTTAAAGTATTCCATCTTTCTAACTTTATCCAAGCAGCATCAGGAGAACGGTCTGCACCATTAGGCAATTTAAAGCAAGTTGAAGAATCAAAAACTATACCTTGTTTATTTTGCTCATTCCAAATCCAAAGTTGAGCAGTTATACCTGCATTACGATTCCCTGTTTTTCCCCCCGTAGGCGGCATAATAATTAATTCTCCAGTTGCGCTGCGTTCAAACTTCAAGTCCCTATTTGCTTGACATAAATTAAAAAATTGCTCATCTGTCAGTTCCAATACTGGTTTGAGATTGACTGTGAAAGCATTCATAGCGATATTCCAGATTGAATATTAAAGCAGCAATTTTAACTACCTTACATACTATTCTAGCCTGTGGGCATTGAGCGATAAGCGAAGCGATTAGCCTTCTCTACGAGACGCTACGCGAACGGTAAGCTGCGCTAATGCCTGTATGAGAAGATGAGCTAATGCACCTCTCTACATTACCAATGCGATACCTCCGGTAAGCTTCGCTAACGCACTCCACATTCCCAAATGCGATCGCTGATTCTATTATGACACGATTAGCTATACCTACAGTAAGCTATGCTAACGCTTGTATAGAAATATGCTTACCCATACTCTGACAAATTTTTGAAAGATCTTCCCTCTATAAAAATATGGGATATTTCTATGTATTTTATGACTAAAAATACTTAATTATTACCGACCATTACCTTTTTATACTAAAATTCTTACTTGTTAATAATTACTCAATCATTTTTCGAGAAAAAATGGCTGTTTTAGTACCCGATTTAGAAGAAATCAATAGCTTGCCTCAAAAGCCAACAGAAGGAGAAATCCATTTAATGAAGGCTTTACTTCAAATTCTTGATGATGATTGGACAGTATATTTTCAACCTCACTTAAATGGTCTAAGACCAGATATTGTAATTTTTTGTGAAGATGCAGGTATAGGAATTTTTGAAGTAAAAGATTGGGATTTAAATGCACACCAGATTATTAACTATGACAATGGTAGTTATGACTGGCAGGTTCGAGCTAGAGATACAGGAAAATGGATTACTATCAATAAAGATGATTACTGCCCAATTAAGCAAGCAGAAAAGTATCGGGATTCTATATTTAAATATGAGATACCAATTCTAGGGGCTGAACGACTCTTAAATCAAAAAGTTCATAGTCTGATTCAACCCTTTGTATATTTCCACAAACATAAAACCGCAGATGTGAGGAAGCGACTTCAGCATATATTAGACAGGTACTCTAATGTTTTTGGATACGACTATACAGATTCAAAACTTTTACGGACAATGCTAGAAAAATGCTATCTTCGTCACGGTTCTAAGTTTACACCACTCATGAAAAGGAATGGTATTGCTGACCGACTGCGAAATGCACTAGCATACCCAAAACACGGTAGCACAGACATTAAAAGTTTATTAGTGACTTTTAATAAAAAACAGCAAGATTTACTACCTAATAATCCTGGATGTCGTAGAGTTTTTGGTGCTGCTGGAGGTGGTAAAACACTTGTCTTGGTTCACAAAGCAGTTAACGCTGCCAAAGAACGAAAAAAAGTTTTTTTAGTATGTTTTAATATTACGATGGCCAACAACCTTCGTGATTTAGTAACACGTCTAGCCCGTCATTACGGGCCACATTACCACCGCTATATCGAAGTTGGTCATTTTCATCGTTTCTTCCCAAAAGAAACTGCCGAGATCGATAACCGAAGTCTAAAAGAACCAATTGATGTAGTACTTATTGACGAAGGACAAGATTTTGAGCGTTCATGGATTGAGATATTACAGAAAATAACTGCGCCTAATTATCACATGATGTTTTGTGAAGATGATCGGCAAAACATTTATAGGAAGAACGTAAATAGTAGAGGATCAATTCCAGGTATCAAAGGTCGTCCCAATCTTCTTAATGAGTCTTACCGAATTCCTGAACAAACAGCTAGACTTGCTAACGCTCTATCTACTTGGGCTAAACAAGAGGGTGAGTCGGGAACTGTCAAGTCTATCAAATCTGTTCAAGGTAATCTTTTTGTACGTAATATTTGGTTTGATGGCACAAAGAAGCAGGTAGTAAAAACGATAAAGGAAGATGTTAATAATCTAATTCACGATAGGAATGTGGCTCGTGCAGATATTGCGATTTTAGTATGTACTGTTGAGGATGGATGGCAAATTTGCAAAGCCTTAGATGAACTCTCATTGCCTTATCAGCAAAATTTTGAGTCTCAAGAAGAAAATCAAGAAATTTATCGTTTGTATGGCAACAACTATGAAGAATTTGAGAAAAAAAGGGACGAACTAAGGCGTGGTTATAAAGCAGGATTTTGGATGCAAGGAGGTAAGATTAAAGTATGTACAATACATAGTTTTAAAGGATGGGAATTAAGTAATATTCTTGTATTTTTTAATCCCGAAGAAGAGCAACATGAAGCTAAAGTACCACTGCTCTATACAGCTATTACCAGAAGTCAAGAGTATTTAACAATTTATAATTCTGATTCAAATTTAACACTATTTGGAAAATTTGCCATATCAGAACTTTATATAGAACCTCATCCTAGTCAATGTAAACGTTAATATTCATAAATCTCTCTTAGGAATTTTCAAAACATCTCTTAACTAACTGCATAGTCTGTAAACTTTCTCATAAAAGGAGACTGAAACCCTAACACAATATCTTCCTTGGGAACTCCCGCAGCTACCAAATTAGCAGCAATATCATCCTCAGTACCATTCCATTGCAGCCAAATTTTTCCACCTTTAATGTCAATGTGGATGACACAACTATGTACCCAATTTTGACCTTCCCAGCCTACATGAACTATTTGATAATGGTCGCGTTCTTTATCAAAAATTGTTTCAACCTCTATATTTCCGTGAGATGGTTTTTGCTCACTATAATCATGTAATAACTGTTGTATAAGCTGCCGATAATGAGTTAATTTATCCATTGAAAAATTACCTCTTGCTCTACATCATAAACCAGCATCTTAAGTTGATTTTCTGTTATCATCTCTTTGGGAAAATCAAGCTGAAAAAACGTTTTATAAGTTGTTAAAGGTACTGCTAAATATAAAACACGATCAGGTTCTACCTTTCTCAATGCACCTCTATAATTAATAAACTGTCCTAATGCGGTATGAAATTCTGAAATTGCAGACGACTGCTTTAAAAAACTTTTGACTTCAACTGCAATTTTTTGCCCTTGGCGTTCTGCGGCAATCAGCTTTTCTGCGGCTAAATCAATAGAAAGATTAACTCCTCCCACGCTAATTGTGAGTGGATCATCAGTAATTTGCCAACCGTCTTTCTTTAAAGCTGTTTTGACAACTTCATGAAAAACATCTCTAGCAGACATACATATCTATAATTATATTTCTAATTTTGATTAGGGTACATTATTGACCATCAGTAAACACGGTTAAAAAAATAGAGACGTTCTACAGAACGTCTCTATTTTGATGGTTATTCTATACCTTCAATGCGGTCTTCAACTTCTTGGTACAACTCGCGCAGGCGGTCTAAGTTCTCCTCGCTAGTTTCCCAATAACCGCGACCATTCACTTCCAACAATGTGGAAACCATCTTGCGGAAAGAATGGGGGTTGAGGTTCATCAAACGTTTCTGCATTTCTTCATCTTTGATGAAGGTTTCGTTTGCATCCTCATAAATCCAGTTGTCCACTGCGCCAGCTGTAGCACTCCAACCCATTGTATTAACCAACCGCTTGGAGAGTTCGCGCACACCTTCGTAACCGTGAGACAGCATACCTTCATACCACTTGGGATTTAATAGTTTGGTACGGGCATCTAAGCGCACGGTTTCGGATAATGTGCGGACTTGGGCGTTAGCTGTGGTGGTGTCTGCAATGTAAGATGCTGGGGTTTTGCCATCACCACGCAGAGTTGAGACAACCTTGGTGGGGTCTGAGTCAAAGTAGTGGGATACGTCCGTTAAACTAATCTCGGAAGAATCCAAGTTTTGGAATGTCACCTCAGCAGTTTTTAAGGTGCTTTCAAAAATCTGGCGAGATTGTTCCATCATGCCAGGGTTGTCGGCACTGAAGGCGAAGGATTTACGGGTGAGGTACATTTCTTGTAACTCGGCTTCGCTTTCCCAAGTGCTGTTTTCTACTGCCAAGTTGATGTTAGAGGAATAAGAACCGGAAGCGTTAGAGAATACGCGGGTGGCTGCTTGTCTGAGGTTAATTCCTAAATCCTCAGCTTGTTGCAGGGCGTGTTTGCGGACAAAGTTCATTTCTGTGGGTTCATCCGCTTCCGCCGCCATCTTCACGGCTTGGTCTAGGAGGTTCATCTGGTTGATGAACAAGTCGCGGAATACGCCAGAACAGTTAATTACAACGTCAATTCTGGGTCTTCCCAATTCTTCTAAGGGAATTAATTCCAACTTGTTCACCCGTCCTAACGCGTCGGGAACTGGACGTACACCCACCATCCACATGATTTGCGCTAGTGATTCGCCGTAGGTTTTGATGTTATCTGTTCCCCAGAGAACACAGGCAATGGTTTCCGGCCAGTTACCGTTGTTTTCGGCTTTATTTCGTGCCAAAAGTCTATCTACAACGATTTTCGCTGATTGTACAGCCGCAGCCGTGGGGATAGATTGGGGATCGAGGGCGTGAATGTTCTTACCTGTGGGTAATACATCGGGGTTCCGGATGGGGTCGCCACCAGGGCCGGGAAGGATGTATTCGCCTTCTAAGCCTTTGAGTAATGCGCCGAGTTCGTTGTCTGCACAAACTTGTTGTAAGCAGAACTCTAAATACTCGAACAGTGGTTTCAATGCTGAAGCATCCACTTTAGGATAACCAGCTTTTTGTAATGCTTCTACCCAAGGTTCTTTTTTGCCCATGTTGAAGAAATTCAACTTGGAAACTAAGGAAACTCGTCCTTCTGCGTCGGTTTGTTCTTGTACCAAGGCGCGGACGGCGGCGCGAGTTGCTAGGGTGATGTCTTGCAACAGTTGGACATCTTCTAATACGCCTTTGTCGCTGTTTTGGTAGATTTCGTCAATGTTGCGTCCCACGCTGTTGGCGATGATGCGGGGTAAGCTGAGGATTTCTTCTTCTTGACGGTCTAAGCTGGCGATATTAACTAAGGTTGCGATCGCTTCTTCTGCACTTGGGGGTTTACCAATGACGTGCAAACCACAAGGTAACAACCGTGATTCTATTTCCATTAACTTGCGGTAAACGCTGCCGACAATATTATCCCGTTCCTCTGGGGTCATATCTTTGGCATCAGTTTCGGGCAAGTCGATGTCTTTATCTAGGTTGACGATGCGGCATTTATCCATAATCGTGTTAACGATGGGGATACCACGACCGCTATCTTTTAAGGTTTGGTAAGAACCAATTAGTTCGCTGAGTTCTTTCAACCCTTTGTACAAACCAGCGTTTTCTGCGGGTGGTGTGAGGTAGGAAATTGTCTCGGCGTAACTGCGGCGTTTGGCAATTGTCGCTTCGCTGGGGTTGTTGGCGGCGTAGTAGTACAGGTTGGGAATTGTACCAATTAAGTTATCGGGGTAACATTCGCCAGACATCCCCATTTGCTTACCGGGCATAAATTCCAAAGAACCGTGTGTACCAAAATGCAGTACAGCATCCGCGCCCCAAATTCTTTCTAGGTAAGTGTAGTAAGCTGCAAAACCGTGGTGAGGGCTGGCGGAACGGGAGAACAACAACCGCATGGGGTCGCCTTCGTAACCGAATGTTGGCTGAACACCGATGAAGACGTTACCGAATTGCTTACCGTAAATTAATAAGTTTTGTCCGTCGCTGTTGAGGTGTCCTGGTGGTGGCCCCCAGTTTTCTTCTAAGCGTTGGGAATAGGGTGTCAGTTCTTCGTATTCGGGGACTGACATTTTGTACGCGATGTTGAGTTCGGGGCTGGCGTACTGTGCTTGTGCGTCGTGGATGACTTGTTCCATCAACTCTTTCGCGTTTTCTGGTAAGTCCTGCACCTCGTAGCCGTTGTTTCTCAACGCTTTCATGACTTCGTAGATGGAACCGAATACATCGAGGTATGCGGCTGTTCCTACGTTGCCTTTATCGGGAGGGAAGCTGAAAACGGTGATGGCGACTTTTTTGTTGAGTTTGGGTTTGCGGCGGAGGTTAGCCCATTTCAAAGCCCGTTGTGCTACTGCTTCGATGCGGTCTTGGAGTGCGATCGCCTTCCCTGTTGCCCCATCTCTACCCGATAATATAATCGGCTCAATTGCGCCATCTAGTTCAGGAATCGCAATTTGTAATGCTACCTGAATCGGATGTAATCCCAAATCGCTATCTAACCACTCTTCGGTAGTTTGGAATACTAAAGGCAATGCCACCATGTACGGACGATTGAGGCGTTTGAGTGATTCAATTGCCTTGGGATGGTCTTGTCTAGCCGGGCCGCCTACTAACGCAAAACCTGTTAAAGATATTACCGCATCTACTAAAGGTGTTCTGGTTGTGGGTTCGTAGAAGTAAGCATCTACAGGCTTGGAGAAATCCAAACCACCTGCAAATACTGGTAATACTTTTGCACCCAGGGCTTCTAATTCCTGCACCATTGCTACATAGTGAGCATCATCCCCAGTAACTAGGTGTGTGCGTTGTAATACTAACCCGACACAGGGGGCTAAAGGATCTTTTAAATCACTGGATATGTCCTTACGGACTGTATACCAATTCAGGTACTCTCTGACATCCTCAAACATGGTTGGTGCTAAAGGATGCCAAATACCCATGTCTGGGTAAACTACTGGTGCTTGATATTCAAGTGATGCCGAATTTTGTTTATCTACAGATTTAAATACATATTTATCGGCTAGCATCAGCAAGAAGTTTTCCAGGTTGTCTGGTGAACCTCCTAGCCAATACTGAAAGCTCAACATAAAATTGCGAGCATCTTGTGCTTTGTCCATTGGTAAGAACTTCAGCACTTGGGGCAGTGTACGCAATAGTTTCAGCATTCCATCTTGGAATCCTGCACCGGATTTTTCCTTGCGTTTTTTCATGAATTGTGCGATCGCACTCTTCGATTGACCCAACTGTGCCAAGGAGAAACTGCCCATTTTATTCAGGCGCATGACCTCTGGCATAGAGGGAAACACAACAGCTACATCCAAGCGATCGCGGTGTGGTTCTACTGCTGTAACTACTTTCTGTGCTAAGTCTTCGATGAAAATCAATGAAGCGATAAAAATATTGGCACTCTCGACATCCCGCTTGAACTCTTCATAGTTCTCAGGATCTCTGAGTTCCTCAATCAAATAACCACTGATTTCAATCGCCAGATTGGGATTGTTTGAGTTAATCGTGCGAACCGCTTGCGACAGCGCGCTCTGGTACTGGGACTCAAGCACGACATAGACCACCTTAATTAAGTTACGTCCGCCCAGGTTATCGGGCGCAATGTGTCTAATGGTGGACTTGACGTGGGTGAACATGCTTCCTCGGCTCCTTTGATGCGTGTTCTCTACTGGAATTGCTTTTTGGCTAAGTGCCAACAAAGTTTAACGATTTTTTTCGGCAATAACAGTTTTTTATCAGAAAAACCTTACCAAATGGGCATTTTGTCGCTTAACTGACATAAATCGATATAAAAATCGCAAACTTTGTTAACAAACATTAATAGATAATAAAAGCAATTGCTCACTTAATGTAACAAAAGCTTAATATTTTTCGATATATTTTGGCAAATTTGTACTTTTGAGGCGCAAGATAGACAAATATATAAATATTGAATTTTGTCAAGTATTATCTGGGAAATTCAGGCGATGGGAATGAAGAGTTAAGGATTCGCGTAGTGTTTCCCCATATTTTTATATTAGTGCGAAATCAAGAGCGATCGCCATGCTTAAAATTCACCCTTTTGTCTATCCAGTAATGGAATAGAAAAAACCCTTAACAGAGAAATGAGTTTTTATAAACTGATGATTACTGACCTTCTCGCACCATCCAAACCAACATTCCTAATAGCATTTCTACGGGAGGAACTGTATAATCAGTCAAATCAATACTTAATATTTGCTCAGTTAATTGCAAAAATCTCCAAATAGTACCACTGCTCACACTGCCATAAATTGTTCTGATTGGTATATTATTAGTCTCATTAAACTTTTGCGCGGCAATCATTTCTGCTGCACATTGTCCTAAGCCTGGTTTTAAATCACCTTTTTTCGCTTCAATAATTACAACAACGGGAGCTTCAATAAATATTTGTTCGGGTGAGTGACTAATTAAAAAATCACATACACCACTCAAGCCTAAATCTGGTGCAACTGTAAAATCCTCACCCGAAAACAAGCTAACTTGGCGTTCAAGTATTTTTCGGACTTCTAAAAGAATAGGACTAATAATTAACTCTGAGCGTGCTTTTTCTGAACCTGTAGCTGTTGCTAGTGGGAGTCCTTCACTTAGTGCTTCTTGGAGATAAAGACTAGGTTTTATCGGTTCTATTTCTGGTAAAAAACGTGCATTTTCAACTATTTTTAAGTTGAAGTCGCGTTTTACTTTTGCCAGCGAGAAGTCCCTATAAGACATGAGTAATTAAATGTTTTGTCTGAATATCATTGAATTTCAGTGTTTTCTACTTGATCTTGTAATTTTTGAATCTGTTCGACAGTTAAATCAGTAACTTCAACAATTAATGCAATATCAAAACCTTTCATTAACATATTTCTGGCAATTTCCTGAGCTTTTTGTTCTAAACTTGTTTAAAACCTTCTTGAAACCATTCTTGCCAAATATCTTGAACAATAACCGATTGACGCATAAAGTTATTGGGGTTGAATGTCTTCTGTTTGAGCCTGTAATTTTTGCAACTGTTCAATAGTTAAACCCGTGGCATCAGCAATTATTTCCAGACTAATACCTTGATTAATCAGTTTGATGGCAACATCTTGGGCTTTTTGTTCAATACCTTGTTCAATTCCCTGTTCAATTCCCTGTTCAATTCCCTGTTCAATTCCTTGTTCAACACCTTTTTCAAAGCCCTCTTTAATACCTTCTTGTAAAATATCTTGATAAATTACAGATTCGCGCATAATATCACTCCGCAAAATTCTTTTAATCACGTCCTTATTTAATACTAGCCCAGATAACACGGCTGTTGATGCAGCAAGATTACTGCGGATTCTGGTGTCTTCGATCGCTTCAATAACTTGAGCCACTTCTTCTAAGGTTCGCGTTTGATTATCGGTTTGGCTTAAAGTTGCAAACGGTAGCAAACCTGGGTAATTGAAAAATATTTCTGTTGGCTGTTCCCACAGTCGAATTACGTCAAATCTGTGCCAGCTATTCTCTAAAATAAATTCTGTTTGATAAACTAGCTCAGAATCGCTTGGTTGTAAATAAATTACCACCTGACGCATTTTTTTCTGGGGAAATTTGCGATACCCTCGTAAACGATAATCACTCATACGAAAGGGAATATCGACTTTTGGTCTGGTTTGAAATTCTAGATGCAGGACAATTTCATCGGACTGTAACAAAATTAGTGCATCTGCCCGTATGGGTTCGAGGGATAATTCCGATGGACTAAGTTGAGTGAGTGCAATTGGCTCATTCAGCAGCCAAGTTGCAAAGTCACTAGAAAATGATTCAGCAAGGAACTTACAGACGTTATCATACATAGGTTGTAATTTTATCAGTACCCTCTTACGTCCGTAATTTTTTATATAAATGTTTACTGTCAACTTATGAATTTAGTAGATATTCTTATTCTCTCCAATGGCCCAGGGGAAGTAACGACTTGGGTACGTCCAGTAGTGAAAGCTTTGCGAGACAAGTTAGGAAATAACCGTGATGAGGTGAGGATTTCTGTAGTTTTATCACCGTGTCCCAATGCTAGCGGGAAAGAAGCTGCGATCGCCCTTTCTTATCCCGAAGTAGACCGAGTACAATCAGCAGAGCATTTTTGGCAATTTTTACTCTGGGGTAAAACTGTAGAAAATTGGGATTGGAGCGATCGCGGTATCATCATATTCTTAGGTGGAGATCAAATTTTCCCTGTCATCATCGGCAAAAAACTGGGATACCGTACAGTAGTTTACGCCGAATGGGAAGCCAGATGGCATAACTTCATTGACCGCTTTGCAGTTATGAACCCACAAGTTTCCGCCAAAGTCTCCCCCAAATACGCCGATAAATTTACAGTCGTCGGCGACATAATGCTAGAAGCCCAAAAACAACTCAACAATCCCCAATCCCCAAGCCCCAATCCCCAAGCCCCAATTATCGGTCTTTTACCTGGGTCAAAAGCCGCAAAATTAACCCAAGGTGTACCCCTAATGCTCAAAATTGCTGAATATATCCACAGCAAAAGACCTGAGATGAAATTTGTCATTCCTGTTGCGCCAACGTTAGATTTAGAAACTCTAGCTAGCTTTGCAGATCCTCAAAAAAACCCTTTTGCCGAAACTTTTCAATTTTCTGGTGCTTCCTTAGTTGTCTCAGAACCAAGTAGTAACTACCCTGTGTTGCAAACCAGTCAAGGAATCTATGTAGAGTTACACCAAGAAAATCCTGCCTATGATTTATTATCCCGTTGTTGTATTTGCTTAACCACCGTCGGAGCAAACACCGCCGAATTAGGGGCTTTGGGTGTACCCATGCTAGTGTTATTACCCACACAACAACTTGATGCTATGCGTTCTTGGGATGGTTTACCAGGGTTGCTGGCAAATTTACCAGGTTTAGGTTCTACTTTTGCCAAAATCATCAACTGGCTATTTCTCAGACGCAAAGGTTTACTAGCTTGGCCAAATATCTGGGCAAAAGCCGAAATAGTACCCGAAATCGTCGGGAAACTCCAAGCCAATGATATCGGGGAAATGGTTATAGACTTGATAGATCATCCAGAAAAATTAGAAGCAATGAGAAACCAGCTACGCCAAGCCAGAGGTGAAAGCGGTGCAGCCCAAAAAATAGCCCAGATTGTTAGTGAGGAAATTGGGAATTGGAAATAGGAAATAGGGAATGGGGCATTGGGCATAGGGTATGGGAGTAAAATGCTAATGACTAATGACTAATGACTAATGACTAATGACTAATGACTAATGACTAATGACTAATGACTAATGACTAATCAGACTGTCCATCTCTACGGCCTAGTTCATAAATTCCAGAACCCATGCAGGCGAGGATGCCCATACTAATTGCCCAACTGCGTCCTAAACTGATTTCTACACCCCAGTTACATAAAGCCCCAATGACCAAAAACGGCACAATGCTAAACAGTGAGGCGTAAAAGGCGTTTTGTGATTCTCTGGCTTTGCGGGTTTTTTCAAATTCTTTTTCACTAGTGTAAAGCGATCGCTCGGCAAAATTAAACCAGCGGCCTAGTTGTTCCATTACCCACTCACTCACGGGGGAAAATCCTAAATATAAGGCCAAAGACCACAAACTTGCTCCAGCGATCGCAACTGTATCTATCTCAAAACTAAAAGGTAGTATTTCGGTCAGCATGGCTTTGGTGCTTCCTGCAAATGGTTCGATTGATGCTAGATATCATGATCAATCGACTTATTCAGCAATTTTAAGCATAAAAGTTAACAAGATTTTGGCAACTTGGCAACTATCCCATAGGTAATCTTTCTTTTGACTGCTGCGAAATCATCTATAATTACCTAAATTTATACGTAAATATATTTAAAATTTCTGTATAAAATTATTTTTATTGATTTTCTTCTTCATTAGAAATTCAACTCAAGAATAACAACTTTTCTTGTCTAAATGATTTGACTACAAAAATTCCGTAAGCATCTAACTGGAGTTTAGACTAGTTCCCGGTGCGACAACGAAAAATAAGGGGTGTGCTTGAACACAGTCCCCTATTAGCAGAAGCTGAGAGAAGAACCACCAACTCTCATCTGCCAATATGAACCGTGCCAAATTAGAGGAATTTCGTCAAGCAGCGTATAACTATCTAGGTAGAGCGCATGATGCAACATTTGAACTGATGGATGCAATATTGCTAACTCGGAACGCTTACAGTTTGGCAGATTTATCACTATCACCAGCATTTAGACGCAAGTGGTCAAGTATTTATGAAGCGTTACAAGATAGCAGGCCACAGCGACAAAAATTGATGCAGTTATACATCAAACAGATGCCACACCAGGGTCGTCCGTTGTTGGCTGGCGACCATACAGCTTGGCCAAGGCCAGATGCGGTAACGCTACAGGAAAGGACAATTGAACACAGCAGTGTCTCAATGGGAGGTGACAAACCAATCACCATTGGTCAGGGGCTATAGCACCATTGCTTGGATACCGGAGAGTTCGGGCAGTTGGGCATTACCATTGAGACACGAGCGAATTACCAGTTGGGAAAGCCCAATCCAGAAAGCAGCATGGCAATTACAACAAGTTTGTGAAAATTTACCTACCAGACCAATTTCGGTTTGGGATAGTGAGTACGGGTGCGCTCCTTTCGTTTTGAAGACGAGTAATATTAAAGCAGACATTTTGGTACGTTTGCGTTCAAATCTTTGTTTATGGGGCGCACCACCACCATATTCTGGCAAGGGACGACCGAGAAAACATGGTGATAAATTTAAGTTGAATGATGCTTCGACATGGACTCAAGCCATTCAAACTATAGAAGTAAATCATCCAAAACTAGGACGTATCAAGGTGAGCTTGTGGTCAAATTTTCATTTTCGGAAAGCCGCTACACGTCCGATGTCCTTGATTCGGGTTGAGCGTCTTGATGAGCTTGGCAACTTGCGGGTGTCAAAACCTTTGTGGTTGGCTTGGCTGGGAGAACAAATGCCGCCTTTAGAAGAAGTTTGGCAACTCTACTTGCGGCGTTTTACTGTTGACCACTGGTATCGCTTTTTGAAGCAACGCTTACACTGGACTCTTCCCAAGCTACGTACCCCTAAGCAATGTGAGCGTTGGAGTGACTTAATGCCCATCATGACTTGGGAATTGTGGTTAGCCCGTGATATCGTTGCAGACAACCCTTTACCTTGGCAAAAGTTATTAGTTAGTTTGACTCCAGGTAGGGTTGCTCAGGCGATGGGAAGTATTTTAGCGACGATTGGTACTCCTGCCCGTCCGCCCAAACCTCGCGGAAAGTCCCCTGGCTGGAAGACTGGACAACCCCGACAACGTAGAATTCGCTATCCTGTTGTTAGAAAAACTACAACTAAGCCACGTAAGCAACAATCAGAATCTGCTTAAGATTGTCGATTTTTATGTCTAATGCCTATTTATTTTCAACTCAGCCTTCCTGGGTCATTTTTTGCTGCTTAGTCTAAACTCCAGATCTAACTTTTCCATTCTCTATTCCCTACTTACACAAATAATTCAAGAATTAAATTCGATTTTTGTACGTATACACGTAAAATCCTGATTAAAAAATCTATAATTTTTGGTTATTAACAGTTTTTTGATGGCAATTAAGCGGTCATTAAACAAATCAATAGCAAAAGTTTGACACTCTAAACCCTTATATATTAATCTATTTGACTGAATAAGTTAATTTACGTAAGTATATACTCACAGCATAAATCTAATAATTCAAATAAAAATCGGTTTTTCCGGAAGGATAGCAATTTTTAATTTAGATTTATCCGAGTATTTACAAAAAATAAATCTCAATAATATAGGAATGGCTGAAGGAAAATAATAATGAGTAAGCAGCAAGCAAAAGTAATATTGGGAACAGCAACGCTGTCAATCTTAAGTATCAGTATTTTTAGCTGCATGACTCTATTACCTCAAGGCGAAATTGCCAGAGCAAGAGAGGTAAAATCCAACACTATAGCCACAGGTAATGGTTGGTCAGCAGCATCTTTTCCTGTAGAAAACTTTCAAGCCTATACCTCTGCATTTGGCTACCGTCGTTCAGCAACAGGCGGGAATAATTGGGAATTTCACAATGGTTTAGATATAGCTGCCCCACAAGGTAGTTATATTCGTAACTGGTGGGGTGGCACAGTGATTAAAGTGAGCGATCGCGGTGCTTGTGGTACTCACATCGTAATTAAATCTGGACAATGGGAACACACCTATTGTCATATGGAAGGTTCTGTAGAAACCTCTAACGGTCGGCAGTACATGATTGATAGAGCCGGCGGCATCCAAATCTGGGAAGGTCAAACAATCCCCACAGGGGTGAGAATTGGTAGAGTCGGGATGACCGGACGCACCACCGGGCCGCATCTCCACTGGGTAATGAAGTACGCCAATAACTATGTTGATCCGGCAATGGTGTTAAGGGAAATGTTCGTCCAACAGCAAATCGCCAGAGGTAAGGACGCTTCCAACTAAATAGGCAAGGGGGCAGGAGGCAGGGGGCAGGAGGCAGGGGGCAGGAGGCAGGGGGCAGGGGTGCAGGGTGCAGGGGAGATAAAGAAAATTTAAAATCAGTTTGCCCTTATTTTTGAAGTGATTGAGTAATAAAAAATACTCACCACTCATTACTCATTACTTATTACTTATTACTTATTACTTATTACTCAGCACCGGCTAAACGCCGCGCTACCGCTAACACCACTCACCACTGTTTTAAATGTGCCAAATCGCCATACTACAGATAGTAACTGGGTATACAGAAATTTGAGTTGTAGTCCTGTCTACTTGATATTCCAGGGGATTTGAGTACAGCTTAATATATCTCAAAATATCTCACTCAAATCGTATCAAAGTCTTACATATTAAGTTTTTTGTAGCGAGTACAAAAATTCTGAACCCTGGGGTGATAAATACTAGTCCCCCATATCTAAAATACTTGTCCCCATACCCCAAAATAAATTTTTGGTTGTTGTCTGTGGCGGGTTGGAGGGGTTGAGTATAAACGTAATTAATCCAATAAATCCAATCAAGATGGGGTGTACTGTCCTGTTGGGGGTCGCCTGATATAAGCATAAAAATAGCACAAGGCTCTTTTACCCACGCAGTACCAATGCAACAGTCCTTAGATGGTATCGACAATCCACCTGATAAAACCAAAACTTCCTGGTTGCAGGGTCTCTTCTCTGGCAATTTGTTTGAGCCATTGTTGAGTGATTTTCGGATAATTTTTGAACGCGATCCCGCCGCACGCAATTGGCTGGAGGTGGTGTTCTGTTATCCAGGTTTGCACGCTATCTGTTTACATCGTCTCGCTCACTGGTTACACCTGCGAAATGTGGTGTTCTTCCCTCGCTTTATTTCTCATCTGGCGCGTTTTCTTACCGGCATCGAAATTCACCCAGGTGCAAGGATTGGTAAAGGTGTGTTTATCGACCACGGAATGGGGGTTGTGATTGGTGAAACGGCGATTGTGGGAGACTACACCCTAATTTATCAAGGTGTGACTCTAGGCGGTACTGGCAAGGAAAGCGGTAAACGCCATCCGACTGTCGGCAGTCATGTTGTTGTGGGGACTGGTGCCAAGGTTTTAGGTAATATCCAAATTGGCGATCGCGTCAGAATTGGTGCAGGTTCAGTTGTATTACGCGATGTTCCCCCAGACTCTACAGTAGTAGGGATTCCAGGACGGATTATTTCCCGTAAGGAAAAGAATAATTTATGTCCTCTGGATCACGCCAAGTTACCTGACGTAGAAGCAAATGTGATTCGTTCGCTATTAACGCGGATTGAGCAGCTAGAACAAAAACTGCAAACTCTCTCTAGCCAATCAGAATATAGGCAGGGGGCAGGGAGCAGGGAGCCAGGGCGAAAGATTCTCAGTTCCTTGGCTAGTGAAGATACTAACCCCTAGATTTATGTATAGTATTTTCTCCCTGCACCCTGCACTCCTCCCCTTGTCCTCTTCTATGACTAAGGATAAATAATCATGTTGCGAGGTGATTATATATTGCAGATACCGTTTGGCGATCGCTGGCAGATTTATCATCGGTTACAAGAGTTGATGATCCCTTGTTCCTGTCTTCCCGATGGTTCCTTGCAGGTGCAAGTTAATAGCTGCTTGACAGCAGTTCTAGTTCGCAGTACAGTTATGCAATTTCTAGCCTCTCGCCCAGAGTTACTAGACTGGCTAGAGCGTTGTTGGGATTGCAACTATGAAGAGTTTTGAGTGCTGGGTGCTAAGAAAGTCTGACGAAAAACTGACAAAAAAAGCATTTTTATTAGGGATTTTTAATTTTGTATTTTGCATTAGGAGCGAAACAACGTGACCACTCACAATAAAGATGTAGAACTGCTAGATTTTTTACATAATGAACTTGCACTTTCCCATAAAGATATTGCTATAGCTCTCAAACACCGCGAACTTGATCCTGCTCCTTTACCGATGTTACTTTGGCAATATGGTTTAGTAAATTTGGAAGAACTGGAGAAAATTCTAGATTGGTTACATAACAATATATAAAAAACTTGTCTTAAATAGTCATAAAATCATAATTTTTCTTAGAGATGATTGCAAAAATAATATATTTATAATTTTGTCATTAAGTTATATTGGTTTTTAATTTAATAACTGAAAATACTAAGTTAAAAAAATTAAGATTTTTACGCAAAAATAAAATTTGCATCATATATAGTTCTATGTCAATACACTTCAGATAAGCATTTTGACATTTTACTGTTCTCTTTTCCCTGTTTCCCTGCCTAAGCAGGAAAACTTGCTCAACTGAACCATATTAGAATGTAATATTTAAATCACTTTCAGCACCGCAAATAAATTGAGAAAAATATTTAGCAATTGTCCCAGAATGTCAAGCATTAGCGGATAATTGCTAATATTTATATATGGCAAAAATTTAGTTAAAGAATATGTATTTTTTGCAAATTTTTTATTAAATGATACCTGGTTTTTGTCTACTGCCATACAGATGTGTTGTTATTGTTTAGGTAATATTTAGAAATGATGAAGATGAATTATGAAAGGTGAAAGTTAACTGCATTTACCGTTCAATCTTCGCCAGATATTTTTAGCATTTACCAATACCACAAATTGTATAAAATTGTGCCTTTAAATCTTGAAAGTATATTAAGAGAAATTGCTAAGAGGGATGTTTGAGATGACTAAAATTATCATTAACGACACGACATTACGAGACGGTGAACAGGCCGCAGGTGTAGCATTTACCCTCGAAGAAAAAGTAGCGATCGCTAAATTTCTCGATAGCATTGGTGTACCCGAATTAGAAGTGGGGATACCTGCAATGGGTGAGGAGGAGATGCGTGCAATTTCCGCCATTTCTAATTTAGGTTTACGAGCTGAACTGTTGGCGTGGAATCGCGCCGTCATGTCAGATATTAAAGCTTCTATTGCCTGTGGAATGAAGCGCGTACATATCGCCATTCCCGTTTCCGGTATTCAAATCGCCGCGAAATTTCACGGACAATGGCGGGTAAGTCTGCAAAGACTCAAAGACTGTATTAGCTTTGCAGTTGATCAAGGTCTTTGGGTTGCAGTCGGGGGGGAAGATTCCTCCAGAGCTGATGAAAACTTCCTCTTGGATGTTGCATTGTCAGCCGAAGAATGGGGTGCGTCACGTTTTCGTTTCTGCGATACCGTGGGAGTTCTTGATCCTTTCAGCACCTATGGGGAAGTAAAGCAGTTAGTTTCGGCTTTATCAATTCCCGTAGAAATTCATACCCACAATGATTTCGGTATGGCTACAGCCAACGCTTTAGCAGGAATTAAAGCTGGAGCCGCATCTGTAAATACTACAGTTATCGGTATGGGTGAGCGAGCTGGTAACGCAGCTTTAGAAGAAGTAGTCATGGCCATTAAACGCATCTATGGCGTAGATATGGGAATTGACACCCCCAGGTTGTTGGAATTGTCACAACTGGTGGCGGCTGCTTCTGGTGCTAGCGTACCACCTTGGAAAGCGATCGTTGGTGAAAATACCTTTGCTCACGAGTCAGGAATTCATGCTCATGGTGTCATGCAAAACCCTGACACCTACGAACCCTTTGCACCGGAAGAAGTCGGTTGGGAACGCCGCTTAGTCGTAGGTAAACATTCTGGACGACATTTGGTATCTAGTTTACTCAAACAGCATGGGATTATTCTCAACGCCGAAGAAACCCAATCTGTTTTAGACGCAGTCCGCCAACAGTCAGTCAAGAAAAAACGCAGTTTAACTACAGAAGAACTGCTGAATTTGGTAAAAGAACAGAGGTATTCTCATGCAGCGCGATGAATACGAATTGGACTCAGAACCAGTGTTTGACTTAGGAGAAAAAGTCAGACTTCGCAAACAAATTAAGAACGATGGCACATTTCCAGGTCGAGATATTGGGGAGATTTTAGCAAAAAAAGGAGAAATTGGCTACGTAGCAAGTATAGGGACTTTCTTACAACGTTCCTACATTTATGCCGTGCATTTCTTAGATAAAGGAATCATTGTTGGCTGTCGGGAAAAAGAACTAGAATCTGCTGAGGAAAACCATGAAAGTGATGTTACGGATGAATGATGCAGGTAACTTAACAGTTTATGTTGCCAAAAAAGACTTAGAAGAAGTAGTAGTTAAACAAACTGATGGTGCTGAAGGTAAAGTTCTCACTCTAGCGAATGGCTGGGAATTAGAATTTCGTGAAATTCCAGACGCTAGTAGTTTACCTAAAACTGTAGAAGCTAAAAGACTGGCTTAAATGGTCATGGGGCATAGGGCATAGGGCATGGGAGTACAACCTCTCGTATACCCCTACACCCTTATACCCCTAAACCCTTACACCCCTATCTCCTACTCCCTTTCTCATACTGAACATGGGTGACAAATATTTGCAGTTATCAGAGTTTAATCTTGAGGGTAATTTCTTGGGTTTTATGGGCAATAAACCGAAGAAAATTAAATACTTGAGTTTGGCTATTCCCTCTGGAGATGTATTAATTAAACTACCGAAAAAATTACGCTCTTGTTTAAGTTCATCTCTCAATATAGGTGAGCGCATTAATATTTATGGTGTGGGCAAATTACACCGATACAAGGGAACAATTAAACTCAAAGCTTATGAAGTCACTAAGATTAGTGATGAACAAGTTTCCCATTCCCACGCAGACTTACCAACGCAACCATCAGCGAAAATTATGGTGTGTCAAAAAGCGGGTTGCATAAAAAGAGGTGGTCAAGGGTTATTATCTCAACTAGAACAAACTTTGTGCGATCGCGGTTTACTTGACAAAGTGACTATCGAACACACCAGTTGTCAAAAACGCTGTAGCAGTGCGCCCAACTGTATTTTAATGCTGGGTAAAAAGAAATACAAGAAGAACTGTCCGCAAGCGATCGCCTCACTCCTAGAAAGCTATTTCACCACAAGAGAATAAAACAACTTTCGTGCAGAGTCATTTCACCATAGTCCGGTATCCACGCTACCCAGGTGTTTGGAGACTCCTGACAGAGCAACTTAGCTTCATCACAACTATATTCACTAGGGAGATGAAGCAACTTTACCCAAGTCTCATTAATAGGAGTGATGTGATCATCATAATTTATTCCAGATAAGGGACTGAATGGAAATACAGGATAAGTTTCCGTAACTAGCATCGTTATCTAGCCCTCTCACAAAAATCATTTGTCAAGCTATTGACTCCACCAAGCATATACAGGGTATAAATCAAATTACTTCTGTATTCAGTTTTACAAAAAATAGATTTTATAGTTAATTTTCGCCAATAAATTTACAAATCCTCATGCAAAGATCCCCGACTCTTGCCCAAAGTCGGGGATCTTTGCGGTTTAGTTAAAGTTTTGTAACTCAAATCACCAATCCCTGACAAGTGTAGGTTTTTGACGTTGTGTACCAAAAACATTGGTTTCGGGGTTTTGGGGTGTAGGGGTGTAAGGGTGTAAGGGTGAGTGAAACGATGATTCTGTCGTTAGTCTGAGAGTCATCACTCACTGCTAGGTAAAAAACCTACACTTGTGAGAGTCCCCAATCCCCAGTCCCTAATCCCCTGCGCCAATCTATGATTTACTCCAATATTCATTGATTTTTGACTATTGAATAGATTTTTGCTGATGCTGAGGTGCGGTAAAGATTTATTTGGAGAAGTTAACAAAGTTTAATAGAATAGTTTTATTCACCATAAGTATTTTTGCTCATTGCCATGATAGCTGATGGATTTCCTTGGCTAACCGCGATTATTCTGCTGCCACTCGTTGCTTCCCTAGCCATTCCCGTGTTGCCTGATAAAGACGGCAAACTGGTGCGATGGTATGCCCTGGGTGTTGGTATCGCGGACTTTGTTTTGATGTGCTACGCCTTTTGGACAAATTACGATACCAACAGTGCAACTTTTCAGCTTGCGGAAAAATATGCCTGGATACCTCAGTTGGGCTTTAGCTGGGCTGTTTCTGTTGATGGTATCTCCATGCCGCTCGTACTGTTGGCAGGATTTGTCACCACACTTTCTATGCTGGCTGCTTGGCAGGTGAACCTGAAACCACGCCTGTTCTATTTCTTAATGCTGGTGTTGTATGCAGCACAAATTGGTGTATTTGTGGCTCAAGATGCGCTGCTATTCTTCATTATGTGGGAATTAGAACTAGTTCCTGTATATCTTTTGGTATCAATTTGGGGTGGTCAAAAACGTCGCTACGCTGCTACAAAGTTCTTACTCTACACCGCAGCCGCTTCGATTTTTATTCTGGTAGCTGGGCTAGCAATGGCTCTCTACGGTGACAACACCACCTTCGATATTGTGGAACTGGGCGCGAAGAATTACCCCTTAGCTTTAGAATTACTACTTTACGCTGGATTATTAATTGCCTTTGGTGTCAAACTAGCGATTTTCCCCTTGCACACTTGGCTACCTGATGCCCACGGTGAAGCTTCTGCACCTGTATCCATGATTTTGGCGGGTGTACTATTAAAAATGGGTGGATATGGATTAATTCGCTTTAATTTAGAATTATTTTCTGATGCCCATATCTACTTTGCTCCTGTTTTAGCTACTCTTGGTGTTATCAATATTATCTACGGGGCGTTAAATTCCTTTGCTCAAACCCACATGAAACGCCGCCTCGCCTATTCCTCTGTGTCTCACATGGGTTTCGTGCTGTTGGGTATTGCTTCTTTCACCGATGTGGGTGTAAGTGGTGCAATGCTGCAAATGCTGTCTCACGGTTTAATTGCGGCGGTGTTATTCTTCCTAGCTGGGGTTACTTATGACCGTACCCACACAATGGCAATGGAAAGTTTAGGTGGTATTGGTCAATTAATGCCGAAAGTGTTTGCTTTATTCACCGCCGGTGCGATGGCTTCCTTAGCACTCCCTGGAATGAGTGGTTTTGTGAGCGAACTTCAGGTATTTGTCGGGATTACCACCAGTGACATTTACAGTTCAACTTTCTGCACTGTGATGGTTTTCCTAGCTGCTGTAGGCGTGATTTTGACTCCGATTTATCTGTTATCAATGTTGAGAGAGGTATTTTACGGCACAGGTGCAGAATTATCCTGCAACATTAACAACTCAGCTTACGAAAACCAGGAAGATGAAGGGACAGTCTGCTTTGGTACAGATTGTCTACTACCAAGCCAAGCAGTTTATAGAGACGCTACTACTAGAGAAGTGTTTATTGCTGCTTCCTTCTTAGTGTTGATTATTGGGATTGGTGTTTATCCTAAGTTAGCTACTAATATGTATGATGTGAAAACAGTAGCTGTGAATACTCAGGTACGGCAATCTTATACTCAAATTGCCCAAACCAATCCTCGGATATATGCCCAAGATTTCTTATCTCCTCAAATCAGCGAACCTGAAATTATGGCTGTTTCCGGGATTGTGAAGTAAGAGTCATCCTCTGGATAATATTAAGCGATCGCCTCGCCATGAAGCGATCGCTTTTTCTTTTGTCTCCAAAAAATTTGACAAAACACTGCATTTACACAGTTTATTCATGTATTAAAACTATTTTTTGATCTGGAAGTCCCTAACAGTCATCTTTCAACACTTGCACTATTCCCTGTTTTCTGTAAATCAAATATAAAATTTTACTTATTTTTAACCTTGTGTTAAATTTTTAATAAACTTGACTAAATCTAGAGATTTACCGTAATTAAGCTTTATTTATAAACAGGGATTTGGCAATGGGAGAAATGATCATTACCCCTAACGATTGGCCACACATAGCATTTAGACTAGCTCTAGCTTTGGTAGTTGGGTGCATGATTGGATTCAATCGTCAACAAGGCGGTAGACCAGCCGGCATGAGAACCTTTATGTTAGTCAGTATGGGTGCAGCATTATTTGTGATGATTCCTTTACAGGCTGAAGGTGATAGTCCCTATGCAGCAACTAACGCTCTAAGCCGAACCATTCAGGGTGTAGCTACTGGAGTAGGATTCCTCGGAGCAGGATTGATTTTACAAGAATCTCCCAGAAAGTCCGACAAGCCAAAAGTCCGTGGGTTGACAACAGCCGCCTGTGTATGGACTGCGGCGGGTTTAGGTGCGGCCATAGGCTGTGGTTTGTGGCAAATGGGATTAATCGGAGGATTACTCACGTTGATTACCCTAAGTGGTGTCAAACGCCTAAATCGTTCTTTAGCAACATTGGAAAATCAGGATAAAAGCACTAATACCAGAGATTTCATAATCAATGATGATGACGATTAATGCTCAATGCTTTAGGTGTTCTCACCATTTTTGAAACTGATACCAAACTGGGATGGTAACTATTGTCTCGGACTTCTGAAGGCTGATGACCAAATAAAAGCTCTTTGGAAACAATTACAGCGAACTAAGAAATAACTCTCCATTGCCAAATAACCTTCAGATTCACCGGAAATGAATCTCGACTAATGACCCAGGACTTGAAAATCTTGAGGAGTGAGCGACACCACAATGTTATCAACTTCTACTTGGATCAGCCAACGGTTATTTGATTGACCATCTGCAAGTGACTCTCGTCCGCAAATCACGCCAAACTTCCCAGCCACGTATGCTGGACGTAGAATCAAAACTTTGTCTCCGATTTGAATACTTTTGGGAATCTGCAAAAGTTCTCCTATAAATTTGGATGCTGAGGATACTAGGTGTACTTTCTCATTTTATTTTAATTAAACATAATCCTTTTAATAATCTTCTCTTAACCAAAATGTATATTCATTTCCTGACTTTCTCTGCTTCCACATCTTCCAGCCTCCACATCGAAACCATAAAAGTTGTAGAACTCAAAAGCTGAGAAACCTGACATCTTCACACATCTCACCATTAAGAGTTTCGTTGCGTAAGTCTTGATCGCGTATAGTAAAGGGCGTATTCGTAAACTTAGGGTGGCAATGCTGAAGTTTTACTACAATCCCATTTCTGTGAATGCTCGTCGCGTTTGGGTGGCATTATTAGAAAAACAAATTCCCTTTGAACCCTGTTTGTTAAATCTGGATGGGGATCAATTTCAAGCTAGTTTCACCACAATTAATCCCTTGCAGCGTGTACCCGTAATTGTGGATGAGGGATTTCGGGTAGTGGAATCTCTAGCGATTTTAGATTATTTAGAGGCGAAATATCCCCACCCATCCTTAATGCCGAGTCAAGCCCAAGCGATCGCTACAGTACGGATGGTAGAAATGGTTACACTCAATGAACTACAGCCTGCTACCATGCTATTAACAAGGCAATTAGTAGATTTAGACACTAACCCCCAAAAACTAGAGTCTTCCCAAAAACAAGTCGCCACCGTCTTACAGTTTTACGAAAATTTATTAGGTGATAAGACTTACTTTGCTGGCGAAGATTTTACACTAGCAGAAGTAGTGGCAGGCACACTCATTCCGTCTTTAGAGATGTTTGGTGTTAATTTTGATACCTATCCCCGTCTATCAGCATGGCTTCAAAGACTGGAAGCACGAGATAGCTGGCAAAAAACTACTCCCAGCATGGGTGCTGTCTTAGCTGCCATACCCAACATCAAAGCCATCATAGAACGCCGGACTTAGGGGCTGAGACCAATTCGCAATTCGCAATTCGCAATGGGCTAACGCCCCGCTACGCTAACGCAATGGGCTAACGCCCCGCTACGCTAACGCAATGGGCTAACGCCCCGCTACGCTAACGCAATGGACTAACGCCCCGCTACGCTAACGCAATTGAGGAATTGTGACTTGACAAGGGTTTTTGGATCTGGATTTGTATCAGCAACTTTAGTGAATTGGTATGAGGACTGATATTAATTCCAAATTCAAAATTGGGGAGTTGGTATAGCTTATGTTTTTCTAAGCTAATCGTCATTTAAATGGCATCATTTTTATGCTGGCAAAAGCTGTAAACCCTCTCCCTTGCCCCCTGCCCCCTGCCCCCCTGCTTCCTTACTCCCCAACGCCTGGTAACTTGGGATGCTGGGTGGAATATTTAGCTACCAAGTTAGAAATCTCTGGGTTATACAATCGCAGATAATTCCAATAGTTGCCAAATACTTGTCGGACGTAATTTCTGGTTTCATCAAAAGGAATGGCTTCGACAAACTCATCTTGGTCTTGACTGGGGATAGTCTGCAACCATCGGGAAACGTTGCCGGGGCCAGCATTGTAACTGGCGATCGCTAACATGGAATTATTGTCATATCGCTCATGGGTATAATTCAAATACCATGTCCCCAGCATAATATTGTCGTTGGGGTTTTCTAAATCAATGGTTTTGTTATCTACCTTAATTTTTGATGCGATCCATTTACCCGTATCTGGCATCACCTGCATTAACCCAGTCGCACCCACCACAGATTTAATCTTCGGCTCGAACCGTGACTCTTGACGCATCAAGGCTGTCACTAATAATGGGTTGAGTTGGCGTTGGGCTGACCATTTCTCAATTGTTTGCAGGTAGGGGAAAGGATAACGGGCTTGCCAATAGGTGATCTGTTGGCTCAATTGCTGATACTCGGCTTGTTCTTCTGGGGTTTCTCGGTCTTCTAATTTAGAGATTAAATTAATCCCAGAAAGATTTTCACCCCGTGCTAGCCGCATCAATCCTTCTGTAAATTGTTCGGCGACTGTCGGTTGTTGTTTGTTGACATATTCTGTTTCCCATTGCAGCCAAGCATCTCTGTCTTGTCCCAAAAGATACAATTCCTTAAAGGTATCAGAACCTGCGGTGGGGACAGGACGTTGATGGGGAACTACTTCTGGCTGGAGTTGACGGACGTTATTAAAGTCGCCGACGTTCAAACCCAGCATGTTCGCCGATCGCCAAGCATAATAAGACTGGGGAAACTGGCTAACTACATACTCATAGGCGGTTTTGGCTTCTTGGTCTTTGCCCAACTTAGTCGCCCATCTACCCACCCAAAATCCGGCTCTGGGAGCTAAGATACTGTCTGGGTTTTCGGTGACAATTGGTCTTGCCCATTTCCAGGCGGTGACGTAATCTCTGGCTTTAGCTTTTTCTTGGGCAATCTTCCAACGATATTCTGCGGCTTCGTCGGACTTGCCATACTGAGTAATCAGTTGTTGCCAAGCTTGTTGGGCTGATTTCTCATCTTTGAGGGCTTGAAAAATTTGCGCCTTTTTGACTAAAGCTTGACTAGCTTGTTCGGGAAATTGAGCGATGACGCGGTCAAGATAAGGTAAAGCGTCTTTGTTGTTGGTTGCCATCTCTGCTAACCGCAACCAACCCAAACCAGTTTCCTTGGCTTCAGGGAACTGCTTGACTAGTTGATTATAAATTGCGATCGCTTTGGCTTTGTCTTTGCCGCCTACTTGTAATCCCCGTGCTTGGCGGTAGAGGTTACGGGCAGTTTTGGGGGCGTTAGCATAAGCCGCCGCCGCTTTGGTAAATTGATTATTTTCCCAATAGGCTGTACCAATAGTTTCCCAGTCTGCTGGTTTTAAACCCGACTGTTTGACGAGTTGATCTAATACTCCTACTGTTCCTGGCTGATTGTAGGCATATTTAGCCAAAATTAACTGTAATTGGGGCTGATTGGGATTTTCTTGCAGACGCTTTCTGATGATTTCCCAGGTGAGGGGATGGGAAGGAAATTGCGCGATCGCCATATCATGGAGTTTGGGTTGAGCAATCAGATACTTGGCTTTCACCACCGCAGCTTCCTGGGGATATTGCTTGAGTACCTGTTGTCTTAAATCAGAAGCTTTACCATCTGCACCGAGAAGATCCTGTGCTTGGGCTTGTCTGAGTAAAATATAGGGAGCTAGAACAGGGTAATCTTTGTCTAACCCTGTCAACAGTTCCAAAGCTTTTTGTCCTTGTTTGGTTTCTATGTAATCACTCGCCAACAGATAACGCGCCCGTTCTCTATCTGGCGAACGGCCATTTTGGCCAATCTGGGCTAATTTAGTGGCTCTTTCTGCTGGAGATTGTGATATTAGTGGGAACACAGCAGACTTGACTTGGCTAGCAGCAGATAGCTGATCTGACTGAGCCTGTGAAAGATTCAGCCATTGTCCCAAAGATTTGCCAATCTCCGGTGCTGATACCATTGCCCCAGCAGAAAAGGCAAATAGTGCTGCGCCAGCAATCAAGGTAATATGTTTTTGTTGTAGTTTCTTCAGCATGGATACTCGCTGAAAGGTGCCGATAAATTTCCTGCAACTCTAGCATTACTTGCCATAAGTGTAATCACCTCTTCACTAGAGATTTTCCGTTTTCGGAAAAATCTGTCAGATTATCGATGTTAGCAGTTTTAAAGATGATAGTTCACCTAATGGGGACTGGGGATTGGGGACTGGGGATTTGGGAATAGGGAATAGAATCTTTAATTTTGAATTTTGAATTTTGAATTGATTAGCCCAATGCCCAATGCCCAAAAGAATACTTCCCTTAACTAATTCCCTTAAGCTTACGGGTAGTATCAACTAAACTTTGGGCGAACTGGTCAAATCTTTGAGACAATTTTTCATCCAAAATTTTACCGTCGGGACTAAACGCAGCATAAGCTTGGCCGATCGCAATTTGTTCTGGAATTACCCAACCGTGTACCCAACGCATAATCAACCGCAGATCATTTAAAGCGTTGCTATTCGATTGTCCGCCCAATACACTAAGTAATCCTGTAACTTTTCCAGACAGTTCCTCAAAACTCATTAAATCTAAGGCATTTTTAATTACACCACTCACACCACCATGATATTCAGGTGTAGCTAAAACTAAGCCATCGCTGTTGCGAACCGTATCACGCAATTTCTGCACATCTGGATATTCTAGATATTCTTTAGCTCCAGTACAAAACGGTAATTGCAACTGTCGTAAATCGAGAATTTCTACATCTGCACCTATAGCCTCAAGCCTTTGTGCTGCTACCTGTAAAGCCAACTGGGTGTAGGAGTTGGGTCTTAAACTACCACCGATGCCAACAATCTTCACCATAATTCACCCATTATTAAGTAATTCTAAAAAACCGAAGTCATTACGACTATGTTAACAATCTTAACGATTTATCGTACCACCGTCAAATTACTGAGGTATTGTTTATTGTTGTCCGGGCAAGTTTAATCAAAATATCTGTGTTCAAAGGTGAATATCTACCAAAACCCGTCCCCGTTAGCAGTTGGCTTAGTTCATTCAGCCTTTAAAAGTATTTCCCCTACACCCTTACACCCCTAAACCCCCACACCCCTAGATACCCACACCCTTAAACCCCCACACCCTTAAACCCCCACACCCTCCTTTGAGAGTTAGACTAGATTAAATAAGTAGTAATTTCCAGTTATTAGGATTTTTGCTCAAAGAGAAGTCAGGAAAATATGCTCGGCTTGTGGCATCAGACAAAGGGTAATTTTTATGAAAAATTTTGGTAAGAAAACATTGATGAAACAGCAATCACCAAAGCGCGCTGTGTGGGCTAGTGCGCTAGCAGCTAGTCTGATCATGTTGCCGAGTATGTTTGGCGGTAGTCCAGTTTTGGCACAGAAGGCAGAACGCGAACCCTTAACTTATGGACAGTTACTCCAAAAAATCAAGCAAAATCAAGTTAAAGAAGTAGAATTGGATGAAACTGAACAATTAGCACACGTTTATTTAAAAGATCAAAAGCCAAATTCCCCACCTATCAAGGTGACGCTTCTACAGGACAATAAAGAGTTAATTAATCAACTCAGGGAAAATAATGTAGAGTTTGGGGAAAAAGTCTTCTCTGCCAATAGTAGAGCAGTGGGGGGATTATTCCTCAATCTGCTGTGGATTTTACCCTTAGTGGCTTTAATGCTGCTGTTTTTGCGTCGTTCTACCAATGCTTCTAGCCAAGCCTTAAACTTTGGTAAATCTAGGGCGCGTTTCCAAATGGAAGCGAAAACCGGGGTGAAATTTGACGATGTAGCGGGTATAGAAGAAGCCAAAGAAGAACTGCAAGAAGTGGTGACTTTCTTAAAGCAGCCAGAAAGATTTACGGCTGTCGGCGCACGTATTCCCAAAGGTGTATTGTTGATAGGTTCTCCAGGAACAGGTAAAACTTTACTGGCGAAGGCGATCGCAGGGGAAGCTGCTGTACCATTCTTTAGTATCTCCGGTTCAGAATTCGTAGAAATGTTTGTGGGTGTGGGTGCTTCTCGTGTCCGCGACTTATTCAAGAAAGCCAAAGAAAATGCCCCTTGTCTAATATTCATTGATGAAATTGACGCAGTAGGTAGACAACGGGGTACAGGTATCGGTGGCGGTAACGATGAAAGAGAACAAACCCTCAACCAGTTACTCACCGAAATGGATGGCTTTGAAGGTAACACAGGCATCATTATTATTGCTGCTACCAACCGTCCCGATGTCTTAGATGCTGCTTTGCTACGTCCAGGACGTTTTGACAGACAGGTAATAGTTTACCCACCCGATATCAAAGGCCGCTTAGAAATTTTGCAAGTCCACGCACGCAATAAAAAACTTGACCCCAGCATATCACTAGATGTGATTGCCCGCCGCACACCAGGATTTACCGGTGCAGACTTAGCCAACCTCCTCAATGAAGCCGCCATCCTCACCGCCAGAAGACGCAAAGAAGCCATCACCATGCTAGAAATTGATGATGCCATAGACAGAGTTGTAGCAGGGATGGAAAGGACACCCTTGGTGGACAGTAAAAACAAACGTTTAGTTGCTTACCACGAAGTCGGACACGCCCTAGTCGGAACTTTATTAAAAGACCATGACCCCGTACAAAAAGTTACCATCATGCCACGGGGACAAGCGTTGGGATTAACTTGGTTTACCCCCAACGAAGAACAAGGGTTAAAGTCTCGTTCCCAAATCAAAGCCGAAATTACCTCCACTTTAGGAGGTCGCGCCGCCGAGGAAATTGTATTTGGCAAGCCAGAAGTAACAAACGGCGCAAGCAACGATTTGCAACACGTAACAGCAATGGCGCGGCAGATGGTAACACGTTTTGGGATGTCTGAATTAGGTTTATTATCCTTAGAAAATCAGAACAATGAAGTATTTTTAGGTCGAGACTGGATGAATAAATCAGAATATTCTGAGGAAATTGCCGCCAGAATTGATGCACAAGTTCGTGAAATCGTCAATGAATGTTATCAAAAAGCCAAAGAAATCTTGCAAGAAAACCGAGCATTATTAGAATATCTCTCAGATTTCTTGGCAGACCAAGAAACCATTGATGGCGAATTATTCCGCAAAATTGTGCTGGAAAACAATAGACAAGTTACTAGTGACGAATTGACTCAAGTTGTGAGTTATTAGTCGATAGTCAGTAGGGGCGGGTTTTGTGAGAGATTCACACTCTCAAACAGATATTTTAGTCAAACCCGCCCTTATACCAATTTTGGATTTTGGATTTTGGATTTTGGATTGAAAGCCTAGATTACGCCGTGTGCAACTTTCTCTCAAACCTAACCCCCAACCCAAGAAAGCTTCAGAAAGTTTGCAGCACCTACTCAGAGTAAGTTGTACTTAAGCGATAATACATACACTTGCCTATAAAAGCACAGTTATGACCTGCTGCCTAAATCCAGCTTGCCACAACCCACCCCATCCCGACGGTGTAAATTTCTGTTCTAGCTGCGGTGTTCCCTTAACCGTGCTGAGAAACCGCTATCGCCCGGTGAAATCATTAGGTGGCGGAGGATTTGGTAAGACTTATTTAGCAGAAGACATCGACAAATTAAACGAGCCTTGTGTCATCAAGCAATTCGCACCGCAAGTCCAAGGAACAGGCGCACTCAACAAAGCCACCGAACTATTTGAGCAAGAAGCCAAACGACTGCAACAGTTAGGCAAACATCCGCAAATTCCCACACTGTTAGCTTATTTCAATGAAGATAATCGCCTTTATTTAGTGCAGGAGTTCATCGACGGGCAGAATTTATTAAAAGAATTACGAAATCAGGGAAATTTCACAGAGAAGCAAGTTAGAGAGTTATTGCAGGATTTATTGGATATTCTCAAAACAGTTCATCAACAAAAAGTCATTCACCGCGATATCAAACCAGAGAATATCATTCGTGACAGCAATGGGAAGTTGGTACTGATTGATTTTGGTGCATCCAAACAACTGACATCAACGGTAATGACTTCACAAGGAACAACCATTGGTTCTTTTGGTTATGCACCACTAGAACAAATGCAGGGAGGTGAAGCGTACCCAGCCAGTGATTTATATAGCGTCGGTGCAACTTGTTTTCACTTGTTGAGTGGGATTCATCCTTGGGAATTGTGGAAGCGTCAAGGTTATGGTTGGGTTGGCAGTTGGAGACAGCATTTACAGCAACCAGTCAGTGAAGAATTTGGGCAAATACTAGATAAGTTACTCCACGAAGAACACCAGCAGCGTTATCAGTCGGCTCAAGAAGTAGTTTTACAAGCTTTAAATCCTTCACCACCTTCACAACGTCCCAATAAGCCATTCAATGCAACTCCATTATCACGGCTACGAAGAGCAGTAAAGTACACGCTGCTATTTCTGCTATTTATTGTTTCCATTGCTGTTGTCACAGCTTTTTTTGATAAACAACCCCAACAAAGTGAAACATGGCGATATAGCCAGTTTATTCAAGAAGTAGAAAAAGGCAGAGTAGAAAAGGTTACTTTGAATGCAGATAGATCCAGAGCTATTGTCACTCCTACAGAAGGTAACAAAAAAGTAGTTATCTTGATCAATGATCCAGATTTAATCAATACACTGACTGCCAAAGGCATTGATATTTCTGTTTTGCCACCCACTGATGAAGAATTTTGGTTCAAGGTATTAGGCAGGTTATATTTCTATGTATTCCCTATATTATTTTTATTTGGCTTGTTTTTATTGCTCCGTCGCCCTAAAAATGGTCGATGAAGTGAGTTCCGTAACCAGCACTACAAGCAAAGCCCTAGTCAGTTATGATTAATAGGTATTAGCGATCGCCATTAATATCACTCATGATAAAATCACCCTAGCCAAAAATCAGCTAAAACCTCTGCGTGAAAACCGACAGCATATTTTATCGCCTATTCCAACAATTCCCCAGCATCTTCTTTGAACTAATTGACAACCCTCCCGAAACTGCCAACATCTATCAATTTGCTTCCGTAGAAATCAAACAAACAGCCTTTAGAATTGACGGTGTATTTCTCCCCACCCAAGATGAAACCAAACCGATTTATTTTGTAGAAGTCCAATTTCAAGCAGATGCAGATATTTACCTGCGCTTGATTTCCGAAATTACCCTATACTTACGTCAAAACAAACACGAAAATCCTTGGCGGGGAGTAGTAATTTATCCTCAAAGACAGATAGACATAGCATCAAAAGCAGATTTCTTGGAATTATTTGAGAGTCAACGCATCAAGGTAATTTACCTAGAGGAACTAGGTGAAACTACATCACTACCCATAGGCATTGCTACGATAAAATTAGTAATTGAGGCGGAAGATACAGCCATTAACACAGCTAAGGAATTAATCAACCGCACCCAACAATCACAAAATTTACAACTGCCACAAAAACAATTACTAGAATTAATAGAGACAATCTTAGTTTATAAATTTCCGCAAATGAGTCGCCAGGAGATAGAAGCAATGTTTGGTTTAAGTGAGTTAAAACAAACACGGGTTTATCAAGAAGCTTTAGAAGAAGGTGAACAAAAAGGTAAACAGGAAGCCAAATTAGAAGCTATACCTAAACTCTTAGCACTGGGTTTAACTGTGGAACAAATAGCACAGGCTTTAGACTTAGATGTTACACAAGTCCAGCAAGTAGAAGGTTTATAAATTTCCGTAAACTAGTCGCCAGGAGATAGAAGCAATGTTTGGTTTAAGCGAGTTAAAACAAACACGGGTTTATCAAGAAGGTAAACTGGAAGGTAAACAGGAAGCCAAATTAGAAGCTATACCTAAACTGTTAGCATTGGGTTCAACTGTAGAACAGATAGTACAGGCTTTAGACTTAGAGACTGCACAAGTCCAGCAAGCGATTCCAAATGAATAATCATATTACATCTCAAAAACCCGACTATTAACAAAGGTCGGGTTTATTTTTGTTCATTAATACAGTCAATGACAAAGGATTTCTATTTTCCTGATCTTTCTCACATCCTCACCAAACAAATACTCAATTCCTCATATCTTCAGGTATTTAAACCTAGAATAAAAACAGAAAAAAAGTTGAAATTATTGAAAATAATCTGCATTAATAATCTTATGTCCGAGAATCTATAAAGCTTGATATATATGAGTTACGAACATTATTGACCATCATTTTTAATTAATAATTAAAAAAATATAAATTGCATTTTTATCTAAAAAAAAATGATATGTTGGATACAGAATTGAATTTCGCACGTATCTGGAGTAGTACAACGTAATCTACTCCAGTTTTTCCCTCCTAAATCCCTTGTAAATCAAGACTTTGAACAGTAATTCAGGAGGGTTTGAGTACAAAATTGTATAGTCACAAATCAGCCCAAACAGCCCTCAAACCTTTGCTGTGATTGGGTTACATATGAGTACAACTAAATCCTGAACCCCTTTCCATAAATACTCGTACCCCAATTAGAAAATACTAGAACCTCTACCCAAAAATATTTTTTTAATTCTTGTAAACACCTCAAAATCATGTTTTTAGATTTTGAGTATTCCCTTAATAAATCCAATAAATTCTATTCCAGAGTGTTGCGTCGTGACTGTCAAAGACGACTGCTATAAATCTTATATCGCCAATCACTTAACGCTTCTACACAAAACAAAAGCGAAAAGTGAGTGGAGGGATGAGATAGCACTATGCCTTCACGAATAGAAGTCGCGGCTGGACACACATTCTACCAACAACTCAAAGTTGACACACACCAGCCGAAACCCCAGGACTTCATAACCTGCCATACTGAGCGAAACACCTTAAATAAGTGTAATAGCGATCGCTACAGATAAAACTGTTGCGGGCAGTGTGACAGCCTCGACTTCATTCTTCATCTCCCACAGTGGCAGCTAGTCCACCGACCTTTGCGAAATTCAATGACACCACCAGTTACAGGCTCTTCCGTTACTGAATCGACACCTACCCAAGCAAAATCAGGTGGTTGCGGATGCAACAGCAACAGCAGCGCCACCGTGGAAATGGATGAAAAGCTCAAAGAACGTATTGCTAAACATCCTTGCTATAGCGAAGAAGCTCATCATCATTACGCCAGGATGCACGTTGCAGTAGCTCCCGCCTGTAACATTCAGTGCAACTACTGTAATCGTAAATATGACTGCGCTAACGAAAGTCGTCCTGGAGTAGTCAGCGAACTACTCACACCCGAAGAAGCCGCCCACAAAGTTCTAGTTATCGCCGGCAAAATTCCTCAAATGACCGTTTTAGGAATTGCTGGCCCTGGCGATCCTTTAGCGAATCCAGAAAAGACTTTTCGCACCTTTGAGTTGATTGCAGACAAAGCCCCAGATATTAAGCTGTGTCTCTCAACCAATGGTTTGATGCTTTCAGAACATATTGATCGTATTAAACAACTGAATATAGATCACGTTACAATTACTTTCAACACTATTGACCCTGAAATCGGCGCGCAGATTTATTCCTGGGTTCACTACAAACGCAAACGTTACAGAGGCATAGAAGGCGCGAAACTTCTCCTAGAAAAGCAACTAGAAGGCTTACAAGCTCTCAAAGAAGCTGATATCTTGTGCAAAGTTAACTCCGTGATGATTCCCGGCATTAACGACCAACACCTAGTGGAAGTCAACAAAGTCATTCGGGAAAACGGTGCATTTCTGCACAATATCATGCCCCTAATTTCTGCACCAGAACATGGTACATACTTCGGCTTAACCGGTCAACGCGGCCCCACACAAAAAGAACTTAAGTCAGTTCAAGACCAATGTGCTGGCAACATGAAAATGATGCGCCATTGCCGCCAGTGCCGTGCCGATGCTGTAGGCTTATTAGGAGAAGACCGCAGCCAAGAATTTACCAAAGATAAATTCCTGGAAATGCCCGCAGAATACGACTTCGACAAACGCCAAGAAGTCCACGCAGGTATTGAGAAATTTAGAGAAGAACTCAAAACCGCCAAAGAAAAAGTATTAGCTAACAAACAACAAGCTGCTAATAGTCCCAAAATTCTAGTTGCAGTCGCCACCAAAGGCGGCGGCTTAGTTAACCAACACTTCGGTCACGCCAAAGAATTCCAAGTTTACGAAGTGGATGGGACTGAAGTTCGGTTCATCAGTCACCGTAAGGTAGACCATTATTGTCAAGGTGGATACGGCGAAGCTGCCACATTTGACAATATTGTGAAAACAATCGCAGATTGCAAAGCAGTTTTAGTTGCCAAAATTGGCGAATCCCCCAAAGAAAAACTGCTCCAAGCTGGCATACAGACTGTAGAAGCTTACGACGTGATTGAGAAAGTTGCTTTAGAGTTTCACGAACAATACGTCAAGGAAGGAAATAAGGACTAGGAACTAGGGACTAGGGACTGGGTAAGATGTTTTCCCAGTACCCAGTACCCAATCCCCAGTACCCAATCCCCAATCCCCAATCCCCATCAAGGAGAATAGTCATGGCTTACACAATTACTGGCCAATGTATTTCCTGCAAGCTTTGTCTGTCTGTATGTCCCACTGATGCAATCAAAGTTGGTGAAGACGGTAAGCGGTGGATTGACCCCGAATTATGCACAAATTGTGTTGGCAGCATCCACACCGTCCCACAATGTAAAGCTGGTTGTCCCACCTGTGATGGTTGCGTTAAAGTGCCTAGCGATTATTGGGAAAGTTGGTTTGCTAAATATAACCGAGTTATAGCGAAATTGACAAAAAAACAAGACTATTGGGAACGTTGGTTTAATTGTTATTCTCAGAAATATTCCGAACAATTACAAAAGCATCAGGGTGAAATCTTAGGGGTATAAACATGAGTGTTATTTATTTGGATAATAATGCTACCACTAAGGTAGACCCAGCAGTTGTAGAGGCTATCATGCCCTACTTGACCGAATATTACGGTAATCCATCTAGTATGCACACCTTCGGCGGGCAACTGGCCAAGGCTGTGAGAACAGCGAGAGAACAAGTTGCAGCCCTATTGGGTGCTGATGAATCGGAAATTGTCTTTACAAGTTGTGGAACTGAAGGTGATAATGCTGCTATTCGCGCCGCCTTATTAGCCCAACCCGAAAAACGCCACATCATCACCACCCAAGTTGAACACCCCGCAGTCCTCAATGTCTGCAAACAATTAGAAACCCAAGGCTATAGTGTTACATATCTGTCTGTAAATCGTCAGGGGCAATTGGATCTAGATGAACTAGAAGCCTCGTTGACAGGTAACACCGCCCTGGTGACGATTATGTATGCCAACAACGAAACCGGAACTGTATTCCCCATTGAGCAGATTGGGATGCGGGTGAAGGACAAGGGCGCGATTTTCCATGTAGACGCAGTGCAAGCAGTAGGTAAGATACCTCTGAATATGAAGACCAGCACCATAGATATGTTAACTATGTCTGGTCATAAAATTCACGCTCCTAAAGGTATTGGTGCATTATATGTGCGCCGTGGCGTGAGATTCCGTCCCTTGCTGCTTGGTGGACACCAAGAAAGAGGCCGACGCGCAGGGACAGAGAACGTACCAGGAATTATCGGCTTAGGGAAAGCAGCAGAGTTAGAAATGCTGCATTTAGAAGAAGCGACTAAGAGAGAAAAACGGCTGCGCGATCGCCTCGAACAAACCTTACTCGCTAAGATTCCTGAGTGTGAAGTTAATGGTGACATTACGCAGAGATTGCCTAACACCACTAACATCGGATTTAAATACATTGAAGGCGAAGCAATCCTGCTCTTATTAAATAAATATGGCATCTGTGCCTCATCTGGTTCGGCTTGTACCTCTGGGTCGCTGGAACCGTCCCACGTCCTCCGGGCAATGGGTTTACCATACACCACCCTCCACGGTTCGATTCGCTTTAGTCTTTGCCGCTACACTACGGAAGCTGAAATCGATCGCGTCATCGAAGTCATGCCCGAAATTGTCGAACGCCTCCGCGCTCTCTCGCCCTTCAAAAATGACGAAGCGGGTTGGCTGCAAGCACAAGAACAAACATTGGCTCATAGGTAAGGGACTGGGGACTGGGGACTAGGGACTGGGGACTAGGCAAGAGTTTTCCCAGTACCCGATCCCCAATCACCAATCCCCAATCCCCAAGCCAGCAATCCAAAATCCAAAATCTAAAATCCAAAATAGGCCATGTGGGACTACACAGATAAAGTATTAGAACTGTTTTACGATCCCAAGAATCAGGGAGTCATCGAAGAAAACGGCGAACCTGGCGTGAAGGTTGCCACCGGTGAAGTAGGGAGTATTGCTTGCGGTGATGCGCTGAGATTGCACATCAAGGTTGAAGTCGCAACTGATAAGATTCTGGACTCTCGCTTCCAAACTTTTGGCTGCACCAGTGCGATCGCTTCTTCAAGTGCCTTAACCGAAATGATTAAGGGTCTGACCTTAGATGAAGCTCTGAAAGTAACAAATAAAGACATTGCTAATTACCTCGGTGGCTTGCCAGAAGCTAAAATGCACTGCTCTGTGATGGGGCAAGAAGCTCTAGAAGCTGCTATCTATAACTATCGTGGCATTCCTCTGGCTGCCCACGATGACGATGATGAAGGGGCTTTAGTTTGCACTTGCTTTGGTGTTAGTGAAAACAAAGTTCGTCGCGTCGTGATCGAAAATAACCTTACCAGTGCGGAACAAGTAACAAATTACATCAAAGCTGGTGGCGGATGCGGTTCCTGTCTCGCTAAAATTGATGATATCATTAAAGATGTAAAGGAAAAGAACGCCGTAACGAATCTCAACACAAATAGCGTAACTCCAGCGAAAGAAATACCTATTTCTGGGCAAAAACGACCCTTAACCAGCGTCCAAAAAATTGCCCTCATCCAAAAAGTATTAGATGAAGAAGTTAGACCCGTCTTGATAGCCGATGGTGGAGATGTAGAACTCTACGACTTAGACGGTGATATTGTCAAAGTAGTGCTGCAAGGCGCGTGTGGTTCTTGTGCCAGCTCTACAGCCACATTAAAGATAGCAGTTGAATCAAGATTACGCGATCGCGTCAGCCCCACTCTAGTAGTAGAAGCAGTCTAGTAAAAGAGTCAACAGTCAATAGTCAACAGTCAATAGTGAAAAATAAATAGCTTTGGACTTTGGACTATTACTCTGGACTAAATCAAGAACTTTCACAACTACATAACGAACGATCATGAGTACAAATTCTAGCTTGTTTTCCGTAGAGCGATCGCCCCCCTTCGGCGACGTTCTACCAAACCTCACAGCCATAGCTCAACAGGCGTGAGATCCAAACACAAAGACCGACCAACTAACCAACACTAGCAGGAAAAGAGAACAATGACTGACGAAAACATTAGACAGATAGCTTTCTACGGTAAAGGCGGTATCGGTAAATCTACCACCTCCCAAAACACCCTCGCAGCTATGGCAGAAATGGGTCAACGCATCATGATCGTAGGATGCGACCCTAAAGCTGACTCTACCCGTTTGATGCTCCACTCCAAAGCTCAAACCACCGTATTACACTTGGCTGCTGAACGCGGTGCAGTAGAAGACCTCGAACTCGAAGAAGTAATGCTGACCGGTTTCCGTGGTGTTAAGTGCGTAGAATCTGGTGGTCCAGAACCCGGCGTAGGTTGCGCTGGTCGTGGTATTATCACCGCTATTAACTTCTTGGAAGAAAACGGTGCTTACACAGACCTAGACTTCGTATCTTACGACGTATTGGGTGACGTTGTGTGCGGTGGTTTCGCTATGCCTATCCGTGAAGGTAAAGCTGTGTTTGCTAAAGTTTTGATTATGCAATTGACTGAAGATTTTGATTTTATATCACCCTAATTTTTCCCTGATGAGAGTTAATTAAAATTAGCAGTTTACTTTATTTTTATGGTTATATTTACCCTATATTATCCCTAAAGTCAATATCAATACATAATCTTTGATGAATAATTTACACAATTTGTATAACTTACGTATGAGTAACCAAAATAGAAGTTATATTTGTATAATACTTAGATTAGTGTTTTCCCGAAAACTTGCTTTTATAAATGGTTATCCGTACTTATCGCACACAACCTTTCGAGACAACGCATGAAAACCGTATCTTTGATGCGTTGCTGAAAGAATTAGAACAAAACTGGGCTGATTCAGAAGAACTGTTAATCCTACTGGGAAACTTTTACTGTAATGGTTCTGAAATAGATGCGACTATTTTGAAAAGGAAAAGTATTACCGTCATCGACTTTAAAGACTACGGAGGAAATATCCATTTTTCTGAAAATGGAAAATGGTTTGCAGATAATGTGCAGATTAAAGGAGGGAATAAGGAAAATCCCTATTTGCAGATTAGACACAATAAGTTTGCATTGCTTGATTTTCTGAAAGGAAGACTTAATTTACCATCCGGTAAACAACCAAATTTTGGACATATATCTGGGTTAGCACTATTTCATAAACCTATCATTTTTGATGAATTACAGTTACCAGGTACAATTTCCCCCTGGTTTCATATAGTTGATATTGATCATGTAACGGAACGAATGGCACAAATCACCAGTCGTGAAATTGATCTGACTCATCACGATTTAGAAGCGATAGTTTCATTTTTTAGCATTCCTGAATATATCCCAATAGGAAGAGGTTCTAAAGCTGTTACCCCTCAGTTTGAAGACGATAATATTCCAGACATTGAATTACCAGAATATCTCCAATCTCCTCTGTCACAAATTACCAAATTTTTGGAATCCCCAGAAAAAATTTTAATTTTGAGTGGAATGATTGGAACTGGATTAGAAGCATTTTTCAAACTTATTGCTAATCAAGCCTTAAAGCAAGGGAGGAATTATTCAGTTTTAGCACCCAACCGTCGTATAGCTTATCGGTATCCTGTTTCAGAAGCAGAGAGCATTTATACTTGTATTTATTCAGGAAATCCCAAAATCAAACAAGATAAAATTATTTATGACTTAATTACAAATCAAAATAATGACAGACATTTGTATATTATTGGGGATAGTCATTTAGTTTCTGACGCAAATTTTGAAGCTAATCTTAGGTGTTATGGTAGTGGTCAACTTCTTACTGATTTATTTAATTTTGTTGATATCGAAAAGTCAAATAGACAAATTATTTTTATTGGCGATCCATTTCAAATTCCACGGGGTAAAATTGATGAATCAGCTTTATGTTCTGAACGTATAACCGCTATTACTGGTTGTCCAGTTAAAACAGTTTATCTTGAGTATATTGTTCCTGAAAATCAGAATAGTTTGCTTATTAAAAATGCTTTAGAATTGGCAAGTAGCATAAGAGATAAAAAATTTAATTATCTTCATATAATGACAGATAATTTACAGTGTCTAGCATCACCAAAAGAAAAAGAGGATAAGTATAAATTAGTAACGTCTTTGTTTGAGCAAGAATCAAACTCCACCAAATTTTTAGCTTACTCTCATGCAAAAGTAAACGAAATTAATAATTGGATTCGGCACAAAATTTTTCAAAGAGATCATAATATAGCCTGTGGAGACATCGTAAATATCCATAATAGTTTTTTTGTGAAAAATCATGATATTCCCGATAGTTCAATTTATGTCCCAAATGATTCTTTCGCAGAAGTTATAAAAGTTAAGGAAGATATTCAGCCATTAATACAAACCCTCAAAGGCAGAGATCAGCCAATTAAAGTTAACTTTATTCATCTTCGAGTACGCTTAATTCACAATAATCAAGAGGTAGAGTTTTTGTGCTTGAAAGACTATTTATATGCTGAAAAACCTGAGATAGATAAAGATACTCTTTTAGCACTTTATATCTCTGCAAAGACAAGGTTTAGGCAGTTGCAGAATAGACAAACAACAAACATAGAAGAATCAGACTATGAAGAGTCAGTTGCTTTAGCTAATTTTTTGCGAGGTGATCCTTACCTGAACGCAGCACAATTGAGGTTTGGATATGCGCTAACAGTTAATCGAGCGCAAGGGCAGAAATTTAGGACTGTAATTGCCAATATGGATACTAATCAAGGGAAGACAAATGAGACTTATTTTCGTTGGGTTTATACTTTGTTTTCTATAGCCAATGATCAGCTAATTTTATCAAATATTCCCTCAATAACACCTTTTGATAGAGCAATATGGGATGCTAGTAATAGCAAGCTTGATTCTATTCGACCTTGTAATATCATAGCATTTGATCCTAATTCTGAAATAGGTGTTGCCAAAATTGCAGAGTTTGATATTCCAGAAATAGCCTTGAGAAACTTTTATCTGTATATCAAAAATAAATTAAATGCTCAAGCTATCAAAATTAAATCTTACAAACATCATAATTACCAAGAAGTTTATAGTTTTGAGAACCAAGATAGCACCGCATCTTGCTCAATACGCTTTTACTATAACGGAAAATATCAAATTAGTAGAGTTGAAACAATAAATTCTCATCCTTCCTATTTTGCTGATCAAGTATGTAACATTATCTCATCTGAAATTGTATTTGAAACTCAAATACAAAAAGAAATTTACAAAACAATACATAATAAATTAGAAAGACATCAAATTTCAATCCAGGCAATTGAGCATAATAATTATGAAGAAATTTATTATGTATTTTCAACAAATTATGGCATGAAATTAAAAATCTCATATGATGGAGACGGGTTTATAACAAGGTTGTCTCCACTGGGATTTTCAAATTCTGAATTTATAGAAGCAGTTCATATAGCCTTGGAGATTTAATCATGCAACCAGATCAAGAAGTTACAGTATTAAGAAGAGAAGGACGATTAGAAGAAGCTTATTCGAGAGGATATGAACTGCTACAAGAATACCCAGAAGATACAAGACTCCGTAATAGTATTGGCTGGGTTCTTTACGAAAAAATCAAAAATATAGTTAATTTAGCGAATCAATCTCAAGCAGCAGTAAGTGAAAGGCAAACTAAGGATATAAGACAAATCCTCGGAGAGTATTATAGGTTTAACCTATCTCGACCTGATCTTCTTTTTAGTCGTTTATTAGATCAAACTCTTAGATTTCCGAAAGATTTGGAATTTCTTCCAAAGTTTATGAAATGGGCTGGAATGGATAGTTTCAGACCAGAAGATTTCCGTACAGGTAGGCAAAATGACAGGGTGTTTGAACCATTGGTGGAGAAAGCAGCAAGAAAAATTGCCAAAATTGTTCAGAATTTAACAGAGGATTCTGATTTGCAAGAGTTTGCTATTTTACTAATAGATAAAGCACTTTTAGAGGCAGAAGTTCAAAAGCCTGAGTGGTTACACTACAACAAAGCTTTGTTACTAAAACAGTTAGGTCGATTAGAAGAAGCTAAAGCTCTTTTGCTATCATTTATTCAAGTAAAACGCAATGAATTTTGGGCATGGCGTGCGTTGGGTAAAGTTGTAGAAAGTTCCGATACCTCACTAGCGTTAGCTCTTTATGCAAAAGCTTGCTTAACCTGTAATGATTTGAATTTTGGTGTTGGTGTTTTTGAGGATCTCAGCCGGCTTGCTGCTCATCAAGGTGAAATATCCTTGGCAAAATGGGCTGCTGATCAAGCTTTTACTGCTCGCAATCAGAACCAATGGAAAATTCCTCAGTCGCTGCGTGAGTTATTAGAGGCTGATTGGTACTTACAGACAAAAGATATTATCTCTGCAAAAGAATTTTTGGTAAACTTAGCTGCTGATGCAGAGAAAGTAATTTGGGTAAATTGTCCACGCTATAGTGCTAACTTCCTTGGTATATTTACAACCCAAAGTGGTAAGCAAATGGCCAAATTTGGGTTGTTATCTAACAGATGTTCTCAAGAATTAGCCAGTCCAGCACGAGGTTTGCTCAATAACTTAAATCTTGAAATTGGTGAGCCAGTCACAGTAACCGTTGATGAAACTGGTGAACATCGAACTGTAGTTTTGATTGAAAAACGTCAGTCAGGTATTTATTTTGATCAGCTAGACCGTATATATGGAATTGTTGATCACCATCACGAAGCAAAAGCTTTTATTTACTTAAATCCACAAAAGCAATTTACACTCGCATACACTGATTTTCCGGTTATACAAACTATGAAACCTGGAATGTCTATAGAAATGATATGTGCAAGACACGGCGATCACATCAATCCGTACCAAGTGTTTGCAGTTCCTTTTCGCCAAACAGGCAATATTTCTCTTGTGGTTGGTGTTCTGCGGTTACATCAAAATGGATTTGGTTTCGTTGGAGATGCTTTTGTTTCACCTGAGTTAGCTAGTCAGTTTAAGGATGGGCAAGAGGTACATCTGATTGTGGCGAAAAAATTAGATAGGAAGAAAAACCAATTGGGGTGGAAAGCGATCGCCATAAAATCATAAAGGGATAGTAAAATCAGACCTAAAATTCCCCTAGTTAACATACCTAGAGCGATCGCAATGCAGGGATGAGTATTTGTACTACTAATGCTGGAGCAAGATTTGCGATCGCCAAGTTAGAATGTCTTTGGTATTCATCTGGTTATTAGTTATTCTTATGTAGACAGAACGAATGGAGTTGATATAGTGCAAAGTCCGATATCTACTCACTTAACTATTGAAGTTGAACAAGAAGATGACGGTCGTTGGATTGCAGAGATTATAGAAATACCAGGCGTAATGGTTTATGCTGCGACTCAACAACAAGCCATCTCTAATGTGCAGGCTTTAGCTCTGCGAGTGATTGCTGACAAACTCGAACATGGCGAAATTAGCTTAGGTTTAACCAGTCTCACCTTTATTGCAGCATAAAGGATGGTGATATGAGCCAATGGTCATCAACAAAAGCCAGACAAGTGTTAGCTGCACTAGAAAAAATTGGATGGATCGTTAAAAGACAAACAGGTTCGCATAAAATCTTAGAAAGAGAAGGTTGGGATGACTATGTATTTGCGTTTCGGGATAGTGATGAAATTGGCTCGAAAATGCTCGCTCGCATCGCTAAAAAAACAGGATTAAAACCAGAGGATTTATAAGAATAATTTAGAAAAACTTGAACATATTCGCGTAAAATTTTCAAAAAGGGAAACCATAAACATGATAAGGCAAATTATGCGATCGCAAATTTAATTGATACTTGATGCAGTGATATATGCGGTGAGCAAAGTTAAAGTATTGATAGTTGCTATTATCATAGAAAAATCATCGAACTTTTAATCAGTGGCAATATGTCTCTCAATCACTTAATACCTGCTGTCAGCCAGCTATCCCACCAAGACAAACTACGCCTCATCCATTTTCTCTTGTTAGAGGTAGCAAAAGAAGAAGGATGTAATCTCGAATCAACTCATCATCAAGAACCGGAAAACCTGCTATTAGAGCAACTAGCATCGACGGAAGCTGTTGTTTGGTCTCCCTATGATGCCCATGAAGCCGCCCAAACATTATCTGATATGCTTACCGCGCACAAGGAAGAAAACAATGCTTGAGGGTAGAAGATTTCCCTTCATTGAGCGAAGTAATACCCCTAGTTTTTCTAGCACTATGCCCTATTTGCCATTGAGTTTGACTTACAAAAACCGCTCTCTAGAAGCTATGGCTTTGCTAGACACAGGTGCAAGTGTGAATGTTTTGCCTTACGAATTAGGCTTGCAATTGGGAGCAGTTTGGGAAGAGCAAACAGTCTCAGTTCAGTTAACGGGAAATCTCGCTCGTTCGCCAGCACGGGGATTAATTCTCTCAGCTACAGTTGCTGATTTTCCCCCAGTTTTGCTTGCATTTGCTTGGACAGAATCGAGGGAAGCACCCCTGATACTTGGACACATGAATTTTTTTGCCGAGTTTGATGTCTGTTTTTACCGCGCAGACTTAGCCTTCGAGCTGCGCCCAAGAATTAAATGATAGAGCATTTCTGCAACAAGCCACGCGATCGCCTATGGAAGTTCAATATTTTGTATGGTGATCAATTCAGTTGGGTTTACAAATTTTTTTAAGCTAACATTTATCCCGCATTTTGCAGCATCCAAACTAACATACCCACAATCTTTTCCACAGGTAGGAGAGGATAATCTAGCAAATCGATAGTTACTAAATCATTTTCTAGCTTGAGAAATCGCCACTGTGTACCACTGCTAATTGAACCATAAATAGTCCGAATTGGACGATTTTTTGCCGCGTTAAATCTTTGTGCAGCCACCATCTCTGCAATACATTGTCCAAACCCAGTTCTTAAATCAGCCTTTTTTGCTTCAACAAGTACAAGTACAGGTGCTTCTATTTCTAATACTTCCGTAGACCGACTTAACAAAAAATCACACATTCCATTCAGTCCAACTGATTCATCAACTGTAAAATCTTCACCCGAAAATAAGCTAACTTGCCGATTTAATATCCTTCTTACTTCTAATAATATTGGATAAATAATTCCTTCTGAACGCGCTTTTTCACTAGCAGAAGAAGCAATTGGTAGACTTTCTTCCAGATATGTCTTAAGTATTACAGATACTTCTATTTCTTCGATTTCAGGAATAAATCTCCCACCTTCCTGTGTTCTTAGCCCAAAAGCTTCTTTAACCTTACTAATATTAGTAAATTGGCAATAAGGCATAATTTATCACATTCCTTATCTTAAATTTTATTGTTTTGTCTTTTTGGATATTTGGACAAAAAGAATCCAAGCCTTGATTACCAATCATATCCTATCTCGACTTGCCCCATAGTTTAATTTATTTTCTGCATTAACTCTGGATTTTTTGTCTGTAAGCGCAACCTCTCATTTTCTAACCTCAACTTCTCATTTTCTTGCTGAAGCTCAATCACCATATCTTGTAATTCTTGCACCTTAGACTTTTTCTTAATTGCTTCTTCAATGGCAACCTTGCGATTTTCTAAACTAAACCATTTTTGATAAATTGATGTGTGCATATTCACCGAATGACCCAAATTATCAGCAGCAGCCTTAATTGGTATTCCCATTAAATGCGCTCGAATCGCCCAAGCATGACGTAAATCATAGGGTTGAAAAGTAATACCGACAAATCTAAACCATCGGTCTGTACCATGTCGCGCTGAATTAATCTGTTGAGTAGAAACTTTATTTTGGATTTTTGCTTTCAATAACTCAATTGCTTCTATATCCGTTTTTAAGTTAAAAGTTTCTACCCAACGGGGATATAAAGGCAAAGCTTCCCTTTCACCTGTTTTACATTCTTCATTCACACGCCAAGTATTCATCGTATTATCTGGTGATAACCACCAATCTAAATCAGGATTGAGAAAAATTTCTCTAGGTCTTAATCCATAGGTTGCTAACATTCCATATACCCAACGCCACAACTGCCAATTATTTCTATCTTCCCTTGTCAGCAACTTACTGGGACGATTAATAGCATAAGTCTCAAACTTGAGATATTCCTGTTCTATTTCTGCATCAGTCGGTATATCACGCTTGCGGGTAGAACTAGGTTTTATTTTCAGATTACTTAATTCTGGAACTTCTAAACCATAACACTTACACAACACCCTAATAACTTTAATTAACTCATTTTTGACACTATCTGATGAATTACAACAGTTTACAGCTTCAATAAAATTGGCATTGTTTGCTAGTTTATCCTTGGGCAAATGTGTTTGAGCAATATAACGATAACTATTAAATGTATTTTCACTTCTCAAAGTACGTTTTCGAGTTTGGAAATAATTGTTCTCGAAATCTGTAATCAAATCACCAATTGTTTTTGCTGTAGTTTTCTTACGAGTCTTGCCTAAGTATTTATCATTCCATTGAAATTGTTTTCTTGCTATTAGCCTTCCTAACTCATGGGCTTCTTCTTCAGCAGTATTTAACCCATCAAAATTAAATGGGATACCCAAGGAAATGTCGTATTGCTTTGTTCCTATACTGTTTTTATCAATATCTCCTGGTTTAATGGGTAGGGTAGTTCTCAGTTGTAGTGCTTTACCAGATTTTCTGATGGAAACATTCACCCTAGCAGCTTTTAGTCTAGCATTTACCGCCTTTAACTCGATTTCCAATTTTTCCGCTAGGTGATTTTCTTGATTTGTGACTGCTTGCATTCTGCCTAAATATCCTCCATCAGTGATGGCTGTTTGTTGAAAATCGGCAAATGCTTCCTGTGTTCTGTTCATACCCTAGATTTACCCTAATAAAAAAACTGTCCATCATTGACATTGATGACAGCAAACATTGTTAAAAATGAACATTTTCGGCTATTAAGAGCATATCACTGCTCTTACCCGTGAAGGTAAAGCACAAGAAATTTACATCGTTACCTCCGGTGAAATGATGGCGATGTACGCTGCAAACAACATCGCTCGCGGTATTTTGAAATATGCTCACTCCGGCGGTGTACGCTTAGGTGGTTTGATCTGTAACAGCCGTAAAGTTGACCGTGAAGCTGAATTGATCGAAAACTTGGCTGAACGTTTGAACACCCAAATGATTCACTTCGTACCTCGTGACAACATCGTTCAACACGCTGAATTGCGTCGTATGACAGTTAACGAGTACGCTCCTGACAGCAACCAATCTCAAGAATACCGCGCATTAGCTAAGAAGATCATCAACAACGACAAACTCACCATTCCTACCCCAATGGAAATGGATGAATTAGAAGCTCTGTTGATCGAATACGGTATCTTAGACGACGATACCAAGCACGCTGACATCATCGGTAAGCCCGCAGAAGCTACCAAATAAGTCATGCCGTAATTAGGAGACACGGAGAAAGGAAGATGCGGAAGTAATTCCCCTTCCCACTCTCCCTTCCCCACATCTCCCTCTCCTTCTCCCTATATCTGTTCTATTTCCCCATTCGTAAGAGTCATTGAGGCAGACTATGACACCTCCAGAAAACCAGAATCTTTTAGATGAAAATAAAGAACTTATTAAAGAAGTTCTCCAAGCTTATCCCGAAAAATCTCGCAAAAAACGCGAAAAACACCTCAACGTTCACGAAGAAGGCAAATCTGACTGCGGCGTTAAGTCTAACATCAAATCCGTTCCTGGTGTAATGACCGCTCGTGGTTGTGCTTATGCAGGTTCTAAAGGTGTGGTTTGGGGTCCTATTAAGGACATGATCCATATCAGCCACGGGCCTGTAGGTTGCGGTTACTGGTCTTGGTCTGGTCGTCGTAACTACTACGTAGGTGTAACAGGTATCAACTCTTTTGGTACCATGCACTTTACATCAGACTTCCAAGAACGCGACATCGTATTCGGTGGTGACAAAAAACTCACTAAACTCATCGAAGAACTAGAAGTTCTCTTCCCTCTCAACCGTGGTGTTTCCATTCAATCTGAATGTCCCATCGGTCTAATTGGGGATGACATCGAAGCTGTTGCTAAGAAAACTTCTAAGCAAATTGGTAAGCCAGTTGTACCCCTACGTTGCGAAGGTTTCCGTGGTGTGTCTCAGTCTTTAGGACACCACATCGCTAACGACGCTATCCGTGACTGGATCTTCCCACAATTTGACAAGGCTAAGAAAGAAAACAAAATTGACTTCGAGCCAAGCCCCTATGACGTAGCATTAATCGGTGACTACAACATCGGTGGTGACGCTTGGGCAAGCCGGATGCTGTTGGAAGAAATGGGCTTACGTGTAGTAGCTCAGTGGTCTGGTGATGGTACACTCAACGAGTTAATCCAAGGGCCTGCTGCTAAGTTAGTTCTGATCCACTGCTACCGTTCTATGAACTACATCTGCCGTAGCTTGGAAGAAGCTTACGGTATGCCTTGGATGGAGTTCAACTTCTTCGGCCCCACCAAGATTGCTGCTTCCTTACGTGAAATCGCAGCTAAATTTGATTCCAAGATTCAAGAAAACGCTGAGAAGGTAATTGCTAAGTACACACCAGTAATGAATGCTGTACTTGAGAAGTACCGTCCCCGCCTCGAAGGTAACACCGTAATGTTGTACGTAGGTGGTCTACGTCCTCGTCACGTTGTTCCCGCCTTTGAAGACTTGGGTATCAAAGTTATCGGTACAGGTTACGAATTCGCTCACAACGACGACTACAAACGTACCACCCACTACATCGATAACGCCACCATCATTTACGATGACGTTACCGCATACGAATTTGAAGAGTTCGTTAAAGCTAAGAAGCCTGATTTAATCGCTTCTGGTATTAAAGAGAAGTACGTCTTCCAAAAGATGGGTCTTCCCTTCCGTCAAATGCACTCTTGGGATTACTCCGAACCTAGCGATGGGGTACAGATGTCAGATAAATCAATATTTTCTGGTGATGGGAGAAAAATAAGTCTATTTTTAGCCTAAATGCAGGTTGTAGAGTTATCTGAGAACAATATATTTTTGCGGTTTAAGACAATATAACTCTTATCGGGTCTGGTTTTTGGGTTTTGCTTGAATTTTGCTTAGATGAAAATTGTAAAATAAAAGACTATTTTGATTGATATTATTTTAGATTAATTTGGGTAGGTTGGGCGATCGCACCCTCATCATTTCATTAAGCGAGTGCGATCGGTTTGAATTTTATTTCATTTACCTCCAGCTTTGACAAATACTTTTTTTGCCGTTTTTCCACAACTATTCACAAACACGCCATCAAACGTGCCACCAACAACACCACCCACTAGAGGCAACATTTTCATAATATTAATTACACCTTTTTCCCCAGCTTTTGTGATTAGTCGGAATCCAATTTTTTTATTGATTTCAATTAGAACTTTACCAGGTATCTGTTTGATTAGATTTTGACAAACCTTTGTGCCGATTGTAATGCCTGCGGTTTTCAGAATTTCTTCGCCTGCTTCGCCTATGAGACATAAAAGAACCATTGTTCTAACTTGTTCCGAGTGAATATCATATCCTCTCAGGTGAGCTATTGCAGCAGCAGTGTTTGCTCCAATAGCATAGGATGCGGCTAAACCTGCCGGAATAGTAATAGGCATTGCTGCAATACCCCCTAATCCAGTGATAAAACCTGTACCAGCAGCATAAGTAGTTCTCCATGCAATTATTGATTTAATGGCATCTTCAACACTGGCCGCTTTGCTCAGGTAGTCGGCTGCAACTGTTTTTGCTGGTGGCAAAACTCCTAACCCGTTAATCCCAGCATTAGCTATCCACTCAAGAGTTGCTTTTATGAGATTGTTGTTATCATCACCCGCGTTAGTTAGAACCATAAAATTTAAGTTTTGCAAATAACTTAATCTTTTCTATCTCAAGCTTTTGTAGTAGAACTACCGCAATAACTCTTTAGTTCTGTAAATTTACAAATAAGTTTTCATCGTAGCAACACTAATCAACACTAATCACTTTGCATACCATTCATGGCGATCACTACGGTAAGCTACGCTAACGCACTCAATAAACATCATGCAATTACCTTGATTCAATAGGCGATCGCACCAACCACCTACTGTAAGCGATCGCCTAGATTGATTAAACCCTCATTCAGATTCTACTTGGTGAGCTTGTGCATATATCCGCAATGCAGCAGCCATTTTCTGTTCATAATCTTCACCCTGAGACTGAAACCAAGCCAATGTTTGAGGGTCTATCTTGACAAGAACACTCAATGATGAAACAGGCTTCCACCAGCGAGACTTGCTAAAAAACTCCTCAGTCAAAGGTGGAATATCTGATGTATCAATCTCTTCTTCTGACAAGGAATCAAGTTTCTCCCAGTTCGTCTTTGAGGTATTGTTCATATTGGTTAATTATTCCAGTCTGTCTTAATGTTAAGATAACTTAGTAAGATAATATAGTAAGGCTAAGGAGGAATATTCTTGGCTAAAAAAGTTACTATTACCCTTGATGATGAGATTCTGGCTTTTATTGACCGACAGGCTGCATTAGCTGGAGATACTCCCAACCGGAGTGGCTATGTTAATGCTGTTTTAGCAGAACATCGTCGCGCGGTTTTAGAAGCAGAAATAATTGCAGCACTCAAAGAAGATAATGAAAACCCTGAATATCAGGCAGAAATAGCAGCTTGGGGTGCCGTTGTGGGAGATGGTATTGAATAATGCCTAACGGTGTTTTAACTTATCGACGAGGGGAAATTCGCTGGGTATCACTTGATCCAACCGTGGGTGCAGAAGTTCAAAAAACACGTTCTTGCCTAATAGTGCAGAATGATGTGATGAATCAATATGGTTCTTTAACTATAGTGATGCCATTTCGACCAGGAACTAAAAAAGCCCCTTATGTAGTGAATGTCAAAGCTACAACAAACAATGGTTTAGACCAAGACCGCTATATTGATGTTGCACAAATTCGTAGTGTCGATCATAGTCGAATATTAGGGTTAATAGGTATTTTGGAAGATGAATATTGGGAAAAAATTCGTGCTGCGCTAGATATAGTTTTGAATTTTGAATAAAACATCCAAATTAAAATTAACCGAGGCGATACCTGCGGTAAGCTGTGCTAACACACTCATGGCTAAAGTAAGCGATCGCTACAGTAAACTACGCTAACGGATAAAACACACAGAGTAGGCGATCGCCTGATTAATTAAACCCTCATTCAGTTCTGTAGGGTGCGTCAGCTTGGGTAAACTATTTTATCGTGAAAATTAGTTAATGCTGACGCATCCTACTTGCTATTGGTTGCTAGTTTCGTCTAAAGCTTTCTGTATTGCATCTCTGCAAAACTGTGCGGGGTCATCTTGTGCTTGTACCGCTTGTTTCATTGATTCGGTGACGCGAAAACTGAGATTAGCTGTCATCGGTTCTTCACCTTTCCGTATTCCTGGTTCTAAATTTTCAGGTGTTCCTTTGGGGTTAGGCATTTATATATAAATATAAATATCGGTTGAATTGATTGTATGCAATCGATTAGACTTTTAAATCGGTGGTCTATGTGTCTGGAAAACTGTAAACCACCGATACCACTTTTAAAGAGGGCAATACTATTTTATGGTGTTTTCACGTCAAGAGTTGGAATTGTTAACGATTCCAGAATTAAGCCTGTTGGTTAAACGGTACGGATTACGACCTACGGGAACAGGAGGACAAAAGACAAGTTACCTCACTACCCTTATGGCGTTTCCATCTCTAGCCCTGCAACAGTTAGAGGAAAGAAGAGGGTTAATCCGTCCTACCTTTGACCAATTACAGATAATGACTGAGATTCTAGATCAAATGGGAACACTCACACCGGAACAGTCAGCATTGTTGAGGGTGACTTTTGAGGGTAGACGTATGGAATACCCGAAAAGATATGACCAAGAGAAATTACTAAACTTGTACAAAGTTAGGAATCATTTATCTGAAGTGATTGAACTCTTGGGGATTATGTAATCTCTCTGAAATGTCTTTTGTTGTGTATTTTTCTTGGTTATCCAAAGAGTGATAGCACAAAAGACACACCATCGGCGATCGCTATGATAAACTTGACGGCAGCAGCCAATAAACAGAATGCACTAACTAGGCGATCGCTACGGTAAACTATGCTAACGCACTCAACAAACATTACTGACTACTGAATCGCTGAAAAATTGTCTGCACAATAGCCAAAATAGCCCCTACATTATCCAAGTAATATCTCTGCTGATCAACGAAAGCTATTTTTTGAGAAAGTTGCAGAAATTGCCATACTTCTCCTGTTGTTACGCATCCATACACAGGTTTTTCTGCTTGGTTAGATGAACGATTAAATAAATCTGCGGCTACCATTTGAGCGATACATTGTCCTAACCCAGCTTCAACATCATTCTTCTTGGCTTCTACAATAGTGATAATTGGCGATCTCAATGGCGGTAACGCTGGAGCTAATGCGAGAATAAAATCACATTCCCCAATTAAACCTTGTGTGGGATCAACATCAAGTCTTTGCCCAGAAAAAATGGCTAACCTATCTTGGCTGATATCGCGGCAAGCTAGTAGAATTGGTGCAATAATGAACTCACTTCGAGCTTTTTCACTAATTAAAAATAATTGGGTTTGCTTTTTGAGAGTTTCATTCAACCAAGCAGGTATAGAAAGCGGTACAAGTTGGGGAAACAGATCAGCTGCTTGGGTAGTGATTCCCAAAACAGCAGCCGCTTTTTCTAGAGTAAAGTCACTGTAAGCCATAGTTTTGCAGTGCTTTGATTACGGGATGATATATCCATTAGGGTAGCTTAACAGTTCCTCGTTCATTTATATTGATTAGCAAGTAAGCTCCGCTAATGTACCTAGTAAACAGCTATTTGCTTGATTGGATAGGCGATCGCATGACTTAAGAAACACACCTAGCTTTCCAACTTTCTAAGAAAATCCGCTAGCACAGCCTTATTCTGAAAATTTGCCCTAATTGTGTCATTGTTGTTGTAATCAACAATAACTTCAAATTTTTCAAACCTACCACCAGGAATATCAATATCAACTGTATTATTTAATTCTAAAAGTGCTTCATCAATACTCCCAAATTCATATCTCACTCCGAAAAGTGGGATGATAACTATTTTAGTAATGTAACGCTCAAGACAGTTTCTGAGTGTTGTCATGAAAGTGTCTACTTCTTTTTGAGAAACTTGCATTAGAGCCTGTCTAAGTTTCTCTTTCTCTGAACTAGTAAGACTGGCTAATCTCTTTGATGCCGTAGTATAAATTTCATCAGGAGTTTCTTCATCAAATGCAACGTCAAAGTCAATAATTTTAAATGCAGACACTACTTCTTTATAAGGAATATAAATAACCGCGAAGCCATTATTTCTCAATTGTTCTAAAGCTGGTTTTGTGAAGTCTCCAGCTAACACTACTCCGTAAAATGGTGCTGACAGATGATGAAGTTCAATAATTGGTAATATAGCTCCTTGTATTTCTTGAGCCTTGTTCTTGGAGTGTTTTGTATATCTACGCCATGCAGATTCAATAAATGCTACTGGTCTACCCAGTTTATCATCTGTACCATCAACTTCAATAACAAAATCTAAATCATGTTTGTTGCCATACTTATCTGCCCAAGTTACCTTTTTTCCAGTTCTAGCTGGACGAGATTTTTGGTAATCAAGATAATAGTTTTGGCTTTGAGCAAACTGCTGTAGTCGAGGTTTAAGAATATCGTCAAGTACAATATCTTCCAGAAGCTTGCCCAGGGCTTGACCAAATTTATGTGATGGTGATTGTGCCATAATATTGCTTTCTATCCAAAGTCTGCCTTCATGTAGTGGAACATCATGTTTTCTGTTTTTCCACTTAACATTTCGTTCTCTAATTTGCTCAAAATTCCAAAACTCAAATCCTGCTGCAAGAGCCAATTTACCGAGCCACTTTTCCACAGGCACATATACACCATAAGGGGCTGAATCTCCTACTACCATACAAATTTTACAATCCGATGTCGTAACTCGTTGCAGAGAGTGGAACACAGATCCCATGTCTGCAAAATAAGCAGCAATCATAGTATGATATGCCTTATTACCGCCCTTAGTGCCTCGCACGATTTCTAACTCTTTGCAGACAGGAATTAATTCATCTTTGATGGGTTCAATAATAGATTTAGCTATCAAATCATCTAGGTTCAGACGCTCTTTAGAAACGTGTTGCGAACTAGAGCGTATTAAGAATTTCCGCACTGCTTCATGCAAGTCTCCCCAGGAATTAATTTCGCCCCAAAAGGTCATTTCTAGACGTGTAGCGTCTGCGTAATCATAGTTATTGGCATAGGGTGGAGATGTGATAACTAAGTCAATTAATTTATCTGGAATAGATTGTAGATTTCTAGCATCTCCTTGAATAAGATTAGCTCTACTAACTTTGGTAAGAGACTGCATCAAAAGCATATCCTCTTGCATCAGATAAGCTTGTTTCTCTAGAGCATCAAATGGTTCACAAGTTTTGATTTTTCTTTTATTAGGTAGAACATATTGCCATTGTGCCGTCCCTACATAACTTGATGGACGTAAAATAGCATTAATTGTGAGAAAAACAAGAAACTGTAATTCATTAGATAAATTTGGAGATATTTCTAGATATGCTTGCCTAATTTTCAAAAGGTTTATTAGCGTCTCATCTGTATAACACTTATTTAGTAGATCAGGAAGATTTTCTGGTAATTTTAGTTTAAGGTTAGTAGCCAAATGCTTAATATCATTGATTACTTCTAAAAAAGTATCAATATCTAGATTCCATGAAAGCTTTCCTTTCGCAAGCCGATAAACGAAAGGATGTGCTTCAACACCGTAGGAACTAACACCTAACTTATCAGCAACAATACAAACAGTACCAGACCCTACAAATGGATCAAGAATAGTTTGAGGAGCTAAATCTTTGATTAATTCTTCAACCCAAGCAGCAGAAAAACCCGCAGAATAGCGAAACCAGCGATGAACAGGTAATTTCATGTTATCAATAAAACTACCTGTCCTTTCTCTGACAATTTTGGGACAATCATCAGAATTTGAGTTGAACAGCTGAAGCTGAAAGGAATTAGTCATTAAAAACAAGATGGAATGTGTTGCTGTGGCTTAGTCTGGGAAGGCCAAACTAGTCCTTGAGTTACGGATATACAGACCTAGTGTAAGCGATCGCATGACTTCATCCCAAACAGTAAGGCGATCGCCAAAATAAAACTATTCAGTTAGTTCTTCTTCACCCTCAGAATCATCTTCTGTTTCTGCTTCTGCAAGCATCTTAATGCGATCGCCCAATCATTTTGCTAAAGCACCACTCATGGGTAGTTCTGTTGCATCTGGAAAGTGAGGCATACGATAACGACTATCATGAGTATGTTGAGCAATGAGCGCGGGTAAGATATCTTCGCTATGCCAAAGAATGCAGATTTCTCTTGGTAGTGGGTAAGCAAAACGTTTTCTGGGTTCTGGATCTACCAATGTAACTTTCTTTATTTTGCTCTGTTTCTGCGTTTCCTCATCAATTAGAGTCTCACTAGAAATTGCAATTCGCATACCTCCTAATTTAGATGCACCCTTGGCTATTCCTTTACTGGTTTGCGGTTTTTGTGCGCTAGAAATAAAAGTTGGTGGTGTCTTTGGTGCTGTTGGAATTTGAAAAATCGCATCTGTAATCATATCCTCGCCTTTGGGGTCAAGGTTCTTATCAGCAGGACATTTGGGATTTAAAGCATAACCAATACCAATTTCGTATGGTTCACGGATTCGGACTATTTGTAGCTTGCATTTTTTAGGTCGCCACTGTTTTTGTTTCCTGCTACCATCTTTGGACTCAATCGGAACTTGAATATCACCAATAATATGTTGTTTGTTTTGCAGCCAAGGCCAACACAGCCTAGTTGATTCAGCCTTAACTGTCAGGATTACAGGTTGATTCGTAAAATAATTATCGATCGCATCTAAAATTTGTTCAATATGTCGCGCTTGAAATTTTGGCATGGGATTTCCAGTTTGAGCGATCGCATCTTGCCAATTCATCCATTGATTTTTATTTACGCCAGGGAAATAAACAACGCGTTTTCCATCCGGTAAAACAGCAACAGCGTAAGCAGTTTTCCCTGATTTTCCTTCTAATCCTGTCTTGCGGTTGAAGCGTTCTACCCAAAGACAGACCTCAACAAATTGTTCTGGTGGAGGTGGATAAATGGTTGGTGGTTGAGGATTACCCTTATTATCAAGTTTGGGATCATCAAAGTGTTCGTAGGCAGGGGGCATATTTAATAAATCTACTAATACTAAATCAGTTAAGGTATTAATTAATTTAGGTATGGGAGATTTTGCATTGTCATTTACCTCCCAAGTAAAACATTTCACCAAACGTCCAAATCTAGTTGCTATAGGAATCCGACTTGATTATTGAAATTATTTGCGTAGGTAGAGAACTCTTAACAGGGAACAGGGAACGGGAAAAGAAGTAACAGAGGTGTACTGAGTTTTTTTCAGGGATCAAATATGAGTCCTATATCTGCTGAAGATAAGATTTAGGATCTTGTTTTTTGTCGTAGTTATCTTTTGGATCGATTTCTACTAAACAGCCTATATAGTTAGAGCCATGATTCTGTTGCCCTAAATGCTGAGTAAACTGTACATCTTCAGTAGCAGCCAAAATGTCAACTAACCCTTGAACAATGCTTTTTTGAGCATCATGGAGTAGATAAGTATCTGGTTGTGTTGGCCTTGAGCGAAAGGTAATGAAAGCTTTGAATAACTCATCTCTTTGACTATCACCACTTTCTTGACCACTAAGGATATCTGCCAAATATCCGAAGATTTGCCATCCTGCAAAAAATTGTCCACCTTCTACCCACCCACTCAGCGATTTATATTGTTTTCTGTCAGCCTCTAGCAATAAATTCATCAAGTCTGTTCCATTTTTAAACAGCCGAGAGTATAGACTAAAGGCAAATGTGACATCACTTCTGTCTGGATTAGGTGTACCAATTCGTCCTTCATGGGAGCCATTGGCAAGCGATTGAAACAGCTGGCGGCAGAACGTATCAGCTTTTGAGCGGTTAGTTTCAAACACTTGAGCAGGTGCAAAACTACAATCCATTTGTGCCTGGACACCATCGCCTTCATCGACAAACACTGCATCACAAGTTTTGTGAATTGTTTCTAACCAGACTGTCTGTTCTGGTTGAATAACGGCTGTTGGCCCTGCATAAATCATGCCAGGAGGTGTTGTTAAGATAATTGCAGCTTTTCCTAAATCTCGTGTACCTTGATGGCGTGGGCAAACAGGAAGTAAAGGACAATCATATACTCTTTCGGGTTCGTCTGATTTCTGTAACTGCTTTATGCAAGGTGGTTCTTCGTTAATTTGTAAGGGACTAGATAGAAAAACTGACAATGGACAAGCTTGGTGAAATTGAGTGTAAGCATAGTGGTTGAAGTCCACACCATCGATTAGTAATCTGGTGTAATGTTCTTCACGATTAAGCCGACCAATCACAACACCTGGAGAACAACCCACGCGATGAAATAAATCTGCTTGATTAAGGAGCGATCGCACATCTCGGTATACAATCGCGCAAGTATAATCGTGCCTTTCTAACCAAATTGCCGCGACCGCAAAGATAGTTGATTTTCCTGCTGCACAAGGGCCTAGTAAATGTTCTTTGCCATTCAAACGCAATTCGTTTACTTTTCTCAGTCCTGATTTTGTGACCTTATGCAAACCATTCAGTGCATCCTTTACACGATGTACCCAATTGAGTGGGATTTTTTGATCTAATTCTTCTGCAATGCTAATTAAATCATCAAAAGGGATGGCGATCGCTCTAGCAGAAATTCTCTGCCGTAAAGTCAGATCAATGTTGGGTAACGAACGCAACCCACATTCTGCTAATTGTTCATTAATTCGGACTGAGCGTGGTTTGTTATTGCTGTCAATAATAATATAGTCACCTGCCGGTGCAGGTCTATACTCAGTGCGTATTTTAAGCGGAGCCGGATTTTGGAGAAAATTTCCATAGGCATTAAATCTATCAGGCGCACATGAGATACCCCGATGAATTGGTCTATCTTGTTGATTAAGGTCGTAGCCACGTACTCTATAAAAAGCTGGAGCGTTTAGATATTTGTGTAAATAATCTTGCCATACTGCCTGACTGCGAATATGCCGAAGATAGCCGCGCAGTCGGCTAATCAGTTTTTTCTTTTGCTGTAGGGAGTTGACAGGGATTCCTTGAAGCAAGTATCCAAAATCCTTTGCAGATATGCCCGGAAATTTTGTTTCAATAGCATAAAGAGCCAATTCTATACGTACAAAATCAGTAAACTTTAACCAAACATCTTGCGGTTGATCTCGCTCAAGTTGCTTCCATGTCTCCTTGAATTGGTCTTGATAAAGTTGTGAGTACCACCTTGCATCCTTCATTTAGCAATGTCTCCTTTAATACGAGTGAGCAAATCATTTGCCCATAAAACTGGCACATTAGGCTTCAGGTTGACTTGCAACGCATGACGGTAGTGTTGAGAATCTCGCCAAGGTGGTAAAACAAAATAAGCGTCATTCCAACTTGGTTCAGACGGAATAGTATCAGTATTTAATCTGCGTGCCAGTTGTTTTGCACTGCGAGCATCTTTGACATCTATCGCTAAAACTTTCCCCGCAACTTCAACGCGCAAATCATAAGCATCATCACCTGGCCACAATTCAGGCTGTAATCCTAACTTTGTCAATTCATCAAACAGCCAAAGTTCTGCAAGTCCTGGTCGCACAATATACATTGCTGCACCGTGATTCACTCGAAAAACCTCTTTGGTATTTTCAGGTGGTGTCCAAGGACTACACATAGGACGACCACACTTTTCCGGCTCATATTGACGACCACACTTTTCACATAAATTAAGACGATGAGCCACAGGACAAATTTCATAAAACTTTTCTAAATGTCCCCGCGCCAGCCCCAGTGCTACTGAGTTATTACAGGCTTCTTCAATGATGTCCTCTATAATAATTGTATGTAGAATCATCCATTGCCTTGCTTCTATATATAATTCAGGTCGCCCCAAGGCAGTTGCAAGAGACTTGATTTGCAAAATGACACGCTGTTGAACTTCTCCAACAATATCTCTGCTAGTAATAGACAACTCCTCACATAGCCATGTAGGTTCTTTAAAATAATCCAACAAAGGCTCATCTGCTTCAACTTGCTCGACGAAATCAGGTTCAATCTCACTCAAGGATTCACGCGCTTTGGTATATAAATCGTGTACACCTCCTACTTTTGGAATACCATCCTTTAAAATTTGGTGAGCGCAGATGTGATTGAGTGCTTGGACAAGATGTGCATTGACTATCCATCGTTCTTTACCACGTTCCTTGGCATCCACTGCTTCTAATAAGCCAGTTGCCAGCAAGTGCAACGCTATTTCTAAACTTGGTTTGCTCATATTTTTTTGATATACCTTGAATGAATTGATGCGCTACTAGCAAACTTGCCCTGAAACATAACGCCAACATAAAAGTTAATCTATCTAAATATTTTTTTAGTTCTAGTCGCTTATATCTGGAGTTTAGACTAGTTCCCGGTGCGACAACGAAAAATAAGGGGTGTGCTTGAACACAGTCCCCTATTAGCAGAAGCTGAGAGAAGAACCACCAACTCTCATCTGCCAATATGAACCGTGCCAAATTAGAGGAATTTCGTCAAGCAGCGTATAACTATCTAGGTAGAGCGCATGATGCAACATTTGAACTGATGGATGCAATATTGCTAACTCGGAACGCTTACAGTTTGGCAGATTTATCACTATCACCAGCATTTAGACGCAAGTGGTCAAGTATTTATGAAGCGTTACAAGATAGCAGGCCACAGCGACAAAAATTGATGCAGTTATACATCAAACAGATGCCACACCAGGGTCGTCCGTTGTTGGCTGGCGACCATACAGCTTGGCCAAGGCCAGATGCGGTAACGCTACAGGAAAGGACAATTGAACACAGCAGTGTCTCAATGGGAGGTGACAAACCAATCACCATTGGTCAGGGCTATAGCACCATTGCTTGGATACCGGAGAGTTCGGGCAGTTGGGCATTACCATTGAGACACGAGCGAATTACCAGTTGGGAAAGCCCAATCCAGAAAGCAGCATGGCAATTACAACAAGTTTGTGAAAATTTACCTACCAGACCAATTTCGGTTTGGGATAGTGAGTACGGGTGCGCTCCTTTCGTTTTGAAGACGAGTAATATTAAAGCAGACATTTTGGTACGTTTGCGTTCAAATCTTTGTTTATGGGGCGCACCACCACCATATTCTGGCAAGGGACGACCGAGAAAACATGGTGATAAATTTAAGTTGAATGATGCTTCGACATGGACTCAAGCCATTCAAACTATAGAAGTAAATCATCCAAAACTAGGACGTATCAAGGTGAGCTTGTGGTCAAATTTTCATTTTCGGAAAGCCGCTACACGTCCGATGTCCTTGATTCGGGTTGAGCGTCTTGATGAGCTTGGCAACTTGCGGGTGTCAAAACCTTTGTGGTTGGCTTGGCTGGGAGAACAAATGCCGCCTTTAGAAGAAGTTTGGCAACTCTACTTGCGGCGTTTTACTGTTGACCACTGGTATCGCTTTTTGAAGCAACGCTTACACTGGACTCTTCCCAAGCTACGTACCCCTAAGCAATGTGAGCGTTGGAGTGACTTAATGCCCATCATGACTTGGGAATTGTGGTTAGCCCGTGATATCGTTGCAGACAACCCTTTACCTTGGCAAAAGTTATTAGTTAGTTTGACTCCAGGTAGGGTTGCTCAGGCGATGGGAAGTATTTTAGCGACGATTGGTACTCCTGCCCGTCCGCCCAAACCTCGCGGAAAGTCCCCTGGCTGGAAGACTGGACAACCCCGACAACGTAGAATTCGCTATCCTGTTGTTAGAAAAACTACAACTAAGCCACGTAAGCAACAATCAGAATCTGCTTAAGATTGTCGATTTTTATGTCTAATGCCTATTTATTTTCAACTCAGCCTTCCTGGGTCATTTTTTGCTGCTTAGTCTAAACTCCAGTTATATCTCCTGTGGTACTAACTTAGCTGAGTAGTTTTGGAAAATATTTATCTAAATTTATTAGTGGGTAATTATATTAATTTTCAAGTTTTAAAGCAAGAAGTTGAACCCAGAATAGAGAGCTTATGATTTTTTCTATTTGTTATACTATGTTTATATTTATTTCAGAAATTTTGTAATTCTTAATAATATGTCAACTGTATATAGTTGATTTGTTTGAGGTTATAGTAAATTTACTTTAGTAAAAAAACCTAACTCTGTAAAATGTAGACTCGTGGCAGCTTACTAATTGAAGAACTTGATTTGAAAAAACTATTGCAGAAAAGATTGAAACACAAAGATTCAGTGCAACGAATAATTGTCTGGTTTTGGTTATTTTTGCTTAAATTAGTCAGTAAGTCGAAATCGCAAATCTAAATCATGGGATAACTTCAAATGGCTTATAGTGATTTTACATTAACTAAGTTTAAAAAAGATTTTCATATTCATATCGATGAAGAAAATGATTTATTTGCTAACATCGAGCCTATACCGATAAGTGATAAACTAACAACAACTCTGGAAGAAACAACAGAGTTAGCATTGGCAATTAATACAGAAAAAGCTCGCTCTGAAATGATTATTACGCCTATTTTATTGGAGGTAAGGCGTAAGGCTAATTATCAGATTAGTTTATTTTCAGGTACAGATTTTAATGTTGATACTGAGAAGGGATTGAATGGTTATTGTGATTTTGTCATCAGTCGTTCTAAAGAACAGTTGACAATTAATGCACCTGTAATGATTATTATTGAAGCTAAAAATGAAAATATTAAAGGTGGATTAGGTCAATGTATGGCGGCCATGTTGGCAGCGCAGATATTTAATGAACGAGAAGGAAATGAAATTAAATCTATTTATGGTGCAGTGACAACAGGAGATATTTGGAAGTTTATGAAGTTGGAAGGTACTGATTTGTTTGTTGATTTAAATAATTATTACATTAAAGAATTAAATAAAATTTTAGGTATTTTATATCAAGGAATCCAAGGTTGAAAGCCGGCGATCGCCTGTATAATTCCTTAATTATGTAGTTATCTGCTTTCTTGGAGGGTAAGGCTTTAAATAAGCATACCTATGCTTACTTAAATGTTCTGCTAGTTCGACAAGCATACTTTGTACATTATTAGGAAATGAATCAAATGGGTTTGGACTCTCTACTAAATCAACAAAACGCTCACATAGGTTTATACTTTGCCGACATTGATACTTAATTTCTTTTGCCTCCACTAATTTTTCAAATGTTAATGCCTCACTTAAAATCAGCGTACTTAGATAAACTGAAAAAAATGCAGATTGTAAAGTATTTGAGGCTTGCCAGTATGAATAATAAATATCATCAGAACGATAGTTTCCAGAAGCCATCATATTAGGATGAGTATGCTCACTTAAAAATGGAAACATAAAAGTATGTACTTCTTTGTCAAATTGATACGTACTTCCGTAAACTAAAGTTGATATACTTATGCCGTAAGTTGATATCTCACCAGTTTCAGAATCTATGACTTGGTTAGACAACTTATAGCGTTTCCTAATCTGCTAAGGTACAAATCTCTGCGTAACTCTGCGCTTTACTCCGCGCTCCTCTGCGTTTCAAAATATTATTTGTATCTCACTTAACTGGGAATCGCTATATACAGTTATATACTACAAATTAGAAATATTAATATTGCTTTATATTTCAAGATAATCCACTCTAAAAAGTGAGCCTATAACTGCATTAGATTTTGGTAAGGAGTTGGCGATCGCCGAAATTTATCGTGGTATAGTTTTTGAGTAAAATAGCTCGAAAAGGTGATAATTTTGACTACAGCAACCAACTAAACAAATCTTGAATTGTTAATTGAAGTTCACTAGCAAATGATGGTACAAGTATAAGTGCATCTGGATCATCAAATACTTCAGTTTCTTGTTGAGGGCGGTAAACAAATACAGTTTGCTCATCGGGGTCAATTAACCAACCCATTTGAGTACCATGTTTCAAACAGTGAATGATATTTTTAGTTACTTTTGTCTGACTTTGATCAGGTGATAAAATTTCAATTGTCCAGTCGGGAGCGATAGGAAAAGTATTAGCAATTTCCCTATTCTCGTCGCGGGGAATCCGACTCCAATTAAAAACAGAGATATCAGGTACAGTTGAACGACCGCCAAATGTACAACGCAGTTCTGAAAATGCTCTGGCAATTTGTTTCGGTTTAAAGATTATGTTGAAATTAGTACAAAATTCAGTTTGAATTGCGCTGTGTTTTCCTTGCGGCATAGGTTTTTGGATAATTTTACCTTCTATGTATTCACTGGCGGGTTCTGTTTCTGGTAATTTCAGGAACTCGTCCAATGTGATGGGTTTAGATGGGGTCTGTACCATTAAGACTACCTCGCACAAGGGAGTAACTGGCTTTGTGTATATTATATGTGATTGTACTTTATATTTTGCGATCAGCTATGTTGGGCAGTTACGCGATCGCCTGTGAATATATCTGCAATTTTATTATCTGTCACGCTACGCCATATTGTGTATATTGCCGTAGATAAGATGGCTGTAAACCCAAAACAATATCGTCTTTAGGTACTCCCATTTCAGTCAAATCTTCAGCAATCTGGATATCTGTCATATTGCGCTGAATCCATATTTTTTCATTTTTAATATCGAGATGTATGACACAGTTATAAATTCGGTCATATCCATTCCAGCCAATGTCTAGAATTTGGTAATGATCTCGCACTGTATCAAATATTAATTGCTCTTCTACATCTTCCTCTAAAGGTTTATAGCTAGCATATTTTGTGAGTAATTCCTGAATATATTCCCGATATTTATCTAGTTTTGCCATTGTAAAATCACCTCTCCAGTAGGATCATAATGAAAAATGTCTTTTGCAGACACGGACACTACCAGAACCCAACACTCATATCATACCTAATCTATGGAGAGATAAAGCGATCGCGTGTGTATATACCTGCAACTTTATCCTTATTATGTTGAGGCGATCGCTTGTCTTCTAGCGTCATCATTCTATAATTAAAGTCAAGTATTGCTCAACTTCACAAATATAGTTTTGCAATCCAGTATGCACACCTCTTTCACGCAAAATTTCTAAACTGGTATCTTCCCAGCACAGACATTCACGTTCCATCTCATTGCCTGTGAGTTGTTCAATTACTACTTTGGGATTTCTAATTCGCTCAGGTTCTTCCTGTGAAGTAGAGCGTAGTCTGTGTGAATCTATGCAAGGATCAAAACTCAGTTTAGTTCTGATTGCTTCTAAAAGTTGTTCTTCTTGCTGATTAGAAGGAATAAATCCATTTAAAACCCATGCTTCACGTTTTGGGTTAGCTGTACCAACTATAATTTCTAGTTTTGGCTGTAGTTCAATATGTTGAGAACGTGCTTGTTCAATCCCTTCTCTACGTTCTGGTTGATTATCTAAATCACGGATCAATAAAACAGCTTTAATATGTCGTGTTCTTTGCAAAAACCTAATTAAATTAAGAACCTTAATAGATGCTGCTCCATCAGCTTTAAAAGGCACACCATTACTATCATGACCTAGAAATCTTGAAGGTTTATATTTTAGCTTTTCTTTGGCATCATCAATAATTTTCAGAATGTCTCTCCAGCAAGAATATTCTGTTTCTTCCTCTAATCCTGTCCATTGAAATATATGTTGTATTAGCTCAGGTTCTAACCAATTAACTTTTTCTAATAAAACACGCTCGGCTAATTTAGTAGCAGTTCTAAAATCTGCACCACTTTCAACTATGACAATGAACTCAATCACTCACTTCTCCTTCCACAACCCACTCTTCACCCTCAGCATCCCAAAATTCACCAGTTGTTAAGGTTTGTTTTGCCCATTCCACATCAGGATGTTCATCTAAGCGTTTAGCAACCGTGAAACCTGAGTTACTGTTATTTAATATATGTACTTGAGAAGGAACAAGCTCATCAACAATATATGGTGAATGAGTAGAAAAAATAATTTGTAGATTTGGATTATCTGCAATAATTTCCTTAAACACAGTCATTAATTCGCGTTGAGCTTTGGGGTGAAGTCCCTGTTCCACATCATCTAGTAAAACTAAATTAGGTTGACTAGGGTTCATCAACACAGTTAGTAATCCCAAAGTTAGGATTGTTCCTTCACTAATTGCATGGGCTGGAATACGCTCTCCTGTATTCATGTCTAATATCACTTCTTGCCCTGTCATTTCTTGGGTTTCTTCATAGAAAATTCGCTTACCATCAGCTTGAATGAAACGTTGTCTAGATACTGGAACTTTTGCTCGCCTTATGCCAATTCTGCGAACATTTGGCACAATTCTACTAAGTTTTTCTTCTATTAATTCAAATTTTTCTGGAGCTTCATCTCGCAAAAAATCTAAAGTAGGTGCTAATAGGAAAGAACCATCAGTTTCCACTTTAGGAGTAATTTCATCACTGTAAGCTGCTTTGCCAAGATTACCTGCTACTAATTTCAGATAAACAGCATAGTTTAAATAATCATGGATTAATCTTGGTGATTTTATTAAAGAGTTATCCCATCCTGAAAAATGTTCCCATCCTTCCCCTGTAATTTCTTTTTCATCAATCTTCCATGCTAATGACGGCAACCATCCTCCATAGTTTTCCTTGCTAAACGTATAAAGAACACCCCATGAATATTGTGATTCTTCCTGTGTCCAAAAACCACTAGCTAGTACAGACATATTTTCTTCACCAATTGTGGTGATAAAACTTGGAGATTGGTCTTTTTTGAATATTTGAGAAAACTCTGAATTGGCAAGTTTACATAGGTTATATAATGCTTGCAGAACAGAGGTCTTACCAGCACTATTTTTACCTACAAGTCCATGTAATCTGGAGTTATCGAAATTAAGTTGTGTATTCTTATGGCTTTTGTAATTGTTTAATCTTACATTTTTCAGCATTTATTTGTTGATAATTAATTCAAAACTTATTTTCGTCATGAAATAGTCCATTCTAGTTGAAGCACCCTATATGCTGACACCTTATCTTTGCCAAGCTTAACTACTAGCGGATCATGTGTGATAACCCACCTATCTTTTTGCAGTCCTCGTTTGACAGCTTGATAAACAACGTCTTTTGCAGACACGGACACTACCAGAACCCGATACTAATATAATATCTAATCTATGGAGATATATATAAAGCGATCGCCTCTCCATCCACCTGCAATTTTATCCTGATTATGTATAACTACGGCAAGCTACACTAACGCTCTTTTCCCGAAAATTATCCTGTAGGCTGCGTCAGCATTAATTGATGTTCATGATGAAATAGTATATCCAGGCTGACGCACCCTAAATTTGTGGAAGTTAAAATTTGTGCGCTTAAAATGAGATAATACTGAGATAATATACTGAAATATGTCTAATTATCGCAGAGTTATAGCCTCTGGGGGTACTTTCTTTTTTACACAGGTAACTTACCAAAGAATCCCTTGGTTGTGTAGCGATATAGGAAGAGAAAATTTGAGAAAGGCTATTAGACGAGTTCAGCAACTTTATCCTTTCTATATTGATGCGATCGCTCTTTTACCAGAACATATTCATTGTATCTGGACTTTGCCAGAAAATGATAGTAATTATGCAATTCGTTGGCGATTAATTAAAAGCTTTGTTACTCAAGGTTGTGCAGAACAGTTAAACATAACAGCACAGATTAGTGAATCTCGCCAAAAACGTCAAGAAAGTAATTTATGGCAAAGGCGATATTGGAAACATTTAATTAGAGATGAAAAAGATTTTGCGAACCATTTCGATTATATTCATTACAATCCTGTCAAACATGGTTTATGTAAATCTCCCAAGGAATGGCAATATTCAAGTTTTCACCGTTTTGTTCAAAAAGGAATTTATTCAGGAGGTTGGGGAGCAGTTCAAACCCCAAATATACCTGACAATATCGGTCGAGAATGACCCATATATTGTAGGGTGCGTCAGCATATATTCATTTTCGTGATGGAATTAATTATCCTCTCAATCTGACGCACCCTACTTCCCTACTAATTTATACAGTCTGGAGATTTATGAACATTAATACAAGAACGGCTATTTTTAAAAAAATCACCTGAGACTTGTTCAATAAAATGTCCGCCTACGTAATGGCTACCCTTTCCGTGGCTGTTCGTTCCCCCTACTCTATGGCTACCTGTACGATTTGCGGCGTGTGACGGAGTCACAAAAACACAAAAAACAAACAAAAAAGTAATGCAAATGACCAAGATATTTTTAAGATGTTGGATCATGATTAATTAGTTCACTTAATGCACTCGATACCTATTTGTATATTTTTAAACTTTTTACTGGCATTAGAAAATATACGGAAATTTCTCTAATTCAGATTTATCTGAAATTAACCGGATATTTTACTATAAATTTATTACACGGTCACGCAAATTATAAAATTTGTTAGTAACATAGGTTATGGTGAGATTTTAATATGCCTGATAAATTTGTTTCTTAAACTTAACTTTGCTTATAAACCAACTCCATCTTTAACTTTTCAATCTCCAGCTTCAACCTTTCATTCTCCATTCTCAACTTAGCATTCTCCTCTCTAATCACCTCAATTTCATTCCTCTTAGTTAAGGCCTGATTAATCGCCAACTTCCGCATATCAAGCGAAAACCAACGCTGATAGGTTTGGGTGTGAACTTGCACACTATGCCCTAAATTATCAGCCGCAGCTTTGATTGGTATGCCTAAAATATGCGCTCGAATTGCCCAGGCGTGACGTAAATCATAAGGCTTAAAATCTAAGCCAATTTTACGAAACCACCAACTAACTCGCTGTGTTAATGCGGTTATCTCTGCATGATTACTTTTATCTTTTTTACTAATTGCTGTTGCCAGCATCTCTAAATATTTTGGATTTCTTAAATCAAATTCCTCAATCCATTCTTTATGCAAAGGTAATGCTTGTCTTTCACCGGTTTTACACTCTTTATCCACCTTCCATGTCAAGTCTACATTCTCTGAACTTAACCACCAATCAATATTAGGGTTAATAAATATTTCTCTAGGACGTAAACCAAATACAGCTAACATTCCATATGTCCAACGCCAGAGTTGCCAACTATCTTTGACATCTTGATTAACTTGATTACCTCTGGTGTTTAAATACTCTTCAAATTTGCTAATTCCTAATAATATTTCTGCATCTGTGGGGAGGTTGCGGGAATTGCGAGCGGGCATTTTGGCATATTTAGACAAATCAATTTCGATGTTGAATGTCTGACAAAATGCTGATATTGCCCTAGCGGCATTATATTTAGCCCATTCTTTATCGATTTTTTCTATGGAATTAATTAAATTTTCCGCAGTGGCTAAATCTTGAGGATTGGTATATCTCTGGGTGCGGGAAAAATAATAGAAAAAAGTATGTTCGCTTTTTGTGGTGCGTTTATGGGTTTTAAAATACTCTTCTGCAAATTTTTCTAATAAATCACCTATGGTTTTTACATCTTTCTTAGTCGCTTCTTTACCTAAATATTTATCATTCCATTCAAAGGTTTTGCGCGCAATTAATTTACCTAATTCATAGGCTTCTTCCTCAGCCGTTTTCAGTCCGTCTAAATTGGCGGGAATATTTAAACTGAGATTGTATTGTTTTCTCCCAGTTCCCTTTGTGTCGTTATCTCCTGGTTTAATTGGTAACGTTGCTCTTAATTGCAGACTTCCATTGGATTCCCGAATTGATACTTTCGTCTTTGCAGACTTCAAACGCAGATTTACCTTCTCTAGTTCCTGTAACACTTTGGCTCTCATATGCTCTCTTTGCTGCTGTGCTTGCAGACTTGAGCCGAGAAAGCTGCCGTCGGTAGATGAAAGCGGCTCTAAGTCTGCAAAGGCTTGTTGATATTTGTCTTGACCCTGATTTTGCATCGCTGTGGTATTAGCCTATATTTAGCCTAAAAATTAATTTGTTTTGGGTGAACAATGTTCATGAATAACACTGCTTACTGCAAACAATAAGCTCTTGAAAGCCATTAAACCACAAAAAGGATTACTCCGGCCCTTATCACGGTTATGACGGATTTGCTATCTTCGCTCGTGATATGGATCTTGCCCTCAATAGCCCCACTTGGGACTTGATTGGCGCACCTTGGAAGAAAACCGCTACAAAAGCTAAGGCTGCTGCCTAGTTACAGGGAAATAGACGGATAGCCTGGGGTGTCTGCGCCCCAGGACACGAGGGAGGAATGGTGAATGCTGAATGCTGCATGAAATTTCATTCATTATTCATGATTCATCACTCGTAACTCCCTTCAGGGGAGTAAGTCACCCAGGCTATTGCTAAACATCACTTACTAAACCAACCAGCAAGCGTAGAGAGACAGACAAATGCCACAGAATCCAGACAGAATTGTAGACCACGTTGATCTATTCAAACAGCCAGAATATACAGAACTGTTTGAAAACAAGAGAAAGAACTTTGAAGGCGCACACTCTCCTGAAGAAGTTGAAAGAGTTTCTGAATGGACAAAATCTTGGGACTACCGGGAAAAGAACTTCGCTCGTGAAGCTTTAACCGTTAACCCTGCTAAAGGTTGTCAACCTGTAGGCGCGATGTTCGCTGCTTTGGGTTTTGAAGGTACTCTACCTTTCGTTCAAGGTTCTCAAGGTTGCGTTGCTTACTTCCGTACACACCTCAGCCGTCACTACAAAGAGCCTTGCTCCGCAGTTTCTTCTTCTATGACAGAAGACGCAGCAGTATTCGGTGGCTTGAACAACATGATTGAAGGTATGCAAGTTGCTTACCAACTTTACAAGCCTAAGATGATTGCTGTTTGCACCACCTGTATGGCTGAGGTAATTGGTGACGACTTAGGCGCGTTCATCACCAACTCTAAGAACGCTGGTTCTATTCCTCAAGATTTCCCCGTTCCCTTCGCTCACACCCCCAGTTTCGTTGGTTCTCACGTAACTGGTTACGACAACATGATGAAGGGTATTCTGTCTAACCTGACAGAAGGTAAGAAGAAAGCTACCAGCAACGGCAAAATCAACATCATCCCTGGTTTTGATACCTATGTAGGTAACAACCGCGAAGTTAAGCGGATGCTAGGTTTAATGGGTGTTGACTACACCATTCTGTCTGATAGCAGCGACTACTTTGATTCACCAAACACTGGTGAATATGAAATGTACCCAGGTGGAACCAAGCTGGAAGATGCGGCTGATTCTATCAACGCTAAAGCTACTGTTGCTCTCCAAGCTTACACCACACCCAAGACCCGCGAATACATTAAAACCCAGTGGAAGCAAGAAACACAAGTATTGCGCCCCTTCGGTGTTAAGGGTACTGACGAGTTCTTGACTGCTATCTCTGAATTGACCGGTAAGGCTATTCCTGAAGAATTGGAAATCGAACGCGGTCGTTTAGTTGATGCTATCACCGACTCCTACGCTTGGATTCATGGTAAGAAGTTCGCTATCTACGGCGATCCCGACTTGATTATCTCCATCACCAGTTTCTTGTTAGAGATGGGTGCTGAACCTGTACACATCCTCTGCAACAATGGCGATGAGACCTTCAAGAAAGAAATGGAAGCAATCCTCGCTGCTAGCCCCTTCGGCAAAGAAGCTAAAGTTTGGATTCAAAAAGACTTGTGGCACTTCCGTAGCTTGTTGTTCACCGAGCCTGTAGACTTCTTCATCGGTAACTCCTACGGTAAGTACCTGTGGCGCGATACTAAGATCCCAATGGTTCGTATTGGTTATCCTATCTTTGACCGTCACCACTTACACCGCTATTCTACCCTCGGCTACCAAGGTGGTCTAAACATCCTCAACTGGGTTGTTAATACCCTTCTGGATGAAATGGATCGTTGCACCAACATCACTGGTAAGACCGATATCTCCTTCGACTTGATTCGCTAGAACTTGATTTTGGCGTTCTAAGAGAAGTAAATCAGGTGATTGATTAAAAACTGGGGACTGGGGAATAGGGATTAAAACCCGAAACCCCCTCCCCAGTAACCAATAGCTAAGTTTCAATTGTTCCTCACTCTATTCTGAAGTATCTACTATGTCCACAACTCACACTCACCATCATCCTAATTTTCATCCACCTAACTATAAAAAACCTGGCGCGTTTGATTTTCTCCGTCCTTTGCGTCGTTTGGTTGATAATTATCCGGTTAAAAATGCTCGTTTCGCTCATGTGATATGTCAGGTAATTCCTTGCTGTTGTCCTTTTGAGCGAAATATTAGTTTATTGGGGCGGACTATTCATATTCCAGCTTTGTGTAAGCTTAATCCTCTGTATGACGAGTTTGTAGGGTTGCGTTTCCGGGCTTTGTCTTATCTGGCTGATGAATGTGGAGAGGATGTTACTAAGTATATTTGCTAGATGATTTTTTCTTGCAAAGGTCTTTTTTTAAACGCGGAGTGTCGCGGAGTTTAACGCGGAGGTACGCGGAGAGTTTTATAAGTAGGGTTGAGAAGATTTTTGCAGGAAGTTTATTATGAACGGTCATCAGTTAAGAGGTTGGTAGTTAAAAACTGATTGCTGATGACTGATAACTGAAAATTAAAATGTCGATCGCGTGCGAGAAGAGAGAATGAACACCCAAGGAAAAATTAATGAGTTGCTCAACCAGCCTGGATGTGAGCATAATCAAGAGAAACATGGTGCTAAGAAGAATAAGTCTTGTAGTCAACAAGCACAACCAGGGGCGGCTCAAGGGGGTTGTGCTTTTGATGGGGCGATGATTGCGCTTGTGCCTATTGTCGATGCGGCTCATTTGGTTCACGGGCCGATCGCCTGCGCTGGTAATTCTTGGGGTAGTCGTGGTAGTCTCTCTTCTGGCCCAAAAATGTATAAAATGGGCTTCACTACCGATATGTCAGAAAATGATGTGATCTTCGGTGGTGAGAAGAAGCTATATAAGGCAATTCTAGAAATTCATAACCGCTACAAGCCCACTGCGGTATTTGTCTACGCTACTTGTGTGACAGCCTTGATTGGTGATGATATCAATGCTGTGTGTAAGACTGCGGCGGAAAAAATTGGCACTCCTGTTATCCCTGTATTTGCTCCTGGGTTTATTGGTAGTAAGAACCTCGGAAACCGTTTTGGCGGGGAAGCTTTATTAGATTATGTTGTCGGGACAGCAGAACCGGAGTTTACCACCCCCTATGATATAAACTTAATCGGCGAGTATAACATCGCTGGGGAAATGTGGGGAGTCCTGCCGTTACTGGAAAAATTGGGTATTCGCGTCCTGTCGAAAATTACAGGCGATGCTCGATTTGAAGAAATCCGCTATGCCCACCGCGCCAAGCTGAACGTGATGATTTGTTCACGGGCGTTGCTCAATATGGCGAAAAAGATGGAGGAACAATACGGCATCCCCTACATTGAAGAGTCTTTTTATGGCATCGATGATATGAATCGATGTCTGCGTAATATTGCCGCCAAATTGGGCGACCCTGATTTACAAGCACGTACTGAACAGCTAATTGCGTCAGAGATGGCGACTCTAGATTTGGCACTTGCTCCTTACCGCGATCGCCTCAGAGGTAAGCGAGTTGTATTGTATACAGGTGGTGTTAAGAGTTGGTCGATTATCTCGGCAGCAAAAGACTTGGGTATAGAAGTAGTTGCTACCAGTACAAGAAAGAGTACGGAAGAAGATAAGTCTAAAATCAAAAAGTTGTTAGGTACTGATGGCATCATGCTAGAAAAAGGCAATGCCAAGGAACTACTGCAACTAGTAAAAGATACACAAGCAGATATGTTAATTGCTGGTGGTCGTAACCAATACACCGCCCTCAAAGCCCGGATTCCCTTCCTCGATATCAACCAAGAACGTCATCATCCCTACGCTGGCTATGTAGGTATGTTAGAGATGGCGCGGGAACTCTACGAAGCCCTCTACAGCCCGATTTGGGAACAAATCCGTAAGCCCGCACCTTGGGATGAAGATATGGGGACATGGGCAAACGAATATACCAAAAATCAAAATCGCACTCTGACATCTATAGAGGAGTTTATTTAATGGGCATTGCGAATTGGGCATAGGGCATTGGGAATTGGGAATTGGGAATTGGGCATTGCCCCCTGCTCCCTGCCCCCCTGCCCCCTGCCCCCCTGCTCCCTGCCCCCTGCCCCCCTGCTTCCCTATCTACCCAGGAGTTAATCTAAATGGCAGTCGTTACCGTTCCCGAAAAATCAGTTGCAGTTAATCCTCTCAAGCAAAGTCAGGCTTTGGGTGCGTCCTTGGCTTTTTTGGGATTGAAGGGGATGATTCCTCTGTTCCACGGTTCGCAAGGTTGTACAGCTTTCGCCAAGGTGGTGTTAGTTCGTCATTTTCGGGAAGCGATTCCCCTCGCTACTACGGCGATGACGGAAGTAACGACTATTCTCGGTGGGGAAGAGAACGTAGAACAGGCGATTCTTACCTTAGTTGAAAAATCCAATCCCGAAATCATTGGTTTGTGTAGCACTGGACTCACAGAAACCAGAGGCGATGATATTGAGAGATTCCTTAAGGATATCCGCGATCGCCACCCAGAACTTGCTCACATTCCCGTAGTCTTTGCACCGACACCCGATTTTAAAGGCGCATTGCAAGATGGTTTTGCGGCGGCTGTGGAAAGCATAGTTAAACAAATTCCCCAAGCTGGTGGAATTAATGGTGAGCAAGTCACAATTCTGGCTGGTTCTGCCTTTACCCCAGGGGATTTGCAAGAAATTAAAGAAATCGTTACTTCCTTTGGATTAATCCCCATCTTTGTCCCAGACATTGGCGCATCATTAGATGGACATTTAGAAGATGGTTACACTGCCATCACCGCCAGTGGTACAAGTGTGGCGCAACTGAAAGCCGTTGGTTGTTCCGCCTTTACTATCGCCTTGGGTGAAAGTATGCGGGGTGCAGCCAAAATTCTGGAACAACGGTTTGGTATTCCTTACGAAGTGTTTAGCGAACTGACTGGACTAGAACCAGTAGACGAGTTTTTGCAAGCATTAGCCATTCTCAGCAGCAACCCCGTACCCGAAAAATACCGCCGTCAACGTCGTCAATTGCAAGATGCAATGTTAGACACGCACTTTTACTTTGGTGCGAAGCGGGTATCCTTAGCATTAGAACCGGACTTACTGTGGTCAACAGTGCGCTTTCTGCAATCGATGGGGACGCAAATTCATGCAGCCGTGACCACAACACGCTCACCCCTGTTAGAAAAACTCCCCATCAAGAGCGTGACTATTGGAGATTTAGAAGACTTAGAAGAATTGGCAGTTGGATCTGACCTGCTGATTGGTAATTCTAACGTAGCTGCGATCGCCAAACGTCTTTCCATCCCACTTTATCGCCTCGGTATACCTATCTATGACCGTTTAGGCAATGGTTTATTCACCAAAGTAGGCTATCGCGGCTCAATGGAAGTCTTATTTGGCATCGGCAACCTATTTCTAGAAGCAGAAGAAGAAAGAGTCAAACATCTGTGGGGACTCAGTGCTGAGTAACAAGTAATGAGTGCTGAGTAAAATTTCAACTCACCACTCACTACCCAGAACTCAGCACCCAGCACTAACAAAGCAGGAGAATAAAAGTGAAAATTGCCTTTACAACTACCGACCACGTTCATATTAATGCTCACTTTGGCTGGGCGAGAGAAATTGATGTCTATGAAATTAATGCCGAAGGATATCAATTTTTAGAAACATTGAACTTTGAGGGCGACTTACAACAAGATGGTAACGAAGATAAAGTTGCTCCAAAACTAGCAGCATTAGTTGATTGTGCCATTGTATATGTCACAGCCATTGGTGGAACTGCTGCTGCAAAATTAATAAAGAAAGGTGTTACCCCAGTAAAAGCACGTTCCGAACAAGAAGAAATCAAAGAAATTCTCACAAAATTAGTCCAAACCTTAAAAGGTAATCCTCCTCCTTGGTTGCGGAAAGCATTGCAACCCAAAACCACAAACTTTGCAGATGAATTAGAAGACGAAGCAACAGTATGAGCGCAGAAAATAGTGTCAACGATCCCGCTACAGATGTAGTTGCCACCTCACCATTTCTCAAAACATTAGTATTACAAATTCGGGGACAAGACGCTTACGGCGTTTACCGTAGTTGGTCAGACGAACTACTACTAAAACCCTTCATTGTTCCCAAAAAAAAGAAACGGGAAATTTCCGTTGAAGGTGAAGTAGATGCCGTCACCCAAGCGCGAATCATGTCATTTTTTCGCGCCATAGCCGCCAGAATCGAACAAGAAACCGGCTTAATTTCCCAAGTAGTAATCGACCTAAGTCATGAAGGCTTTGGCTGGGCCTTAGTCTTTTCCGGTCGCCTACTACTCACCGTCAAAACCCTCCGCGACGCTCACCGCTTTGGTTTTGAATCCCTAGAACACCTAGCAGAAGAAGGCGAAAAATTCGTAGCCAAAGGACTAGATTTAGCTACCCGCTTCCGCGAAGTCAGCAAACTATAAAAGTAGGAAGTAAGGAGTTATTCAACAAATCCAAAGTAACGCTGTGTGCAAGACGATCTCAGACCTAACCCCCAGCCCCTTCCCTAGTAGGGAAGGGGGGCAATAATAAAAGCCTCTCTCCTTTTAGGGGAGAGGTTTGGAGAGGGGTTTTAAAAATAAGTTGCACATTGCATAAGGTCGCAAAATACCCTCTGATTCAAAAGAACCTCCCCAATGCAAGTAGAAAACACCAGCATTGAAGAACTCAAAAATAAAATCAAACGCCTCAACAGCAAAGCCGGACAAATGAAAATGGATTTGCACGACTTAGCTGAAGGCTTACCCACAAATTACACACAATTAATGGAAGTTGCTGCTGCAACTTATGAAATTTATCATCAGCTTGATGAACTCAAAAAATATCTCAAGCAATTGGAGCAAGGCAAATGACTAAAACTATTGAAGAGTTCAAAAAACTTACCGATGCAGAAGAATATTTTAAATTCTTTGAATTAGAATATGATCCCAAACTTGTTAATGTAAATCGTTTACATATTCTGAAAAAATTCTCACAACTAATCAGTGAAATTGACAGCAATTCCGAACTAACCAACGAAGAAAAATTAAACCAATATTCACTAGCACTGCAACAGGCTTATCAGACCTTTTTGGAATCTTCACCCCAAGAACAAAAACTGTTCAAGGTATTCAAAGACAAGCCAAAAAATGTAATCACGCTGACAGAACTCACGTCTGATTAGGAGGTATAAAGTGATCAACCTAACGCCTACCGAGTTAGAACGTTATAGTCGCCAAATGATGCTCCCCAATTTTGGCGAAGTAGCTCAGAAGCGTCTGAAGTCAGCGACGGTTTTAGTGACTGGTGTGGGAGGATTAGGCGGTACGGCTGCGCTTTACCTAGCAGTAGCAGGCGTTGGGCGGTTAATCCTAGTCCGAGGCGGTGATCTGCGGCTGGACGATATGAATCGCCAGATTTTGATGACGGATGATTGGGTAGGTAAACCGAGGGTTTTCAAAGCGAAAGAAACCCTATTGGCGATCAATCCTGATATCCAAATCGAAGCAGTTCACGACTATATTACCCCAGAAAATGTAGATGAGTTAGTGCAGTCTGCGGATATGGCTCTAGATTGCGCTCACAATTTTACAGAGCGTGATTTGTTGAACGCAGCCTGTGTACGCTGGCGCAAACCAATGGTGGAAGCAGCGATGAGCGGGATGGAGGCTTATCTCACTACCATTATTCCTGGTGTGACTCCTTGTCTATCCTGTTTCTTTCCAGAGAAGCCTGAGTGGGATCGGCGTGGTTTTTCTGTGCTGGGTGCGGTGTCTGGAACACTGGCTTGTTTGACAGCACTAGAAGCCATCAAGTTGATTACTGGGTTTAGTCAGCCTTTGTTGTCGCAGTTACTTACTATTGACTTGAATCGGATGGAATTTGCTAAGAGGCGTTCTCAACGCGATCGCTCTTGTCCAGTATGCGGTAATAACGCACCTTGGCGATATGCTCAATCCAATTCAATGGAAACCAGTAGCAATTGCACACATCCTTAACTACCCATCACCCATTACTCAGCATCGGCTAACGCCGCGCTCCGCTAACAGCACTAAAAATCAATCGCTACAAATCAGGAGTTTCGATGACCGTTACTTTAACAGAAAAAGCAGAATTTCGTCTGCGGGCATTCTTGCGCGGTTCAGCTGCTGACACTGATGAGACAACTACTAAAGGTGTCCGCGTCTCTATCAAAGACGGTGGTTGCAGTGGCTATGAATATGGAATGGAAATCACCAGCCAACCCCAGCCAGATGATATTGTCATCCAACAAGGTAAAGTACCAGTTTATATAGATGCAAAAAGCGCACCTTTATTAGAAGGACTAGTGATTGATTTTGTTGAGGGTGTGGTGGAAAGCGGCTTTAAGTTCACTAATCCCAATGCAACTAGTACCTGTGGTTGTGGTAAGTCCTTCAAAGCTGGTGATTGCTCCCCCGAAGGCGTACCTTGCAGCTAAAAAGTTTCCCTTAAACAAAATAGACACTTGCTTGTATTTATCTCGCAACAAAAGCGGTGTCTTTCTCCGCCCCCATTCTCGAAGCATTAAGGGAGATTTATTTACTTCGAGAAACTAGTCCCATCCGATAAATCTTGAGGAGAACCGGAAAATGGCAACATATCAAGTTAGATTGATCAGCAAAAAAGAAAACATCGACACCACAATTGAGATCGACGAAGATACCACAATTTTGGATGGTGCAGAAGAAAACGGTATTGAATTACCTTTCTCTTGCCATTCAGGTTCTTGCTCTAGCTGTGTGGGTAAAGTTGTAGAAGGTGAAATCAACCAAGATGATCAAATCTTCTTAGATGACGAACAAGTAGGCAAAGGATTCGCTCTATTGTGCGTTACCTATCCTCGTTCTAACTGCACAATTAAAACCCATCAAGAACCTTACCTCGCTTAATCAATGGCTGTAGTCGCTACTATTTACATCTGTTGAAAAAGTATATCTATCAGGATGAAGTGTTAATTTCATCCTGATTCTTTATCTAGAAGAAATATGACGGCTTGAATTCTTACAGGGGATACCAATGTTTAGTCCATTTAGTGTGGCTGGTAGCTCTTTAGAATTGCTTCAACTAGGAGAAAAAGGTATAGTTACTTTTTGCCAGGTTCAGGATCAAGCATTTCTGAAGAAACTGAAATTATTAGGCTTAACAACAGGTACGTCTATTACTGTGGTACAAAAGTTTCCCGTAATATTAATCCAAGTAGGTAGCATTTTACTAGAAATCGATAAAGAATTAGCTCGCACTATTTATGTGCGGATAATTTAATTATTTGATAGTGAAGACTAAAGCTACGACACTGTGCTGTCGCTCAAGTACAGCGTCGCTGGGCAAAATCTGGATTTTCCAAATGGGTTTAATCAATAGCCACTATCACATCTGAAGATTGGATCAGAGCGTAAGCTTGCTTCCCTTCAGTTAGTTGTAACTTTTCGGCGGATGACTTGGTGATAATAGAAACTATCTCTACACCAGGGGCAAGTTCTAAAGTTATCTCTGTATTTATTGCGCCCGGAACAACTTTTTTAACTGTTGTTTCGAGAAAATTACGCGCATTAAATTCCATATATTATTGAGTTTTGAGCGTTTACATCTGACAGAATATCAACCTTTTAGGTAATAGATAATCAATTTTAGATCCTCTTAACAATCCTGCCGGAGATAAATTTAACAATAGAGCCAATCATATTTATTTAATTACATAGTTGCATCGCTCACAAAATATTTATATCTTATCAGTATTAATTATATTTTTATTGACATATGGTGAGACTAAATATAGTTAAAATAGGCTATTTTGTATCTACAAAAACCCAGAAACGGCATAATACAATACAAAAACAAAAATGGTGGCTTTTTTCGTAATTTTTAAGCGGCGTTAATCAATATACACGGGAATATTTATAAAGGTTCATGATCTGAAGTTATCAGAGTGATAATATATAAGTAAGCTAAATTGTTGCTAGTGAACTGAAACTTCAGCAAAAAGCCATAACAGGGTGATTTCAGACATTCCTACCTTAATACTGGTCAATCACATCAATTTCATAGTAAGCCAGAGAGCTTCAATTAGGTAGAAACTGCGTACATCTTTGCTGAAAAAACACCAGAATAATTAAGGTGTGAAATAGTTAGATAACTGCATCACAGGTATGTCTATATTACCTAAAACGTTTTTTTCAAGGTAGCAAATAAATTAACTGCCAATTCATAGAGGATCGGTTAAGTTTGCCGCCTATGCAAAAATAGTTTTGGCAAAATTGTAGCAGTTTAGCAATAATTTCCTTCCTTGCAAACATAAGGAGCAGTAATTATGAGAGCCAAACAAATCATGACTCAAGATGTAGCTACAATTCGCAGTTCCGCAACTGTAGCAGAAGCAGTCAGACTCTTGAGGCTCAAAGGACTGCGTGCGTTAATCGTAGAACCTCGTCATAGTGCTGATGCTTACGGTATCGTGACTGTGGCTGATATTGCAGGTAAGGTTGTTGCTTATGGTAAAGATCCTGAAAAAGTTCATGTTTATGAAGTTATGAGTAAACCCTGCATCGTGATTGATCCTGATCTCGATGTGGAATATGTAGCACGATTATTAACGAATACTAATGTGTGGTGCGCGCCTGTAATTCGTGGCGAATTATTGGGTGTAATTTCTGTAACTGATATTGTCAGCAAGGATGACTTTATTGCTAAACCAAAACTAGTGTTCTTGCGGAAAGAACTACACAAAGCGGTTTCCGATGCGCGTGCAATTTCTGCTAACTATGGCCCAGATTCTAAACGGGCGACGGAAGCGTGGGATTTTGTAGACGAACTCGAAACCGAAGCTTGTTATTATGGCTTACCTAAACCAGAGAAATCTGCTAGAGAAATATTTGCAGAAAAACCACTGTTTGCTACTGTCTAAAGACAAAAGTAAAGGCAATAAGTAAAAGATAGAGTTACTTATTTACTGACTTTTCACACTTTAGAGCCTGAGTTTACAACTCACAGCGACAGATTTCTATAGCATTGTGTTTAGAGATGGTGGGCAATGCCCACCATTACCTATTCTTGCGTAAATTATTTGTTGATACAAAAATATGATGAATAAAAAAAGTAACCCTAGTTTGAGTGCAGAAACTCAGCAATGGTTAACTACCAAAGGTTACGACATAACAGATTTAAATCAAGCTGGTGAAAATGGTGACACCGCTTTGATGAAAGCAACGCGTGAGGGGATATTTACAATTGCCGAAGAGTTAATCAAGGCTGGGGCTGATATTCACGCTAGAAATAATGATGGAAATAATGCTTTGTGGTTTGCTTGTTTTGGTAATCACTACGATTTAATTGATTTTTTACTGGCTCATAAAATTAATATCAATAATCAAAATGATAATGGTGCAACTGTGGCAATGTATGCTGCATCATCAGGTAAAGCAGAAGTATTGAAATTGCTTTTACAATACCATCCTAACTTAAATTTAAAAAATTTGGATGACTATAAAGCCATAGATTTTGCTAGCACAATAGAAGTTTTGAGGATTTTGAAGAATGCTGCAAAATAATTTTTCTAGTCGCAGCTATCATGAAAATACCAAGCATTCATACTTATCGGTGCAGCTTGATCCAAATTATGTTGATGCTGCAACTCAACCAACTGCATTTAAAGTTTATCCTAAGTTCTATAGAAGAGTGAAATTAAATCTCAATAATAAAATTCACTCTTTCATTTGGCTAACTAGTGCTGTCACTTTGGAAAAATTGTATAAAAATACTGCCTATAAACTGCGGGTAAATCCATCAGCAGGCGCGTTGTACCCTACTGAGGTATATGTACAAATTCGCGGAATGCCGGAAATAGTGGATGGAATTTATCATTTAGAAGTTGAGAATAATTGTCTAACACTCATCTATGAATTAATTGATGATGGGTTAGAGAGCTATATTATACCAGGCAAAAGTATAAGCGGATTCATTTTTTTAATTAGTTCTGTTTATTATAGGTCTAGCTGGAAATATAAAAACAGGAGCATAAGATATTGTCTGTTAGATAGCGGACACCATTTAGGTGCTATTGCAGCATCTGCTTATCTCCATGAACGTCATCTCCAGTTAATTTTTGATTTTGATAAACTCGCTCTCAATACAGTATTAGGATTTGAGAATAAAGAGTTTATTACAGCTTGTGCAGTATCTGGTGAAGTACAAGCGAAAAATGTGAGAAAACTGAGGCTAAAAGTTCCTTTTGTTTGTGGTACAGATTATTTTGAAGCTAATCAATTTATTGAAGATAGCTATCAAGCAACAGCTTGTCAAACAAGTCACCAACGACAATTTCAACAGCCTCAATTTGATTTTGAGCATGAAAAATTCTACCAAACTGTCTGGAATAGACGTTCAATTAGACGTTTCCGGAAAGAGTCCATTTTGCAAGAACAATATTTATATATCTTGCAAAGACTAAATCAGCCAGTCCCAACGGCGAACTTTGAAGAAATAGAAGTTTATGCGGTGGTGCATCGTGTTGAAGGAATGTCACCAGGGTTATATAAAGGTGTGAATTTGGTGAAAGCAGGTAACTTTAGTGAACAAACTGGTTACTTGTGTATTAATCAAATCATTGCCAAAGATTGTGGTGTGATTTTTTTCCTTGTATGTGGATATACCAGCTATCAAACTGCTATGCAAATAGCTGGGTTTCTGGGACAGAGAATTTATCTGGTAAGTAATTATATAGGCATTCAATGTAGTGGCATTGGTGCTTTTTATGATGACGAAACCCAGGAGTTCTTAGAAACAGAAAAAGATGTACTTTATGCAGTAGCAATTGGCATTTAATTTAGGATTGTGATTAGAAATGAAAGGGCAGAGTTACTATTTTAATAGTGATGACTATCATCCTATGCAGCCATCATCGGCTGATATTATTTTGAGACAGCAACTAGAGTATTCGATTAGCAGGTATTTTTACGACGCTTGCGATCGCACTCTAAAAAATCTGTTGTCTAATTGTAGGTGGTACGTCACAACTCAAGCCAATGCTATGACATTGGTGATTGAATGTCCAGATCAAGTTACGAATTGGCGGGTACTACAAAAACTCGTACCAATGGGTAAATTACTCAACCAAATCGTTAGCAGTGCTAAGATTCGCGTTTGTCCCCCAGAGAGTGAAGGTGTACCCTTTGAAATGAGGGTAGATGAACTTTCTGTGTATCGTGATATGGCTTGAAAGGAAGCAGAGGGCAAAAGAATTCAAAATTCAAAATTCAAAATTAAAGAATATTTGTATTTTGGTTTTTTATTCTCTATGCCCTATGCCCTATCATAATTACGAATTATTTGAGTGATTTTTTCAAATACCAAATCAGCAGCATTTTGCACCACAGGACTTAAATCTAGTCCAAAATCAAGACTCACAGCTTCAATTAAATAAACAATTACATCTTGCGGGAAATCATCGGGAAAGATTTTCTTTCCCGCAGCTATAGCATGATCCCAACGAAAATCATGCAGGTTATAACTAGGTTCTGGTAACGTTGCTAATTCTTCTCCAGGAACTAGAAAGACTGCACCAGGTTCTGAACCTGTGGAACTAGCATCTATAATTACTAATTTTTTACTACCCCTAGCCTGAAACATTACCTCCATCCCGGCTGTTCCACAGTCATATATTTGTACGTTAGGATGAGGATTTTCAGCTAGGTATTTTTGTAGGCGTTGGGCAATGATTACGCCTACAGCATCATCGCTGCGATTGAGATTTCCACAACCAATTATTGTTAGCATCTTGATTAATTTATTTAAGATAAACCAGCATCTCGACGCTGCCAAAACTCATCTCGCGTAGCCTGAACTTGCAGAAGTTTACCCTTTCTAACTTCATCTAAGTTAGCTTGTAGATGAGAAATAATCGACTTTTCTATTTCTAGATACTTAATACTACGAACAGTATGAACAGGCTGTACTAAAGATACTAAAGCTGCACCAAATTTTGTAATTACAATTTCCTCTGTTTGCCCAGAATATTGTTTACCAGTTTTAACATACCAAGCAAACATTTCACAGTTGTTAGAGTGGACATTATAAGCACCAAATATATCAGCATATTCATAAATACGTTTTAGTTCTTCTGGAGTGAGTTCAACTTTTCCTTGCCACTCAACACCAGCAGTACCCCAACCTACAGAATTATTAAAATTACCATCTTCACTAAGGTAATAGTGGCGAGCAATTCCAAGTGTAGAATTAATCGGGATGCTGTAAATACTAACCATCAGTTATTATAATAAAGGTTTAGATTAATTAAGATTATAAATGAGAAGTAGATATGCGTAAATAAATATAATATATTCCGTCATTCTGAGCGTTCGCTTCTCTTCGAGACGCGAACGCGAACGCAAAGAATCTGGTATTGCTTCGCTTCGCGAACACAATCACATCTAAAGTGCATAAAACTAATTGTGGGAACATATGATGACTTGTCATGTTTCATCATTACCCACAATTAAGGTATCAAGCCCAATGGCTAAACTACAGTTCTCAATTAGTAAAATCGCCGCAGTTATTACTACTTTAGTTACACTCAGTTTTTCAGCTACCCAGACTCACGCTTCTTGTGCTGCTCCTTTGTCTGGTGGTAATTTTGAAGGACAGACTAGCCAAAGAGTTTCTAGTCCTTGGGTTGGTGAGGGTAGAGTTGGTATTGATGTTGGTGCGGGATACAGTCATTCTGGCAGAAATAACGCTTGGATGCGGAATGTTTCGGGATGGAATGGTATTCGTCAGCGTGTCAGACTCCAGCCTAATACCCAATATGTGTTAACAGCCTATGTCCGCACTTCCGGTAATGTGACAGATGGTTATTTTGGTGTGAGAGATGCTAGACAAAAGGTGTTTACAGAACTGAAATTTGGTAGTCTACCTCGTTATACACCTTTGACTCTGAGATTTAGAACAGGTAATGAATCTGTGTACAATATCTTCACTGGATTTTGGGCATTAGGTCAAGATAGTTGGGTGCAAGTAGATGATTATCGCCTCTCTGGTGGTTCTTGTGATGATGTGAATTTAGTACCAGCAGATAATTGAGTTTTACTAAATCTGTGCTGGGAAAACTAGTGTAGAGATTGCGATCGCTTTACATTAGTACACAATTTCATTTACCAATTCACAACATTTTTCTTAATTTCTTCTTAATATCATCAAATTAAGCTGCCAGTAATTTTTCAAAATGATGGGATATCAAGCAATGAAATTGAAAAAACTACTGGGAGTCTTAATTCTCTTTTTACTATTTAGTGTTTCTGCGGTTTTTGTATCCGCAACAAACGCACAACCACCATTTAATTTTCCTGGACGTAACCCAAGAAGTTTTGATTTTGCACTCATTGGTGACATACCATATGATGCACGGCAAGAAATAGAATTTCAGAAATTAATCAAGGATATCAATAAATCTTTGGTGAGTTTTGTAATTCATGACGGAGATTTTAAAAGTGGTTCTAGTCTCTGTTCTGATGAGCTGTTTTATCAGCGATATCGAGAATTTAATGAATTTAGACATCCTCTCATTTATATATTTGGTGATAATGAGTGGACAGATTGTCATCGTCCTGCCGCAGGTGGATTTGATTCCATTGAAAGATTAGCAAAACTACGTGAAATCTTTACTAAAAGTGACAGAAGCTTAGGACGAAAAACAATCAAGCTTAATCGCCAAAGTGATGAACTGGCGTATAGTAAATTCCGTGAAAATGTCTACTGGACTAAGAATGATATTCTCTTTGCAGGTATCCACGTTGTTGGTAGTAACAACAACTTAGGACGCAATGCAGCCAATGATTTAGAGTACGCTGAACGTAACGCTGCTAATTTAGCTTGGTTAAAGAAAGCATTTGCCACAGCTAAAGCTAAAAACTACTTGGGAATGGTGGTTATTATTCATGCTAATCCCAATAACTTTAGTGTTCCAGCCAATGCACAGCAAAATGGCTTTAGTGATTTTATCAACACTTTAAAGGCTGAATTAAAAGAGTATAGTAAGCCTGTCATGATTGTTAACGGAGATACCCATTATTTTCGCATTGACAAACCCTTAAATATTGATACACCACCCAATACAGTTGTCACTAACTTTACTCGTGTGGAAACCTTTGGCGATCCCAATGTTCAATGGTTAAGAGTCACTGTTGATCCTAAAAATCCGCATCTCTTTGAAGTTAATAAAGAGATTCTTCCTGTAGAATAAGAAATATGGGCGTTGCTGAATGATGGGATGATTTTTGTTTCGCGCAAAGACGTAAAGAATCGACCTTTAGCTTTGTTCAAAAATCCCAATTCATCCCGCAATTATGCAACGCCGAAATATGTACAGATTACAGAGGACATCAGCACGAAAAATATCCGAGACTGTTCTCTGTAATCCATATTTTTGAAACTAGTTAAAAAGTCACATTATATTTATCAGCTAATTCAGAAAGCTTTTCATACTGTTGAATTGCTGCTTCAGTAATTAATGTTTTTGCTTCTTCTGGAGTAGTACCATTTTCAGGGATTAAATACTTAACATAAAGAGATAAAAAATCCACCATAATAGCTGAACCTATTAATCCGTGACTATCAGCTTCTTGCCCAGCCATTGCGGAGACGAGTCCAGTTTTAATGGGGTCTGGTCTACTTTTCATGAACTGATCAATCAGTTGCCAAATATATTCATTGGGGATAAGATTTTCCAACTTACTTAGATCAGGAGTAAATTCTATTCCTGCTGATTTTGCCTGTTCTAAAATACACCATTCAGCAAATTCTTTGAGGGCTGCTTCTGGAAGTTTAGGGAAATATTTATGTAGTTCTAAATTAGACACAGGCTCACCTTTATTTAACTTTTATTGCAGTACATTAAAGCAAGCCTAACTTACTATTTATATAAGTTTTAGTGTGTTATGTTACGACAGTCGAAGAACATAGATAATCTGAGATTATTTGCTGAGTGCGATCGCTATTAATCAAAGTTAAAGTAGACACAATAGATTCTCTAGTTAACAAAACATAATACTAGCGTGTTAATAATGTAAAAAATCATTAATTTATCAGTGCTATTACGGTTATTTTTTAGCAAAATAAGCTATAAAAAGTGACAATATATCTAAAATATTTTCACTCAGAAGTAGGATTTCAGACATGAATATTCAAAAAGGAATAAGTTTTGCCCTGTTGATGCTTTTATGTGGATGCAGTGGAGTTAATACTTCTAATGTCTCCACACAAACAACACCTGCTAGCCAAACCACACCTACCGAAGAAGCAACACCTTCCAGCCAAACCACACCTACCGAAGAAACAACACCTCCAAGTGAAAATACATCCGTGCCATCATCAGAAAATAAACAACTTAATCAAACCGATTTAGCATTTATTGCTGATATTGAATCTTTTGCTCGCAATAATGGCACAACCTTTTCCGATGTGACTCCCGAACAAAATGTGAAAACTGCTCGTGATATTTGTACCGGAGTCAAAAATAATGGCGCAAGCACAGCTATCAAAACCTTTTTTAACGCTATAACAACTCAAAATCCTAACTTAACAGAAGGCGAAAAATCCGCACTGGGATATATATTTAGTGCATCAGTCAAATATTATTGTCCCCAGTATCTTCCTGATGTACGTAATTTTCTAGCTAACGAAAAAGCTCCTAGCTAAAACTTGGTAACGTAAATAAAGTCTGCGGCTTGGAGTCATAGAGAGCGCGATCGCAAATCTTCAAATGTGCCAATATGTTGAGCGTATGTCGGTGAAGTTATCACTGGTTGTTACAGTAAAAGCATGAGCTTATTGGGGAATTTGATACTATCAACATAGGAATCATGTCTCCGATAAGTCAAATGCAAACGCAAGCATTGTAGATTGGCAATAAAACTATGAGCAAGCACAAAAAAAGCAATCTCCAGTGGATTAAGGAAACTCTAGAACTCAAGCCTGATCATCGCTGGGAATCTCCATCAGGCTACAAAATTTTTGTAGCTAACCGAGGAGCTGTTCGCTTCAATGTCCCACAGAATTGGGTGTTTGAACCACAAGAAAAATCTTTTAAATTCATGGATAACAAACCACCCAAAGATGACTGCTGTCTAGAAGTATCATTTAATCAGTTACCCCCCCGTGATTGGAGTTTATTTCCCCTGAAATCCACCTTAAGAAAAGTGGTAGATGATGACAGTAGGGATGTAATTGAAAAGGGTGAAATTATTAGTGTCAAACGTCAAACCGCCAAGATTGTCTGGACAGAGATTAAATTTATTGACACCCAAGCAGAACCACGGGAAGCTTTTTCTCGCATTTGTATTGGTTTAGGGTCAAATGTGCAATGTTTAATTACCTTTGATTATTGGGCAGATCAAGCCGAAAAGTTAACCCCTGTTTGGGATGAAGTAATGCGGAGTTTGACACTAGGACTATATATCCGCGATCCTCAGACTGGTTTAGCATTCCCTGATTAAAGTATAAAACTATATCCTTTGTAGTATAGGTAATACAAATAGGGTGTGTTAGGCGTAAGCCGTAACGCACCAAAGCCCTTGGAGGAAGTGCGTTACTACTTATCTATGTATGTCGTAGGCTTTGAACTATGTTCAAACCTAAAAATACAAATCAAATTGTTGATTTACTATCTTGCCCATTGCTGCAAAATATAACTGTAAAAAGCATCTTTATCAACTTTATCCATAGCTAAAATTCGTTTGCCTCCAGAAACAATTTTCGTGCGACCTTGACTAATACCACTAGTAATAATTTCTGTTTCCCACTCCCGTAATTCATAAAGTTCTGGTCTTCCTAAATAAGCGGTTGCTAACACATCCCAGAAATAATAATCTTGGGGAATTACTAAGGCATAACATTGCCCTGCTAAATCAGAAATGGGATAGTGGCGTTGTTTGCCCATTTTTTGGACTAAATCTGATGTCACAGGCACATTATTAGTTAAATCCAAAGGACACATAATAATTTCTATTTGGGTTTCCCATACCTGCGCCGCCGAAACAGCATCCCAATAAACATTCCATTCGGCTGAACCATCTTGCCCAGCTTCTAAACTTTTTTCCACATTCCCAGGAACATTTAAAGCACCACCCATCCAGACAATTTTGGCAATTTTAGATTCAATATCTGGTGCTTTTTCTAAGGCTACAGCTACAGTTGTCAGTGGCCCTGTTACCATGAGTGTGACTGGTTCTGGTGCTTCTCGTAACACCTGCACCATAAAATCTTGACCTGTTTGTTTAACTAAAGGTGTTGTGAGAAACTCGTTTTGATTGAGAATTGGCAAATGATCCACAATCAGCGAATCACGACGATATAAACGCGGAAAAGGATTAATACCGCGTACCGTACTTTCTGCTACGGGGATGTGAGAAAATCCCATCAAATCTATAATCTTGCGTGTAGCACTAACGGCTGGCTGTACGTAACAATCGGCGGGTGTAACGACAACACCGAGAAGTTCAATATGTTCCATTGTCAACAGCAGCATAGTCGCCAGATAGTCGTCTACACCGCCATCGTGATCCATTAATACTAGTTGTTTGTTCATGAGGAGAAAATTAGATATGGATGAATTTATGCAAGCTGCGATTCAAGAAGCACAACAAGGTAGACAAGAAGGGGGAATTCCCATCGGTTCTGTGCTTGTCAAAGATGGCAAGATGATCGGTAAAGGACACAACAAACGAGTGCAGGATGGTGATCCTGTCACCCATGCTGAAATTGATTGTCTCCGTAATGCTGGTAGAATTGGCAGCTACAGAGGTACAACATTATATTCCACTCTTATGCCTTGTTATTTATGTGCTGGGGCTGTGGTGCAATTTGGGATCAAAAAAGTCATCGCTGGAGAGTCTAGAACTTTCCCCGGCGCAAAAGAGTTTATGGTATCTCACGGTGTAGAAGTGATTGATTTAAATTTAGATGAATGTGAACAGATGATGAGTGATTTTATTACTAATAATCCTGAGTTATGGAATGAGGATATTGGGAAGTAATATTAATTTTGGATTTTAGATTTTGGATTTTGGATTAAAAGAGAATAAATAATATTAGGGACACAAAATTAGTTGTGTCCCTAATATTGGCATGATAGATTGGTTAGCAGAATATTGCAAAAAGTAAACTTTACTTTTTACTTTTACCTTTTGCCTTTTGCCTTTTTACTTGTTCTTTGACTAGTATGGCCCAATTTGGGGTAATAAATTAAAGATGGGCATTAAGTAGAAGGAGGCTATTAAAAAGATGATGGTGGCTGCTATCCACTGCATGACATCTTTGTTAGAACCACGTAAAAATGTTTGCCAGTTTAATGGTTCATATCCTCTCATGGAAGCTGGCAATTTGTCGCGGTAATCTGTACCGTAGCGTGCCGTTCTTTCAAAAGGTAATTCTCCTCTGGTTCGCTGTGGTAAGACCCGACGCAATTGATAGGGAACTGTAGAATCACCAAAATTGCTGTTATATTCTTCGCTGTTGAGTAGATCGTCAATAAAACCTGATAGTCCTTTAGTAGCAATGACTATTGACCAAGCCAGTTTTTCGCGATCGCTATAAACTCTACGTCCTAAAATCCTTTGTACACAAATTTCTACAAAGCGATAATTATTGTTAGAATCGTAATTGAGTCGCCGGAAAGAATCAGATAAAGCTAATCCTCGAATAAAGTCTTTAACTGTGATTTGTCCGGCTCTAAGTTGAGATTCTAAAAAGATTTGACGATTACTAAACAACATCTGTTGTTCATGGAAAATTTGCCGATATGCAGCCGCAATCAAAGCATCCATTTCACTGGATGATGGCAAGTTATCTGTTGTGTAAACTCTCGGCTGTTCATCACCAGGCACTTCAAAGGCAGTAACGCGCTGATTTTGAGATGAAGGGGCATATTCCAACAAGGGAATTGACATAACAAATACCTCTATGGTCTGAAGAATTCACCAACAAAATTCCGCCATTGTCATTGGGTGGACGAGCTGTGATCAATCTTCAAGAAAACACATTTTGTTGTTGACTTTTGACTATTAAATGTCTACCATCAGCAAACTTTATGGTTTCTCAAAATGTTGATTGATACAACTACCATCCACATCAGGAATCTGAAAATTTAGGATACGACTATATAGGATTTTTGCCCTTTGATTTGCGATACAAAGCAGTAATTCGTAACATTTGATCGCTCATCTTTATAAGAGGCAGGGGGCAGGTTAATAAGAGGCAGGGGGGCAGGGGGCAGGGAGAAGGGGGGACTGTAGGTACAAACAGAAATTCTCTTCTTGACGAGAGAGAGGCGAGGCTGATGCGTAGCTTGCTTCCCCTTTTGAGTGGCTTTTCTCCCCTGCGCCTCCGCAATTGCTCCACTTGGGCAAAGCCCAAGACCGCATTGCTCTCTGCTCTCTTCTCCCCTGCCTCTTATGATTCTCCTCGCCAAAACGCCAAGGGATTTTGAGTGGCACGACAATGAGGATAAAACCGCAAGTGATAATCCATACCGGATTGCCAAGCCGGAGGTGTAATACCCAATCCCAGACACAAATGAGTTAGCGATCGCGCGAATTTCTCATGATGTCCAGGTAAACCCGCATGAGCATGGGCATATTCATGTACTACCAGCAGTAACCAATCTGCTGGCAGGACTCTTCCCACATCAATTAGGATTGTCATGGGATTAGTTTTAAGGTTACAAAAACCATCAACCCCAAAGCGTTGGGCTAAAGGAGCAGCAAAAATCTGCACAGTAGGTTGCTCCCAAGGGTGAAAACAATCGTGGCAAGCCTGAAGATAGTTTTCGAGTTGTTGGTTCACCCTGTCAATATGTTGACCGATCCAAACACATATAGGGATGCGGTTATTCATATCATAAACCACATCTATCATTTCTGAGTCAAGAGCTAGACTCCTAATTCCATATAGATAATCTAGCCCTCGCGCAAATGGATCATTACTGGTGGTGATGATTAATTTATCCACCAAAGAACGAGAAATATTCTGCACGTTGAACTACATTTTCGGCTTGCTTCGCCAGCCCTTCTCCAGAAGCATCTGCAATTCGGAACTCAGTACAAAATGTAGCTGTACTAAAACCACCAAATCTTTTCACTGTACTGCTTCGCATCCGAATGCTAGAGCTAACAAACCAAAATCTTTCTACCGAACTCATCGTTTCGTATTCAGTTGTTAAAACTAAAGCATTTTCATCATCCATGTGATATTGCCCTACCACGGGGACAATTTCCGCATAGCCACGCTCTCTGAGCAGTGAACCTTGACGGGGATTATCTGCATCAGGAACTAGAGCAAATACAGTTGAACCTTCATGGTTTTCGTCTTCTCTATCCCATCCCATTGCCCCTTGCCAGGTGACATAAGCACCACCAATTGCCAATTGAGGGTCAACCTCATGGAGTTGGCAAATAGCGATTACTTGAGGATCATCAGCAGCCAAAGCTTGAACCTGGATTTCGGATTCTCCAGCTTCAGTTCTCTTAAAAGCAAGGTGGTGTGTTGTGCGTTGCGATCGCCATTTACCACTACTTAGCTGAAAAAACTCCATTGCATCCATAACTTAAAAGCAAACTCCGAACTACAAGATAACCCTATGCCTAAATATACCATTTTGTAGGGTATGGGGCATTGGGCATGGGGCATCCCTTCGGCTTCGCTCAGGGCAAGTAGGCATTGGGCATTGAGAATGAGATTTTTCCCCACACCCCTTACACCCTTACACCCTTACACCCCTAATTCCTAATCGTTTATTCGATAACGTCTAAAAATGTCTACTTGTCAAGTAGGTGTAACTTTTGTTAATCTTAGTTTCAAGGGCTAGATGAAAATTTATATTGCGAAACACAGGAGAGTAGGCATGACGGATATCCCAATGGAGCTGAATTTAGAGCAGAAATTCAACCTCAAACTGTATGAAGAACAAATAAAGGATTTAAGCAAAGAAGAATCACAAAAGTTTCTTTTGGAAGTATTGCGGCAGTTAATGGTCAAAGACAATATGATCAAACATCTTCTTAAACAGGTCTAGGTTTATCCTCTGAAATCATTCATACTTCATCGTTTCGCTGCTCACTAAAAATTTTACATAACTGCCAAATATCATCCCCTATCAGAAATACCTGATAGGGGATTGTTTGTTAAGGATTATTACTTTGTTTCTCATAACTGAGACTGAGACAGCCTTCATCTTTTATGTTCTATATTGTCTGGTTCAAGGAACAGGCAACCGAGTTTTAAAAATAACCAATATTCCAAGGAGAGCGAAATGCTTGACGCTTTTTCTAGAGCTGTAGTTTCAGCAGATGCTAGCACCTCTACCGTAAATGATATTGCTGCATTGAGAGCTTTCGTTGCTAGCGGCAACAGACGCTTGGATGCTGTAAACGCAATTGCTAGCAACGCTAGCTGCATGGTTTCCGATGCTGTTGCTGGTATGATCTGCGAAAACCAAGGTCTAATCCAAGCTGGTGGTAACTGCTATCCTAACCGTCGTATGGCTGCTTGCTTACGCGATGCTGAAATCATCCTGCGCTATGTAACCTATGCGTTGCTAGCTGGTGATGCTTCCGTATTAGATGATCGTTGCTTGAACGGTTTGAAAGAAACCTACGCAGCTTTAGGCGTACCTACCACCTCTACAGTTCGCGCCGTTCAAATCATGAAGGCTCAAGCAGTTGCTCACATCCAAGACACCCCCAGCGAAGCTCGTGCAGGTGCTAAATTACGCAAAATGGGTACTCCCGTTGTAGAAGATCGTTGCGCTAGCTTGGTTGCTGAAGCTTCCAGCTACTTCGATCGCGTCATCTCTGCTTTGAGCTAATTAATTGCAAAATAGCAATTAACTCATAAGTATTGATATCCAACACCATTTAAATTCAAAGCCTTTCGGGAGATTTAAGAAATGAAATCAGTTGTTACCACCGTTATTGCATCTGCTGATGCTGCTGGTCGTTTCCCCAGCACCTCTGATTTAGAATCCGTACAAGGTTCTATCCAACGTGCTGCTGCTCGTTTGGAAGCTGCTGAAAAGCTAGCTGGAAACCTTGATGCAGTTGCAACCGAAGCTTACAACGCTTGCATCAAAAAATATCCTTACTTAAACAACGCTGGAGAAGCTAACTCCACCGACACATTCAAAGCTAAGTGCTTACGCGACATCAAACACTACCTCCGCCTCATTCAATACAGCTTGGTAGTTGGTGGTACAGGCCCATTGGATGAGTGGGGTATTGCTGGTCAACGTGAAGTTTATCGCGCTTTAGGCCTACCCACCGCTCCCTACGTTGAAGCTTTAAGCTTTGCTCGTAACCGTGGTTGCGCTCCTCGCGATATGTCTGCTCAAGCATTAACCGAGTACAATGCACTCCTCGACTACGCTATCAACTCTCTGTCATAAGTTAAGTTAATTAGCTAACTTGTGATTTGGTGATTCGGGTACTTGTTACCCTTGCAAACCTAGAGGTTCTTCGCTCTTTGCTTTGCCTGTAAAGGTTGAGTAATGGCAAATAATCTCTGGGTTTGTTTTGTTTGGGGATTGGGGACTGGGGATTGGGCATAGGGCATAGGGCATGGGGCATGGGGACAAGGTAGATAAGGTAGCAAGTGAGAAAAAACTGTTGACTATGGACTGTTGACTATGGACTAATGACTAATGACTAATGACTAATGACTAATAACTAATAACTATGGATAAACGTTTTTTTAATTTATTTAATCTCACAGAAGAACAGGCGATCGCACTTTTAGATACTCCTTTAGACCAATTAAGTGAGGATGATTCGCGGTATGTGGCGGCGGCTCATTTGGTAAACTTTCCCACGGAACAGTCAATTAATGCACTGATTCGGGCTGTGCAGCAAACTGACCCTAGTTTAGATAATCGCATTGTGCGCCGGAAATCAGTGGAAACTTTGGGGCGGCTCAAAGCTACTGCGGCTTTACCTATAATTCGCACTTGTTTGAGTGATGATGATTGCTACACAGTGGAAAATGCTGTGTGGGCGATTGGAGAAATCGGTACAGATGACCTTGATTTATTAGAAGAAGTAGCGCAGTTACTAGAAAAACCAGGGCAAACCTATAGAGTAATAATTCATACACTGACTAAATTTAATTATCAACCTGCTTTAGAAAGAATTCGCAAATTTGTGGATGATCATGATCCACCTACCGCTAGTGCAGCGATCGCGGGAGTTTGTCGTCTGACTCAAGACTATTCTCAGATGAATAAGGTTGTAGCGATGTTACGACACTCCAATGTTTTGGGGCGGCGGTTATCTATCCAAGATTTGATGGATGCGCGTTACTATGATGCCATCCCTAATATTGCTAGATGTCCAGTTTCCCTGGTGTTTCGGTTACGGGGCATTAGAACTTTAGCAGAAGCGGGAATTGCTAGCGGGGCAATTACATTTACTACCATTCAACCCCATTTAGAACAAACATTATACGACCATCCCCAAAGTTTAGATTTAGTCCATAGTTATAATCAACTACCAGAATTGTCAGTTTTAATACGTGGATTATACGAGACTGACTTTGGACGTTGCTATTTAGCCAGCAAAACTATTTTGGAACATTACGCCGAGGCTGCACCGGAGGCTTTATTTGCTACCTATGCCGCAGAAGCTAGTAATGATTATGGGGCGCACTTCCATGTGGTGAAACTATTTGGCTGGTTGAAACATCACCCAGCTTATGATTTACTGATGGAAGCCTTGCATAACAAACAACCACAGTTTCAAAAATCACGGGCGGCGGCGGCGATCGCGCTTGGTGAACTAGGTGATTCACGGGCAATTCCCGAACTGAAAGCCTGTCTCGAAACTAAAATCTGGGATTTAAAGTATGCAGCTTTGATGTCACTGGAAAAACTGGGCGATACCACTGCACACCAACAAGCAGCACAAGATAGTGATTGGTTGGTTGCAGCCAAAGCTTTAATCACCTTAGAAAACCAAGAAAAGACAGCCTAACTAATCCCCAATTTATGGATGCTATCAGCTTTAGAGAAGCTAACATCGATGATGATGCAACTATTGCGCGGCATTTTTTCCAGCTATGGCTTGATAATGGTGTTGCGGAAGCATCCATTCAAGCTAATTGGCTAGAAACAACTGTGCAATTTATTGATCATGCTAGACAGACACTAGCTTACACAGCCTTTCTAGCAGAAATAAACGGAAACATTGTTGCTTCCGCAGGATGTCAACTATTTGCTGGATTGTATCCCCATGTTCTCACCCAACAGCAAAGAAAATATGGATACATTTGGGGAGTTTATGTAGAGCCAGAATATCGTCAGCAAGGAATTGCTAAATCACTCACAAAAATGGCGATCGCCCATCTCCAATCCCTCAATTGCACTAGCGCAATTCTCCATGCTTCTCCTGCTGGACAGCCAATTTATAGTAGTTTGGGATTTAAACCCAGCAATGAAATGCGCTTAGATATTGCTTGCAATTCCTAAATATTCAATCTGAATTTACCTTGATTTTTTAATTAAAAACCATGACTACAGAAGAACTATTTCAACAACTAAAACACCCCAACCCACACCTAAGAGATCAAGCAATGTGGGCGTTAGCTGAAAATCCAGACGCAACCGTCATTCCCAGATTAATGAGTATTCTGGATGAGGACGACACCACCTATAGACGGGCGGCTGTCAAAGCCTTGGGTGCGATCGGCCCTGATGCGGTAACTCCTTTAGTTGAGGCGTTGCTGAATAGTGAAAACGTGACTGTGCGGGGAAGTGCAGCTAAAGCATTGGCGCAAGTCGCTATTAATCATCCTGATGTTCCCTTTGCAGAAGCAGGTGTCCAAGGTTTAAAGACTGCTCTCAATGATCCTAATCCTGTAGTGCATATTGCGGCGGTGATGGCCTTGGGTGAAATCGGTTCTCCTGTTGTGGATGTTTTGATTGAAGCCTTGCAAACCACCGATAACCCAGCCTTGGGAATCTCTCTGGTAAATGCTTTAGCCTCCATTGGCGATCCTAAAGCGGTTGATGTGCTGAAATCCGTAATTGAGAATGAATCAACCGATTCTTATGTGCGTGAGTCTGCTACTAGTGCTTTGTCTCGCGCAGAAATGACAGCCAAGTTTCAACGGGGCGAGAGATAATGACCAGAAGAGGCAGGGGAGCAGGGAGCAAGGGGGACAGCTTTTAAGAGCCAACAGGGATTCAAGCACCATTATTTATGTATGCTCGAAAGTAAAAATATTTATTTCAAGGCGCGTCAGCGCGAGTAATACATTCTTATTTCAAGCCCCTACATTTATGTATGGTGTTCTTCCCCCCTGCCCCCTGCACCCTGCCCCATGTCCTCCTTGTTGACTGTTGACTTTGCAAAACAACTTGGCGGGGAAATCTCGATGGTTTGTAAAATGTAACAATAACCTATAAAAATTTACATTCTTCTCATCATCGTGAAACCCCAAACCGATAACCATCAACCCCAACCCGACACCAATCAACATATCGCACCAGACACAGAAAAAATTCTCTGTCCTCATTGTCAGCGCACAGCCACCAACGGCATCAAATGCAAAGGAATTTGTGTAGCTGACAGTGACTATTAGGGACTTCCAGAAAATAAATCATCTAATTTCCAAGAGCGAATATTTTAATTTTTCCCCCTGCACCCTGCCCCCTGCCCCCTTGCCTACACAGTGATAGTATATTTTTTTAGTCGGAACTCTCTTACCGTTCTCCAGCCATGTCAGATTCCCAAACCATTAGTGCAGCAGTTGCCAAACTCTACAATACCTATCCATTCCCGCCAGAACCTTTATTAGATGAACCACCTCCTGGTTATAACTGGCGATGGAATTGGTTAGCGGCGTATAACTTCTGCACTGGACAAAAACCTACTCGCCAAAATGTCCGCATTTTAGATGCAGGTTGTGGGACAGGGGTAGGAACAGAATATTTAGTACATCTCAATCCAGAAGCGTCTGTTGTCGGCATTGATTTGAGTTCAGGCGCGCTAGCAGTCGCTAAAGAACGTTGTCAAAAATCAGGAGCGACGGGGGTAGAATTTCATCACCTGAGTTTGTTTGATGTGGAACAACTTCCTGGTGAGTTTGATTTGATTAACTGTGTGGGAGTCTTGCATCATACACCTGATCCAATTCGGGGGATTCAAGCTTTAGCCAAGAAGTTAGCCCCTGGTGGGATTATGCACATTTTTGTGTATGGTGAGTTGGGACGCTGGGAAATTAAATTAATGCAAGAAGCGATCGCTCTTATTCAAGGAGATAAGCGGGGCGATTATACTGATGGTGTAGCCGTAGGACGAAAATTATTTGCAACGCTCCCAGAAGATAACCGCCTGCGGAAACGAGAACAAGAACGTTGGTCATGGGAAAATCAACGGGATGGCTACTTTGCTGATATGTATGTCCATCCCCAAGAAATTGATTACAACGTCAACACATTATTTGAATTGATTGATGCGTCAGGATTAGAGTTTATCGGTTTTTCTAATCCCCAAATTTGGAATTTAGAACGATTAATTGGTCAAGCACCAGAGTTAATTGAACGGGCAAAATCATTAAGCGATCGCCAATTATATCGCTTGATTGAAGTCCTAGATCCCTCATCCATCACCCACTACGAATTTTTCTTAGGACGTAGCCCCGTTATTAGAGAAGATTGGACATCAGATACTAAATTATTGTCGGCTATACCTGAGCCTAGTCCTTGTATTCAAGGATGGCAAGATAGCAAGCAATTTTTCAATCACGATTATCAAGTGGTGAATGTCACTGAGTCAGCATGGCAGTTTCTTTTAGCTTGTGATGGGAAACAGACCACACAGGAAATCTTACAATCAGTCAATGCTAGCTTAGATGATGTGCGATCGCTCCAGAAGCAGCAAATTATTCTTCTGACTCCGAGTGAGGAATAAAACCGGAGGAGTAGGGGAAGCAGGGGGAAGAAATTTGATCAAGTAGAAATGCTTAAGTTTCTCTGTTTTGTCTTCTTTGCAGCAACATCTGTCTTCCCTGTAGCAGCTTCCGCTTTCGCATTTCCGTGTATCGCGTAGTCTGTAGCAGCTTCCGCCTTCACATTTCCGTATATCGCGTAGTCTGTAACAACATCTGCTTTCCCTGTAGCAGCTTCCGCTTTCGCATTTCCGTGTATCGCGTAGTCTGTAGCAGCTTCCGCCTTCACGTTTGCGTATATTGCGTAGTCTGTAACAACCTCAGTGTTAACTTAGAAGGTAAATGTTGTCCGAAATGTGCCAACGTAAATGTTGTTATTACTATTATTATGTTCTGGATTTGTGATAACAAATAATCCTGGAGTGATTGCCACGTTATCTGTGATTTGCCAATGATAAAAACCTTCGAGATGTAAAGATGTAGCTTTATCTTCAAAGGCTTTACCGAAACTATTATGAGTTACTTTCGGCGGTTGACCAAGCACAAATCCGGCAAAACTTCCTTCTTTTCCTATATCTCTAAGAGTTAGAAGTAACGCCCATGTGGAGATAGTCGCATTGGGAGTTGTCGGTAAATCTTTAGCTGTGGCATTAATCACACCAACTCGCCCACCGAGACTGATAGTTGGGTTAATTTGCCAAGCTGCTTCTGCACCAAAGGAATGAGCTATAATTGCATCCGCCTGATCATCAAAAGGATTGTTAGTTAATTCGCTGCCAGTTCCAGTCTTTACATTATTGTAAGAATGGATGTAGGTAAGACTAAGTGATGTGTTTTTGGTAGGTTCGAGGGTGAGTTGAGCGATCGCGCCATAAGGACTAGCAAAAACTCCCGTCTCTGGATTAGCTGCATTATTAGTGACATATCCCAATGATAAATTCACGGAGTCACTTAAATGATGAGAAATACCCACACCCGCACCACCACCTTGACGGCGAATCGGATTTTCTCGTCCAAAGGTAGAAATTGAACCGTCTCCGCTACCGCTAAATAGAGGGTTAACACTAGGGACAAAATCACCTAAACCTCCTCCTAGTGCGTAAAAAGTGAGGCGGGTTTGTTTGCTGAGGGTGAATTTATAATCTATCTCATCGATTTCCAACTCATTATCATCGTCACCATCAAATCCCAAATTAGCCATTTTAGTATCGGTAAAATCTGCTAATTCTGGTGTGTTGCGTCCTTGGAGGCGGATTTGTAGTTTGTCTTTACCTGTAAAACTAGTTTCTAAACTAAGACGAACGCGATCGCTTAATACTAAATTCTCATTGATTGGTTTGGTTTTACTGTTGGCTTTCCTTCCACCAGCAATTCCAGTCACAGCAAAGATAATCTCTCCCTCTAACTCAACTTGGGGTGAAAATTGTTGTGCTTGTAAAGTAGCCACCTTGTTGTCTAGGAGAGTAACACGATTTCTAAACGTTAACAATTCTGCGGCAAATTCTGATTTTAATGTTTGAATTGCACTTAATGTTTCTCTGTCAATTGTCGTGATTTTTTCCTGATTGATTAGCTCATTTATTTGCATGATGCAAGCATTGAGTTTGGCAGCAAATTCATATCTAGTCAGCGTTTGATTGTTTGTATCGATATCATGACTAGCACAATTATATTGTTCAATTAATGATTGCAGTGTTTGCAATTTCCAACTTTTTGCATTCACATCAGACAATTGATCAACTGCTGTGATGTTGTTTAATGGATTATTATTGCTTACAGATGGGATAGTTTTTGCACTTGCTTTAGTCGCGCTCAAAGTGAGTAAAACCATCCAAACAATCAAGTGAATTTTTCGCACGATAATTGAACCTATCAACACTATTCCCTGAAAACAATCAACTAGAATATCAAAATCTATAATTACAAATGCGAACTATAAATCACTAATTATCTTGAGGCGTTGTTCGCATAAATTTAATAATACTTCAGTAAAAGGAAGACGTTCTGGGAATTGGCTACTGATATAAATATGTCTGACTAAAGTGAGAGTGATGTAGTCTTGAATTGCGGGTAAAAATTCCTTGCCTGCTAGTTGTAAAAATCTTGTAATGAGAGCATTTTCATAATTTTGCAACACTTGGAAGTTACCAAAGGTACGCAGACTATATTCTTGAATATGAGCGATGAAATTACCAATATCAAGTGCTGGATTACCTGCACAATATAAATCCAAGTCAAGGAGATATAAACGAGAATTATTAACAATCACTTGATCAGGATAAAAATCACGATGAATACCACAACGTTTTGCCTCTGGTGTGTTTGCCCCTAAATTATCGCTAGCCGCTAATATCCGTTCTAAACGAGTTTGCCATTGTGGATATTGTTGCATGACCAATGGAATACGCTCATGCAAAATTCGCAGTTCATCAGACATAGTATGAGAACGACGGGGAGGAATATTAGCTTGGTGCAACTTATGAGCAGCTTCAGCAATAAGTTGAGCCGGAAAAATACCGTTATTTCTTGAGAGGAATTGAGTAGAAATTTCCCCCTCAACCTGACGCTGTAACCACATTTGCCATTCAGGAATTATCCCCACAGGTTCAGGTACAGAAATTCCATCAGAACTATCATCACCAAATCCCGATTCCCACAGAGACTTCTGCAACTCATAACTATAAAAATCCGTCCCCTTAGCTCGCACCTTCCCAATTAATCTAATCACTTCCCCAACATCATTAATCAACACATACTCAATCAAACAACGCCGCCCCAACTTATGACGAATCACCCGCACATTCTGCACACGACAATTTTTAGCGATCGCCAAACACTCTCTAAAACACTCCTCCACCCGCACCCGATCCAGCGCATCCCCCAAAAAACCCATCTTCTCATCACAAAAACCCATACTCCGCGTACCTTTGCGCCCCTTTGCGTTAAAAAATTCTTATCTCTCTAAGGGACTTCCAGAAAATAAACTATCCAAATTTATATTCTTCAAAACAACTGTCTTGCCCCCTGCCCCCTTGCCATCAAAGTGATAGTATATTTTTTTAATTGGAAGTCCCTAACCTAAACCCTCAAAGAAGCCTGCACCTCATACAAAGCCGCATACCGCCCATTTTTGTGCATCAACTCCCGATGAGAACCCTGTTCAACAACCCGCCCATGTTCCAGATAGACAATCACATCTGCACGAGTAGCAAAATCCAGATCATGAGTAATCACAAAAGTTGTCTTATTCCGTGACAAACGTTGTAGCGCATCAATCACAGCCTTCTCATTTACCTTATCTAGCCCCGTAGTCGGCTCATCTAAAATCAGAATAGGAGCTTGACGAATAGCAGCACGAGCGATCGCAATTCGTTGTCGTTGTCCCCCCGAAAGCGTCGCCCCTCTTTCCCCCACCAGGGTATCGTATCCTTGGGGTAAAGCTTGGATAAAATCATGAGCATGAGCCAAACGCGCCGCCGCTTCGATTTCCGCATCAGACACCCCAGCCACCCCGTAAGCAATGTTTTCGCGGATACTGGCAGCAAATAACAGACTATCTTGCAAAACTACACTAATTTGGGGACGTAATGAAGCCAATGTATATTCTCGAATATCCCACCCATCAATCATGATGCGCCCAGAGGTAGGCTCATACAGCCGTAATAAAAGACTGACTAACGTAGATTTTCCACCGCCAGAAGTCCCGACAATTGCGACTTTTTGTCCTGGTGCAATATCTAAATTAATATCTTGCAGTATCCCTTGTCCTGATTCATAACCAAAGTGGACATGATCAAAACGGATTGCTCCTCGGAAAATCGGCGCAGGGATAGCATTTGGTAAATCCCGTATCTCTGGTTGTTGATTTAATACATCTAAAATACGTTCGCTAGAAGCCGCAGCTTTAGCAAGCCTTCCGGTGTACTTAGCGAAGTTCTGCACCGGCTTAAAGGCGTTCTTCAGGTAGGTAAGGAATATGAGTACATCCCCAGGGGTTAAGGCATCTCTTAGAGCCAGCCAAGAGCCGTACCATAAAACGATCGCAGTTCCCAAGGCAATTACCCCGTCTACAGTACGTTCCAAGTGAGCCGCTAGGCGTTGAGTTTTGACACTTTCTTGAAGACTGCGGTGATTTAATTGAGCAAACACCTGTGCAAAAGCATCCTGTAGAGACAAAGCTTTGACTAACTTAATGGCTGCAATTGATTCCGCAGCCGTCGCCGCCACAGCCCCTTCCTGTTGACGTTGCTTGAGTGAGGAGTCTTTAATGCGTCGGCTGAGTCGGTTTGTTACGAGCCAAAATAACGGGAGTGTGATCAATGACAGGAAAGTTAGGCTAAGATTCATCCAAAACATTACCCCAATCATCCCCACAAGAGAAAGAATGCTGACTAATAGGGGTAATGCTGCCGTAATCATAATTTCTTGGAGACGGCTAGCATCACTACTAACACGGATAATTAAATCACCGCTACGGGCTTTGGTGTGGTAAGCCAAAGATAAATCTTGGAGGTGACAGTATAAACGATTACGAACTTTTGCCATGACTCGGCTACTGACTGTAGCGAGTCCCACGGTACTACCATAGGCGGCAAAGGCGCGTAAGCCCGTAATTATTAAGACAGCAACGGCGGAGAATGTCAGTAATGTGATAGGTTCGAGACGCGCAATTACAGGTAGAGTATTTAACTTATCACCGCGCAGGAGAACATAATCAAAGACAAACTTTAAAGGCCAAGGTTCTAACACCCGCAAGCCCACATCCGCAACTAAAGCGATCGCAGAAAGCAAAAGTAGTCCATAATGGGGACGAATATCACGCCAGAAATAAACCAACACTCCCCACAAACTTGCTTTTGGCATTTAGGGTTTCACCTCCATGAGTAATGGAGAATCTAAACCAGCTATTTCGATAATTTGGTGAGCGATCGCATCCCAAGTATGATGAGTAATGACCGTGTTTCGTGCAGCTTTTCCTAAATTATGCCGGAGATGAGGCGATCGCCATAATATTTCTAATGTCTCAGCTACAGCGATCGCATCACCAGGAGGGCAGAGCATACCATTCACCCCATGCTCAATTAAATCAGTTAATTGTCCAATCTGACTAACAACCACAGGTAAACCAGCCGCCATATATTCATACACCTTCAACGGCGAGAAATAAAAATCTGATTGGGCGGCGTAGGGTGCGACAGCCACAGTCATTGCGGCTAATAATTGCGGTACTGCTTCAGGATTTACCGCACCTGTGAATTGAGTGTGAGTATCTAATCCCCGTGCAGCTAATTCCGCCTCTAGATTTTCCCGTTCCGGGCCATCACCCACAATTAACAACTTAGCCTGGGGAACACGTTGATGTAGTAAACTAAAAGCCTCCGTCAGAATGGGCAATCCATGCCAAGGCTTTAAACTCCCGACAAATCCCACCGTAAAATCATCTGATTGACTTACCGCAGCCAGACTAGAAAACCGACGAGGATTGACACCATTAGGGATGACATAAATTTTGCTCTCATCCACATAATTCATCAAGTAACTTTTCACCGCCTCAGAAACCGCAATCAAAGCGGTAGCAGCAGAAAACACCCGACGCGCCACCGCTTCCGCCCCATCTCGATCAATCAAACCCCGATGCTGTGCCTGTTCTAAAATTAAAGGTGAATTTACCTCCAACAACCCAGGAACACCCATATCCTGAGCCAATTCCATCGCCCCATAACTCCAGAGAGAATAACGCTCATAAACCAAATCAAAAGGTGCAGACTTCTCCAAACTTAAACGTAAATCAGGATTCATCCCCAAAGCCACCTGCTCACGCATCCCCCGTTCCAACTTAGGAACAGGTGGAAGTTGATGCACCACCACATCACTCAAATCCGTCGGTAACTTTCCCCCCAACCGAGTAGCAAACAAATCCACCCGTACACCTTGCCCCTTTAAACCCCGCATCACCTCCTGCACATGAATAGAACAACCCTTCTGCCCAAAAACAGGAATCCCCGCATCAGCACAAACATAAGCAACTCTCACCCTTACTCCTCCTTTGCGCCTTTGCGCCTCTGCGTGAGAAATAACTCCCTCAAAACTTCCGTATTACGACAAATATCAAACTCCGACTCAATCAACCTCCGAGCCTGAGTAGACAACCTCACCCGCAAAGCCGCATCCTTAAGAAGTTGCCCAAGAGCATTAGCCAACTCCTCCGCATCATATTGCCCTACAATCAAACCAGTCTCCCCATCCCGCACTACTTCAGGGATACCCGTCACCACCGTACTTACACAGGGAGTCCCCAAAGCCATCGCCTCCAGTAAAACCGTAGGTAAACCATCCCGATTACCATCTTTACCAATCACATAAGGAGCAGCAAACACAGCAGCTTCCCGTATTAATTGAAACACCTCATTTTGCGGACGCGCACCGACAATTTGCACACAAGATTGCAATCCTAAATCTTGAATTTGCTGATGCAGAGTTGATTCTAAACCCCCAGTACCAACAATTTGACACTGAAACTGATAATTTCTCTGTTGAAGAACTGCACAAGCATCAATTAAAACAGATAAACCTTTCTTCTCAATTAACCGACTAACAGAGAGAATTAACGGTGGACGTTCAGCTGGAGAAGAATATTGTAACTGTCGCAAGTCTAAACCATTATATATACGTTGAACTTGATTTGCAGGCAAACTATACGCCTTTTGCAGATATTTGAGATTATAGTCACTGACAGTCACCACCCTAGACGCATCCTTGAGCTTACGCTGCATATCCTCAAATTCCACACTTTCATGAAAGATATCTTTAGCATGAGCCGTGAAAGTATAGGGAACACCTGCAAAGTGAGATGCTAGACGAGCTACACTAGTGGCGACAGTGCCGAAATGAGCGTGTAAATGGGTGATATCTTTAAGCTTGACTTCTCGTGCTAACCAAGCAGCTTGGTAAACAGTGCTAGCTTTTTCCCCTTGAGCAAATGCCAATTTTGACCAAAAATCAGGTATAACTTGACTAGCTTCCTGTAATTCCGCCCAAAAATAACTAGCGGCTGTAGGTGCAAGACTATTAAGGGATTTACTAACTCTACCTTGAATTGGCTTACGAATGTAAGTAACAGGCGCACGCACTTGAGAAATAATATTTTGAAAATGCGTATCAGCAGGCGGCCTCAAGGCGAAAATTTTGATATCTAACCCAGCCGCTTCATGAGCCAAAATTTCATTGACAACAAAAGTTTCAGAATAACGAGGATAACGTTTAAGAACATAAGCGACAGACATGGACATTATTCTTGTCAGAAGGGTATAGGGGTATAGCAAAGTTACTTATTTGCGTTCTTCTTTGCGTCTTTGCGCCTACTCTGCGAGAACGCCTGGCGGCGAATGCGCGAAACAAAAAAATATTTATGCAACAAGTCTAATAACTATTCAAGAAGCTTTTGCTTGTGGCGGTTCTTGATGAGAAGATATGAGAATTTCATTGATCAATTGAGGAATACGAGTTAGTCCTTTGAGATCAACGAATTTACGGACTGGTGGTGGTTCAATGTCAAGCTGTAACCAGTTGGTTAATGCAGCCGGTGTTAAATTATCGGGGTGTAGGAAATCAATTAAGCCTAGTGAGTTTAATTTTTCCGCCCGAATTAATTGTTCTTTGCGGGGTTTAACGCGGGGTAGAATAAGCGATCGCTTACCAAATGACAACAATTCACAAGTCGTATTGTAACCACCCATTGCAATCACGCGTTCGGCTTGATTGATTAATAATGTTGGTTCTACTAAATATTCCAATATGCGTAAGTTTTGACGCTCTGCTGCGTAATTTTGCAGCTTTTGCCGTATTGCTCGCGGCATAAACGGCCCTGTTAAGATCATACCGTTCATCCCTGGTGGTAATTCAGCATGAGCAAAGGTTTCTGCTAACTTTGCGCCGTCTTGTCCACCACCGACTAAGCATAATACCAATCTTTCAGAAGGCAAATTGAGTGATTTAAATGCTTGTACACTGTCTAAATCGAGATGTTTCAGGCGGTGGCGTTGGTCTAGATAGCCAATGTAGCGGAACTTGGCGATAGTTTTGGGTTGGAAGCGATATTCTTTGGTTAAATCATAAATATTGCGATCGCCATACACCCAAACCTGATCATAATAGTTTTGAATTGCGTCTTCATTACCTGCCCGCTTCCAATCTCGACGCACAGCCGCAGGTTCATCTAAAATATCCCGTAAACCTAGAATACTATGGGTCTTGCCTTGATTACGTAAATATTCTAAGGTGGGGTCTAATTCTCTGACTGCGCCACGTGGCACATTATCTACAATCAAAATATCAGGTTTAAAGGTTTTGATAGTAGTCAGGATGACTTGCGATCGTAGGGTAATAATTTCCTGCAATGATAAATCTAATCTTCTGGCCTGATATTGCCCTTCAACATTTTTATGCAAAGCCGGAAGAGTCAAATAATCTACCCCTGGAGGCTTGGGTACATTACTCGCATCTTGAATACCACTAATCATTAAGATATCTGTTTGCAGGGGTGAAGCTCCTAAAGTTTGAGCAATCAATAAATTACGACGTTTGTGTCCTAACCCCATTGTGTCGTGGGAATATAAAGCAATGCGCCACTTACGTGTATGAATAGATAAATTATTATTCTGTGCAAACACGACACTAGCCGATGTTCTGGTTGTTTCTCCAGATTGGGGTAAAAAGTTGTTCATAAGAACACACCAAATTGAGGGAGTTGAGAAAATTTTAAATTTTGACAATTAGCCAACAAACAGAAATGTTGAAATCCTTACGTCAATTACCGTATTGTTTAATCTTTTAAATAAGTCCCGCATACTTGTTACGCTATTATCCAAGGGATAAGCCAACCAACACTAAACATAAAGACGGCTGTTCAAAACTGGATAATCATTTGTTGGCAACAGTTTGAGAATGTCTTTAACAATCTTGGGGAATGAATTTATAATCATTATCAATCGATTTGTTTTAATCATTAGCCCAAAATTTAACATAATTTTGGGCTATTTTTATCACGGATTTCTTAACATTCAACACTTCTGATATTGGTTTATTTGCATTTTGCTCTATTTAATTTTACTAATCTTAGTAGATTTACTCTGCTCCTAAATCACGATGTGGTTGTTACGGATTATTAATTATTTTTCGCTGAAACTTAGTTTAATCAAAGCTTTATGAGAATATAATTAAGGAAGCGTGAGAACCTTCTCATAAAACTGGCATCAAAATGTGAGATGCCACTGTTGTAGTACATAAAGAAATGGCGATAAGTCCTGCTTTGAACTAAACTGGAGTTTAGACTAGTTCCCGGTGCGACAACGAAAAATAAGGGGTGTGCTTGAACACAGTCCCCTATTAGCAGAAGCTGAGAGAAGAACCACCAACTCTCATCTGCCAATATGAACCGTGCCAAATTAGAGGAATTTCGTCAAGCAGCGTATAACTATCTAGGTAGAGCGCATGATGCAACATTTGAACTGATGGATGCAATATTGCTAACTCGGAACGCTTACAGTTTGGCAGATTTATCACTATCACCAGCATTTAGACGCAAGTGGTCAAGTATTTATGAAGCGTTACAAGATAGCAGGCCACAGCGACAAAAATTGATGCAGTTATACATCAAACAGATGCCACACCAGGGTCGTCCGTTGTTGGCTGGCGACCATACAGCTTGGCCAAGGCCAGATGCGGTAACGCTACAGGAAAGGACAATTGAACACAGCAGTGTCTCAATGGGAGGTGACAAACCAATCACCATTGGTCAGGGGCTATAGCACCATTGCTTGGATACCGGAGAGTTCGGGCAGTTGGGCATTACCATTGAGACACGAGCGAATTACCAGTTGGGAAAGCCCAATCCAGAAAGCAGCATGGCAATTACAACAAGTTTGTGAAAATTTACCTACCAGACCAATTTCGGTTTGGGATAGTGAGTACGGGTGCGCTCCTTTCGTTTTGAAGACGAGTAATATTAAAGCAGACATTTTGGTACGTTTGCGTTCAAATCTTTGTTTATGGGGCGCACCACCACCATATTCTGGCAAGGGACGACCGAGAAAACATGGTGATAAATTTAAGTTGAATGATGCTTCGACATGGACTCAAGCCATTCAAACTATAGAAGTAAATCATCCAAAACTAGGACGTATCAAGGTGAGCTTGTGGTCAAATTTTCATTTTCGGAAAGCCGCTACACGTCCGATGTCCTTGATTCGGGTTGAGCGTCTTGATGAGCTTGGCAACTTGCGGGTGTCAAAACCTTTGTGGTTGGCTTGGCTGGGAGAACAAATGCCGCCTTTAGAAGAAGTTTGGCAACTCTACTTGCGGCGTTTTACTGTTGACCACTGGTATCGCTTTTTGAAGCAACGCTTACACTGGACTCTTCCCAAGCTACGTACCCCTAAGCAATGTGAGCGTTGGAGTGACTTAATGCCCATCATGACTTGGGAATTGTGGTTAGCCCGTGATATCGTTGCAGACAACCCTTTACCTTGGCAAAAGTTATTAGTTAGTTTGACTCCAGGTAGGGTTGCTCAGGCGATGGGAAGTATTTTAGCGACGATTGGTACTCCTGCCCGTCCGCCCAAACCTCGCGGAAAGTCCCCTGGCTGGAAGACTGGACAACCCCGACAACGTAGAATTCGCTATCCTGTTGTTAGAAAAACTACAACTAAGCCACGTAAGCAACAATCAGAATCTGCTTAAGATTGTCGATTTTTATGTCTAATGCCTATTTATTTTCAACTCAGCCTTCCTGGGTCATTTTTTGCTGCTTAGTCTAAACTCCAGAACTAAAGAAATACTGATAAATATGCTGAGCTAGCTTGCGTAGAACTAAATTCACCCGCAACAAATAATTTGCGAGTGAAGAACAGCCACCACATATTTACAGGCAAATGTAATTACAACTAATAATAATTTTATATACCTATTTTTCTTGAGAGAACACTTTTTTAATCTCTATCTTCTCTTTGGTTTTGGCAACCTGAACCAAAACCTAGAACCTCCTTCGGGACGAGGTAAATAACCAATACTGCCACCCCAACGCTCAATAGTGATACGGCAAAAATATAGACCAATTCCTGCTCTACCCGATTTATATTGTCCTTGAGAAAACTTTTGAAATAACTTCCCTACCATCATAGCTGGAACACCATCACCCTCATCATCTACGGTGAGGAGAATAGTCTCTTGCTCTGCTTGTAAGCCAATTGTTACCGTAGATGCTGGTGGACTGTGACGGTAGGCATTTTCTATAAAATTCGCAATTATTCTATCTAAGCGTGACTGTTCACCTACTACTTGCCAATTTTCTGTGATGTCGATATTTTCATCCAGCTTTAGTAGTTTATTATTCAATGTAAATGTAGAAGCAAAAAGTTCTATTGTCTCTTGCACCGATAATAAAATGTCCGGTGCTATTTCTAAATCATCAGTTATAAAATTATCTAAAGAATTAATATCAGCAGAAAAAGCGTCTAAAATATCTCGGATCAACATTTCTTGCTTAATAGATTGCTTAGTCGCTACATCTAAATATACTTTACCTTTCGATGTTAAATTTTCTAATTCTAGTAGGGCTAAACAGCAATTAATTGCATTTAGTTGCCCGGCTATATCATGAATTATACAATGTACTAATACTTCTTTTTTTTGATTTTCCTTAATTAGTTGTTGATAACTTAAGTGATTTTCTCTAGCAATTTGCAGGAAATGATGCTTATCTTGGAATTTATCTTTAGCTAATTCAATTAATAATATTTTTTGGTGATCCATACAAAGACTATGGGCTTCTAGTTCTTCTTCTTCACCTATTAAATTTCTTTGACTCCATAGTCCAGAAGATAATTTACCATCACTTTGATTCTGCCAAAACTCTTCTGCATCAATTAAAAAATTTTCTAGAAAAGAAAACACTTCTTGGGGAATTGAAATATTCATACCATACGTAAAGTTACGGGTGCAAAATCTTCTAAACCAACTAGGTATACTGCTAATAATCTTGAACGAGCTAGTATCAACTCTTTCTAAAACTAAAATGTTTAAATTTGCAAATAAGTCAGCTAGTATCAAGCTATTCATAAACGATATTGCGCCAAATGCACTTGATTCAATTATCTAGTTTACTGAGACTCTAGTCTAGATATCTTTTCTTGTAATAGGCTATAGTTATTAACTTCTTGTTGTATGGATGAAAAATAGTTTTCATCTACAATACTGTTTAATAGCAACACCCAATCTCCTTCTACTGAAGGAAAAATGTGAATGTCTGCACATATGTTAGTAGCTGTCTGAATAAAGGGGAGAAATAAAGAAGAATCATCTATTGGTAATAACCCTTCCAAAAAAAATACTTGTTGTCCTATTTGTTCACCTTGACAAAGGTTAGTAATACCATATTCATTTAACTGACCGCCCCAAGCTATTAAACATCCATCTTTTCTCACTAATAAATAAGCAAGAGAACGCCCTTTAATAATAAAATGCAAAATATACGTAAGCACTGCATCAGGGATATCTAGCATCTATTTGTGATGATTTTATTAGCAAGATTTTGAAATATTTCTTCTACACCTTGTCCACTTTTAGCACTAGTTTTAATTGCAGTCCAACCTTTTTGGATAACTGCTTCTATCTCTGTATCTTCTATTTCCCATTCATTGCTCATATCCCATTTATTCAGAACTAAAATAAAGGGTAGTTTACCCAGGGTTTCTTCTACTTTTTTTTGCAATTCCAAGGCTTTTTCCAAAGTATTTTTACGTGTTCCATCTACTACTAATACATACCCTGATGAACCTCTAAGATAGGACATTCTGACTTTTTGAAATTCATCTTCACCATAAAGATCCCAAATAATAAAGTTTAGCGTATTGTTATGAATACTTATACTTTTTTTCTCGATTTTAACACCAACTGTAGTATAGTATTTCTCAGAAAAAATACTATGAACAAATCGTGTCACTAAACTAGTTTTACCTGTAGCAAATGCTCCTACAAGACAAATTTTTTTTTGCATCATAAGTGAAAAAATCAGTTTTTGCCATTATTGATCGATATTTTAAAAGATACACGACGGTTGAGTTTTTTGGCTTCTGTGTTGACTTCTGGTTGAAGAGGAATACTGGCACCAACAGCAACAATTTGCAGTTTACTCTGGCTAATTCCCTGTTGTTGAAGATAATTTAATATCTTTTGAGCGCGGGATTGACTAAGTGATATGTTATATTGCTCTGAGCCGCTAGTGTCAGTATGCCCACGAATTTGAATCTGAATATTTTTATTTAAACTTTGAGCCGCCTTGTTCAGCTTTTCTATGGCTGAAATTAAATCTTTGAGTTTATCTACTTCGCCTGCTGTCAGGTTAGTTGTATCTTCAAAAAATAGTAAAGAAGTTTCTTCGATTTGCTGTTGATATAAAGCTATTTCTTTAAGTTCACTAGCCAGCAAATTTTGATCTTGAAATTGGGTAATTCCTGGTATGTAACGCCAGGCTTGTTTCTTTTCTGTAATCCATTGATGTGGTGCATAACCACTGGCTTGAAGAACTCCATTACTATCAACTTTGAGCGAGACAGTTTTGGGAGGTTGGAGAAGTTTTTCGGCTCTTTTGGTTAATATTTGTGGGTCTAAAGATAAGTAAGATTGCCAATGGCTAATGACTGTTTGAGGCTTGAGGTTTGTGTTGGGGATGAGGGTATTGGGATCTATTGCTAACGGGTCACGCATTCCTAAGATGAAATGCTTACCGTTGTGGTTTTTAGTGTTAATAATGATGATGCCTGGCTGGGAACTAAGTTTTTGAAGATAATTTTGCCATCGTAGATGTTCTCTAAGGGCAAAAAATCCCCAAATACTGCTAGCGATCGCCACTATACTTAAAAACGTCCAGGCATATTTGTAATTTTTTGACGGTGCAGATTTACTCTGGACGGTTAAACATTCTTCTAAATAGGTTTGGCTGGCTTGAAATGCTTCTATTTCTCCAGCAAATTCGTGCATTTCTTGGCCTAGTTTCAGATGAATTTTTTCAATAGCAGCTTGAAAAACTAGCCTTAATTGTTGGGGAGGATTTCCCCGAATGATTCCAGCTAATACGGCTTGTCCACCCTCTTCTATCCAGATTGTCAAGTCTCCGAACTGCAAACTTTGAAGTCCGTCTTGCTGCTTGACACTAAAAGAATCTTGGACAAAATCTCGAATTGCAGTCAGCATCGCTGCCACTAAATCTGGGTCTTGAATGGGAACTTGCTTGGCGACTAAATGTTGTAGCAATAACCCAGTTTGTTTATGAATGAGAAATATTTGCTCGACCCTGTACACTAAGGTACGTAGCAACACAATTTCTGCAAATGATTTACCAGTGCGTTTTGCTTCTAACCTCCATTGAAAACTTTCTAGAGATAAACTGTATTCTAGAGCTTGATTAAGTGATTGCATCATTTGGTCGATAAATGATGCCACAGCTTTGCGTGTGGCTTTACCTATAATCGGGAAAAATGCTTCCGAAAGTACATTTTCGTCTTGTTTAATAGAAGTTTGAATAGCAGTCTCAACGGTCGTCACCATTGATTCTGCTAGCTGTTGATCTTGCTTGGAACGCAAGACCACAGCTTCGGGAAGTAACCGACTGATATCTTCTGGTAAAACTTGCGGGTTGTCTAATCGCTCGTAGAGTTTTGTAAGTTGATGTGGTTCTAGACCAAGCAGTAAACTACGAAGAGTAGTCAATTCATCGCTAGATTTTGATTCCTGATTTAAGGAATTTGTACGAGAAATTTGGCCGTTGCTGATGCTGTCAGCCTTAGCTTTCTGTCTTGGTTTCGGGGAATAGTCATTCATACCCTTAATTTTCCCCTTAATTGTGCCAACTAGGTTTTATGCTTTGAGATAACTTGATTAAGTGATTAGCTAAAAACTCAAGACTTATAGTCTGCATTCAACCTCACTGCTAACTCTGTAAATAAAGTAGCTAGCTTAGTGCGGTCTGTCTTATCTCTATCTAAAGCTTGCATTTCCCGTTTCAACAACACTAGGATTTCTTCATATTTTTTCTGGATATCATTTTGCAGGTCTTTCGATTGATTGAGGATTTGTTCACGCACTTCTCTTTGACTATTATTAGCTTGTTCGTCAAATTGGGAGAATTTTCGCTCTAAAGATTGGTTGATGCTCTTTTGTTCTTCAGCCATTGCTTGTAATGCGCTTTCACGTTCTGCTTGCTCTTTTTTGACTCTTTCTGTTAAAGCATCTACTTCTTTTTTGATGTATGTTTCTAGTGCGTCTAAACGCTTTTTAGCTTCATCTCTAAAGTTATTTATTTCCGTAATTAAACGTTCTTCTAGACGTGTAAATCTTTTGTCAACGTCTCTAATTTGACTTCCAAACAAAATTTCTCTAACTTTTTCCAGATTGTTCCCTTCAGCAAGACCGGAACTGCGTAATTGCAGTTTATTCATGTCTTGAGTTAAACCCCCTTGCCCCGGCTCTGTGGAACTGTTATTGATATATTCTTCAGGTGGGTTCATAACTACACAATTCTTAGCGGATGTAAAATTTTATATCGTTGACTAGTTTATATGCAGTAATACAGTTCAGTTAAGCAAGTTTCTATATGAAGGGAAGGTGAAGCAAAATCGGGAACAGCAAACAAGCAAAACCTTATCTGAGCCATATTAATATAAACTAGCACTTAAGTATAAGGTAATACAGCTAAAAAATCAATCATTCCAAGGATATATCAAATAACCTGCTTTGGCTTTTTCTCTATAAGAAAGTTTAAAAATTAGATATGATAGCCGTTCGTTCCCAAATCTATTTGCTTAATTTAACATTTAAAATATCTGCATTTTTAAAAGATTATGACTACCAAATTCGCGATAAATCGTCAAAACAAGCATAGTTGGTAAGAGCTAAGAAATTAACATTTTTCTCACCGCTTACCAACTATGAATCCATAGCTAGCAATTGAAATTAGCTAGCCATCACAAATTAAGGAGTTTTTTGTAAATCAGGTCTTTCTTCTGAGATAATCGCCTCAGCTACAGGGCATACTTGAACGCAGATGCCACAATCAATACAGGTGGAAAAATCAATCCAGTACCAATCAGTTCCCTTGATATTTTTACCAGGGCCTTCATGAATACAAGCAACTGGACAAGCACCTACGCAGTCAGCGACACCTTCACAGACATCAGTAACAATAGTATGTGGCATTTGATAGATTCCCTCTCTTTTAAATCAGCCCTTTCTAGCCTAGCAGGGCAATGATAAAGGCAAAAGGCAAAAGGCAAAAGGTAAAAGATGGTGATTGAGCGATCAAACATACTCAACTTCGGCACTCAGCAGAGAGTTTTGTAAACCCCTTTTGCCTTTTTACTTTTTACTTTTTCCTTTTTATGCTCCTACACTTTCAATTGTTGGTGTGCCGTCGGTTTTAACCCAAGCAATTTGGGCTATGCTGCGATCGCGTGCGTATTGTCTGATCTCCTCTGTATCTTTTCCACCCAAGTCTATTTCTACTCTCACTAAATGTGTAGAATCACGTAGTTTTTGCGCGTAGGCAAAGGCCGCAGCATGGGCAGTCGGGCTTGCAGGAACTACTAGCCAGTTACTAGCCGGAGTTGACTGTGGTAATTGTTGAGTAGACAATAATACCTGATATAAATCTTCGATGTTGAGGACAAAACCGATACCTGGAATGTCTTCCCCTTGGGGATGATATAGTCCTAAAAGTTTGTCGTACCTACCACCCCTACCTAAAACTCGCGCTTGTGATTCGCTACTGCTGACAATCTCAAAGACAATGCCGGTGTAATAGTCTATGGTCTGAATTAAGCTGAGGTCGAGAATAATCGGGAATTCCCCTTCTGATTCTAATAATTCTACCAGGGATTTAAGATTATTCACTGCCTCTTGTTGGTCGGCATCCAAACCCAAACTGCTGACTTTTTGCAGCACATCTGCACTATTGCCCCGTAAATCGAGCATAATTCTGGCGCGATCGCGGAGTTCTTCTGTTAAGGGTAGAGTATCTATCGTAATGCGATCTAGGTGAGCGATCGCAGTGCGAACTTTTCCCCGAATATTTTCTGGAAAAGCATTTAGTAGCGATCTGGTGATTCCCGCTTCGCCTAAAATTAAATGCCAATCCTGCAAATCCAACGCCTGCAAGCAATTGCGGACTAGCAACAATACTTCCGTATTGGCAAGCAAACCACCAACACCTAATAATTCCACCCCAGCTTGATAAAACTCCTGCTGACGGTTATGTCTGTTTTCCCAGATGCGGCGGAAGACATTAGCATTGTAATACAGTCGTTGTGGGTAAGTAGTACCTGCCATCCGCGTTGCCACAGCACGAGCAATAGAAGCCGTCAACTCTGGACGCAATCCTAACTCTTCATCCTCAGCATTTTGCAGTTGAATCACCATCTGACGCTGAATAGCTTCCCCAGCCATCAGAGTATCCATCCGTTCCAACGTTGAGGTAATAATTCGGTGATATCCCCAACGGTGAAACACCTGCTGTAATCTATCTTCAATCCAGCGTTTTTGAGCCACATCCAGAGGTAATAAATCCCTCGCTCCTGTGGCTGGTTGATACACCATTAGTCCTCCGTTATCTTAGCCCCATGTTTCTGCAAACAGGCAGACTGCACATTTTCCCGCCTATGCAGCCAAGTATATGGGAAAAGGGTCATCAAGCTGAAGGGGGGTGAGGGGTGAGTAATGAGTGCTGAGTAATGAGTAATGAGTAATGAGTAATGAGTATTGAGTATTGAGTAATGAGTGCTGAGTGCTGTTAGCGGTAGCGCGGCGTTTAGCCGGTGCTGAGTAATGACTAATGACTAATGACTAATGACTAATGACTATTGACTATTGACTAATAAATAACCCCACGGATAAATCGGTGGGGTTGGGAATTTTATATTTAGATAGACTTGGGATTATTTTTTCTTACCTCCAAATAAGCCACCAAATAAACCACCGTTTGATTTATCTGGCTGTTTTTGGGCAGCATTGGCGTTTCCATTAGTATTAGCACTACTAGATTGCTGTCCCAGGGCTTTATCTATTTTTGGTTTCCATGCTAGTGCTGTTTCATCGTTGGGGTCTAATTTTAAGGCGTTATCTAGATGGATTTTCGCCATTTTTAGCTGATTTTGCTTTAAATAGACAAACCCCATCATGCTGTGACAACGACTACTTTTTGGTGCTATCTTCAGTGCGTCCTGTAATTCTATCTTGGCGGGAGCAAATTGATTTTTATCAATCAAAGTTTGAGCGCGACGAAGATATTGTTCGATGGCGGGATCTTCTTTGGGTGTGGGTGGTGGTGCGGGTGTCTCGACAGGTTCGGGTTGTGGTGTTGTGGTTTGTACAGGTTGAGCTGCGGGCGGGGGTGTAGACAAGGCTTTGCCAGCACTCCGCATTAAGTAAACTAAATTTAATTCACTAATTTGGGCAATAATTGGAATTACTTGCTGCAAAGATTCATATTGAGTTTCCGCAATTTTAGCGATCGCACTTTTATAAGCATGATCGATATTGGGGGCAGCTGCTAATTGCTTGGCTAAATCGCTATGTAGTTCTACAGAAGCTGACTCCTGCACTATATGCTTACCCATTTGAGAAAGAACTATGATGTATTCCGAACGGGTGCGGTCTACTGATAGAGTTTCATAGGCGGGGTTAACTAATTTAGATAATAATTCATTAGCCAGCTTCTTTTCTTTCTCAGTATGAATTGCGCCACTATCAGGATGGAGGTGGCGAGCAATTTTGAGATATCGCTTGCGGATTTCTTTGACATCAGCGTCAACTGGAACACACAAGATGGCGTGATTATCTATGAAATCAAATTTAAATAATCCACGATCTATTCTTAAAGACATATAGCAGGTAGCACCAAAGGAGCAGTGACATTGTTTCTAGTCTACTTAGCTTACCCAGGTAAACGTCAGTAATCTACTGTGATTATTATTCCCTTTGGTGAATAGCATTTATCTATCAGACAATGTTTATTGCCAAGCTGATAGGGGGGGAACCTGCATTAACGCCTGACTGAGATTGTGATGAAGATAACTGTTAGTTGCGAGAATTCGCCCAGAGGCAATATTGAACGGTGTACCATCGTAAGCAGTGACTTTACCGCCCGCTTCCTGTAATAAAACGATTCCCGCTACAACATCCCAAGGTGATATGCCCCGTTCCCAATAACCATCTACACGGCCACAGGCGACAGCAGCTAAATCCAAAGCGGCTGAACCACTACGCCGCACCCCTTGGGTGAGATGAGTAAGGTGACAAAATTCAGCATAGTTATTATCTGAGGTTTCACGGCGGTCATAAGCAAAACCAGTTACCAACAAGCTTTTACTCAGTTCAGATGTCTCAGAAACACTGATAGCCCGACGGTTACGCGTGGCACCCAAACCAGTAGCCGCACGGAAAAGTTCATTATGAGCAGGATCATAAATTACCCCCACCTGGGGTTTGCCATTGATTAACAACCCAATGGAAACACAAAACGCCGGATATTGGTGAGCGTAGTTAGTTGTGCCATCTAGAGGATCTATTGCCCAAAGATATTGATTATCTTGATTACCAATCTTGCCCGATTCCTCAGCCAAAATGGAATGTTGAGGAAAATGGCGGCGTAAAATTTCTAAAATTACCGCTTCAGAGGCTTTATCGGCGGCGGTTACTAAATCCCCAGGACGACCCTTTTCCGTAATAGCATCTTCTAATTTACCCAAGTACCCTTGTAAAACCGCACCCGCAGCTAAAGCCGCTTCTGTAGCAATATCAAGAAAAATTTGTAGGTTAGTCATTAGTCAATAGTCAATAGTCATTAGTCATTAGTCATTAGTCATTAGTCAGGAATTGGTATCAACACTCAGCACGCTGCTCAACGCCCCGCTTCCGCTAACAGCACCGGCTAAACGCCGCGCTACCGCTAACAGCACTCCTAACGATTGAGACGGCGGAACTCAGCCGGAGTCTGACGCATGGGTTGTTCTGGATTCCAAATTCCTTTACCCATGATTCTTGCCCATTGTTGTGCGCGGTCTAGGCGTTGATTATATTTGAAATTGGGCGATCGCTCTACAAACAAAGCATACCCTTGTTTGATTACTTGTTCGTTTAACAATTGGTTATCTTTCCAAACGTATGCTAAGTTGCGCCCAATTTTGTCTTTGGCTTCGACATCGAACTCTAACATTACGGGTTTTTCTAAGTTACCAAGCATTTTCTCTAACAGTTCCTTAGAATCTTCTCCCCAGGGATACTGGCGCAAGTCTGGCGCATCTACACCAATTAACCGCACTTGAGAAATTAAAGTTGGTTGTTCAGCTATCCCCACAACTTCTAAGGTTTGTCCACTCACCACCCGCGCCACTCTCACCTGTGTTTGATTATTCACAGTCTGATTTTTGGCTTGACAACCAACTAAGAGTAATACACAAGCGAGAATGGCGATTTTTCGCCACAAGTGGCTGAGGAACTGGGCATAGGAAATAGGGCATGGGGCATAGAAATTTTTTCCCCCTGCACCCCTGCACCCCTGCACCCCTGCTTTCTTCGGTCTCTCTCTACTAGTCTTCATCTAAAGGTAAACCAGCTTTAACTCTGCCTTTGGCGAAGTAGCGACCAAATTGGAGTTCATAAACTTCATCTTCGTCTTGGGTTTCTACTTCTAAGTCAGAACGAGCATAACTCACGCACAACAAAGCATAGCCTTGCCGCCGCAATTCTAGGGATAATCCTACTGCCTCTGGCTGATAAATTTCTCCTGATACTACTCTGACTGCACAAGTGGTACAAGCTCCATTACGACAGGAAAATGGTAACTCTACCCCTTGATGTTCGGCGGTGTGGAGAATGTAGCGGTCATCGGGGACTTGTAAGATGTGTTCTTGGCCAGTGGCGCGATCGCGTACTTTAATTGTGTATGTGTCGGGCATCTTTGAATTTGGTTGTGGAACTTTCAGAATCAGGCTAAAAAAATTTCTCTCTTTATCTTTGCATTTTTTAGAATTTTATATTACGATGGTAAATCGTGACACGCCTGGAGAGATGGCCGAGTGGTTGAAGGCGCAGCACTGGAAATGCTGTTTGGGGGCAACTTCAACGAGGGTTCGAATCCCTCTCTCTCCGTTAATAATTCATGATAGTGACCACCCAGCCTAACTGAAAACAGTAGCTGGGTGGTTTAACTTTTAGTTGAAGCACCTAAAACCCCCACAAGCATCAGGCGATCGCTTATTGATGTTAATTACACTCGATATACCTAAAAAAAATTACCGGAGTATTATGTATTTTCATTTACTCCGGTATTTTTATATACAAATTATCTATTTATCAAACAGGATCTACACAAAAACTATTTCTTATGAATGGGTGAATAGGAGGATTACCCACTTCCAACTCAAAAAAATTTAGGCATAGTGTGAATTTTCAGATTATGGATAGGGAAAGATTTATCAAAACTAGAGATTATCCCTTGGTGTGGGCAAAAGTCGTGTGTAGTCAAATCCAGTCATATCCCAACCCAAAATCTGAAATCATATATTGAACAATCCCAGATTAGTCATTATCCCATTGTTCACGACCAATGAGGTCGCCAATGCGATCGCGTAACAAGAAATCACACTTCTCTAACTCACACTCTACACAAACCCATTCTCTAGCGGGAATGTATTGGCAAAGTGTATATATTGGCTGCTGTCTGCTAACCATTCCTTTTTCTACCAGTCGCCGTGCTTCGTCCTGAATTACATCTAGAGAATAGTAATTTATAGAGGACACCGTATTCACACTCATGGTTTTTACTCACAAATTTACACGTAAATAGTGTTCCCACTAGTTACGGGGAACAAACATGACAAGTATTTAGACTTGCACTAAGGATTTTGTAGTTTGCTATACGGAACTGATTCCATTTTGACGCTAGACACCTCCAAATTATGTAAATAAATATTAAGAATGTCAAATTTTCCTGACATAACAAACTAGCACTGTAATTGTAACTGGTCGAGAGTTTCAGGGTGAACAGTAAAAAAGTTGCACATTTGATAGGAATATTAGACCTATGTTAATGAATGCAGTATTGCTCAGTAACTCCAAAACCAAAATACGATAGCACAGTAAATGTATAAACTGTTGCTAATGCTATTAAGCTAAGGGCTACCCTACACTAGGAAAGTTGGGAATTAGCCATAAGTTAAGGATTTCTTAAAGCAAATTGTATTTTTTTGATAAAGATCCGTATTATTTCCCAACCAGTCGGCGGAGATAAACATCTGTCATAGGGTGAAAAGAGACTCTACTAAGGTAGCAGTAACGAATGAAAGTCATATCTAACTTGAGATGTAGCTAACCAACCCCAAATGTCACAATTTTTACTCCGGTCATGGTTGCATGACATGAATTTACGTAAGTACACAATCAAACAAATATAAAGTTTTGTTTAATTTAGAGATTTTTGCTATCAGTGAAATTATCCAGCTTAAAAGCAGGGTAGCTTTGTTATCAAATCGTAACCTTTTTACCCATAAATGCTTTAGGGGTTATCACCCCCTTAGTCAATAGTCAATAGTCATTAGTCAATAGTCATTAGTCAATAGTCATTAGTCATTAGTCATTAGTCATTAGTCTTTCTTCCCTTGTCTCCCTTGTCTCCTTAGTCCCCAGTCCCCAATCCCTAGTCCCCAATCCCCAGTCCCTAATCCCCAGTCCCTAGTCCCTGTTAACACTAAAAAACTTTTCGACGCAGCGCACAAATATCTCTACACCCATTCCCAAGGCTGTTTCATCGAAATCAAAGCGGGGGTGATGATGGGGATAGGCTAAATTCTTTTCTGGGTTAGCAGAACCTAAGAAGAAATAACAACCAGGGACTTCTTGCAGGAAAAATGACATATCTTCACCGCCCATCGTTTGACATTCTGGGACAATACCCACAGGCGTTTCGATAATTTCCTCGGCTACCGATCGCACTAATTCTGCTATCTTCCCATCATTAATTACAGGGGGATACAGTGAACAATACTCTAACTCATACTTTGCGCCGTAACTTTGGCAAGTACCTGCAACGATTTGCTCGATGCGTTGATGGAAAAAGCCTTGTAAGGCAGGGTTAAAATACCTGACAGTTCCCTTCATGGTGGCTGTGTCGGCGATGACGTTATGGGTTGTCCCTGCATGGAGTGCGCCAACAGTTACTACAGCCGCATCAATAGGGTTGACATTCCGGGCTACAATACTTTGTAAGGCGTTGACAATTTGGGCAGCGACTACCACAGAATCAACTGTTTGCTGGGGTATGGCTCCGTGTCCACCTTTACCTAAAATTTTGCAGTCAAATAATTCTACAGCCGCCATCAGCGCGCCACTGCGAACTCCCACAGTCCCTAAAGGCAGATTATTCCACAGGTGTAAACCGATAATCGCGTCAACATCGGGGTTTTTCAAGACTCCCGCCTCAATCATCGGCTTTGCTCCCCCTGGACTTTCTTCGGCTGGCTGGAAGATAATTTTCACATTCCCGGCAAAATCCTGGCGATGCTGTTGTAAATAATAAGCTGTACCGAGAGCGATCGCTGTATGTCCGTCATGTCCGCAGGCGTGCATCACACCATCATGTTGTGAACAATAGGGTACTTCGTTGATTTCCTGTATTGGCAAAGCGTCCATATCTGCGCGAATTGCCAGAACTGGAGATTGTGAACTATGTGATTTTGTACCCTTGATGGTTGCTACTATACCAGTTTGAGCAATACCCGTTTGATGGTCAATTCCCCATGCTTGCAGTTTACTAGAGATAAATTCGGCTGTGAGCTTTTCTTGAAAGGCTAACTCTGGTTTTTGATGCAGCCGCCGCCGCCATTCTACCAATTGTGGTTGTAGTGAGCGAATGGCTAAACGCACACGAGATAAATCAACTGAGGTGGGGTTGGGGAAGCTAGAAACCATGATTTAATCAATTCAAAATTCAAAATTCAAAATTTTTTCTGTAGGGTATATCATGAGGGCTAGGGATTAGGTGGTGCGCTTTCTTTAAGTAGACCTCTTGCACGAATAATTGAATACTCCGAATACATAAATTCAAGAGTTATCTTTCTGCGTTCTTCTTTGCGACTTTGCGCCTACTCTTCTCCTTCGGAGACGCTAGCGCGAACGAGAACGACTTCGTCGAATGCGTGAGCCTTTAAATAGTATTGTTAGCAACACCAAAGTATTGATGCAAGAAGTCTAGTGTTTCACTAGTAGCGAGATGATTTTTTTCGGATCTCACGGCACACCAAGGGGAATTTTCATGACAAACCTAGTTGTTCTAAATCTAGATTCGAGGCAATTTGAGCTAGTTTATCGTAGTCGGTGAAGTTATCTACATAAGGAAGATAACCAAAAACTGGCAGATTGGTGAGGGACTGAATTAAGTCTTTCGGGGTTAAATCAGCAATTTCTGCCTCAGCATGGGGTTGTGTGCAGTTAAAGACAATTCCTTTGAGGTTGATTTTAGTTTGTCTGGCTAAGGCGACATTCGCAACTGTATGACCAATCGCGCCTAACTTAACTGGTGCGACTAAGACTGTGGGTAAACGCCATTCTCCGGCTAAATCAGCTACGGTTAACTCGTCGGTGACTGGTGAACCTAAACCCCCTAAAGATTCTATCAGCAGTAAATCACACTGCGATCGCAATTTAGTTAAAGCTTGCCACACTATCCCTAAATCTACGGGACGATTTTCTTTGGCGGCGGCGATGGGGGGTGCTAGAGGTGCTTGGAAGTATAGCGGAGTAATTTCTTCAGGTGAGTGTGCTAACTTAAACTTATTTTGATACCATTCGCGATCGCCTACTCCTGATTGAATGGGTTTCATAATCCCCAAGCGACTTTGAGGATGATATTTTTGCCAGTAGGCTGCCAAAACGGTAGTCAAAACAGTTTTACCTGCTTCGGTATCAGTGCCGGTAATCAGTAGTTCTTTTAGCAAGCTGGTTTAAATTTAGATAACCTGAGTGAATTAAACAATGAACTTGCGATTGACTCACAAATTATCAACATTCTAATACATTGTAATTGCTATTCCTGGCACCACAGTTCATCTATTCAAAGAATAAGCTTGAAAACCTTACTGCGTTCAAATTTTGAATTTTGTAGCTTGCTTCTTTGTTCGCGGAGCGTTCCGCAGGAAAGGAGTATTTTGAATTTTGAATTAATTCAAGGTGAGCTTGTTGCTTCTGGAATTGGTGTAGAGGTGCTGTCTACTGATGGGGTTTCAAGTTCCTGGCCAGGAGTTGGGGTTGCTTCAGGTGTGGGTACAGGTGTGAATATAGTTGTAGATGTCGGTGTGGGTGTTGGGGTAGGTGTGGGTGTGGGTGTTGGTGTTGGTGTTGGTTGAATGGGTTTTTCCAAGTACACACTCAATTTATAGTCACTAGATGCGACCCCAGAGTCTAAAGTTAACTGAATAATGTATTTACCAGTGTTAGGTAACACGCCTACATAGTTAGTAACTTGCTGCGCGCTATTGTCAATTGGCTGTTGATTGGGGGCTAAAACCGTTACGAAAACCCCTTCACCTTGGATAATAGCAGCAGTTAACTTATCTCCCGCTTCACCAAACACACTATATTGAATAATTTGATTAGTTCGGATAGTGCTTTCGGCGATCGCTGTATTGCTAATGTCTAAATTGAGGCGTTTATTAATAATTACAGGTTCTAATGTGGGTGTGGGCGTTGGAGTCTGGGTAGGATTCTCTGTCACCACCGGCGAAGGAAAAGTTTGGGGTGGTAGGGTTTCTTCTGGTTTTGAGGAAGATTGAGAGCGAATCGAACTTACTAACGCCCAAGAACCGAAACCCGCTAAAATCACCACAGCACTGCCAATTGCCCCCAATGCCAAGGGATTATCTAAAATTGAACTACTTTGACTCTGACGAACTACAGGGTCTGGTTTATTGGGTGTAGGTGGTGGTACAGCATCAGGACGACGACCCACCGCAACGGTTTGTACACGGGAAATTTCCGGCAGAGAAACACCCATCCGTGATTGATCTAAAATTTGTAGTGCTTGCATCACCTCTGTCGCTTCCTGATAGCGATCGCCGGGGTTATAATGCAACATCCGATTGATAATTTGGGCAAATAATGGATTGACGCTCACCCAACTTTGCCAATTCCAAGTCATTTGCTGGTCATTAAATAATGCAGCTGGTTCTTTCCCAGTCAATAACACAATTACCGTCACCGCCAAAGCAAATAAATCGCTGCTAGGATAGGCGCGTCCTGTTTGCATCTGTTCACTGGGGGAATAGCCCAATTTACCCACAGTCGTCATAGATACATTAATATCTGGAGATTGCAGACGATTTGCCAGTTCCTTCACCACACCAAAATCAATCAAAACTGGCTGTTGATCCCCATCTCGCAAAATAATATTGTCTGGCGAAATATCACGATGAATAATTCCCCGTGCATGAATATGCTCTAAAACAGGTAATAAAGAGCGCATCAAGTACAATACTTCCGTCTCTGTAAACCTTTGGTCAGTAGCTTGGCGTTCCGTTAAAATTTGCCGATAAGTTTTACCTGCAACGTAGTCTTCCACTAAAAACAAACGTTGATCCTGCTCAAACCTTTCCCGAAACTTGGGAATTTGGGGATGTTGGATTTGATAGAGAATAGACGCTTCCCTGTGGAAAAGTTCTTGAGCCTTTTCCCAAGCCGTCGTTCCTCCTCCAGAAGGAATCAATTCTTTAATGGCACACAATTCATTAAACCGTCGCTGATCCTCCGCCAAATAAGTTCTACCAAATCCCCCTTGTCCGAGAATTTGAACAATGCGATAACGGTTTTGCAGAACAGTGCCGATAGAAATTGGTGGTTGCATGATTCATTAATGGATTTTGTTGAGTGAGTGGTGAGTGGTGAGTGGTGAGTAATGAGTAATGAGTGTTGAGTAATGAGTGTTGAGTGGTTAGGAGTTAGGAGTTAATAGGTAATGGTTAGTGCTGAATTGGGAAATAAATTCTACCTTGTCTACCTTGTCTACCTTACAATCCCCAATCCCCAATCCCCAGTCCCCAATCCCCAAATTTTTCTTCATGTTCTTTTTTCACTTTTACCGTCCAAACAAGCCCTTCCTATGGCAATCTGAGAGACATACACCGTTCAATCTGCAATTTTAGATTTACCTGATAAGGTTATGCAAACTCTGCCGACTCCCGCAACATCCAATAATACAGCCGAGCAACCTACCTTTGATACGACAATCAAGCGTCGGAAAACTCGCCCAGTCAAGGTAGGGAATGTTACTATCGGCGGCGGCTACCCTGTGGTGGTGCAGTCGATGATTAACGAAGACACTCTTGATATCGATGGTTCTGTAGCGGCTATCCGTCGCTTGCACGAAATTGGCTGTGAAATTGTTCGTGTGACAGTACCAAGTATGGCGCACGCTATGGCGTTGGCAGAAATTAAGCAAAAACTCATCAAAACTTACCAAGATGTACCGATTGTGGCCGATGTACATCACAATGGGATGAAAATCGCCCTAGAAGTAGCCAAACACATCGAGAAAGTCAGGATAAATCCAGGTTTGTATGTGTTTGAAAAACCTAATTCTAATCGCACTGAATACACACAGGCAGAATTTGACGAAATTGGGGATAAAATTCGCAAAACCCTAGAACCTTTAGTAGTTACTCTGCGTGACCAAGGTAAAGCCATGCGAATTGGCGTAAATCATGGTTCTTTGGCGGAAAGAATGCTGTTTACCTATGGTGACACCCCAGAAGGAATGGTGGAATCCGCTTTAGAGTTCATTCGGATCTGTGAATCTCTAGATTTCCGTAACATTGTCATTTCCATGAAAGCCTCACGCGTTCCTGTAATGGTAGCTGCTTATCGTCTCATGGCTAAACGTATGGACGATTTAGGGATGGACTATCCTCTACACTTGGGTGTGACGGAAGCAGGAGATGGGGAATACGGACGGATTAAATCTACAGCTGGTATTGCCACATTACTAGCAGATGGTATCGGTGATACTATCCGTGTTTCCCTCACTGAAGCACCAGAAAAAGAAATTCCTGTTTGTTATAGCATTCTGCAAGCTTTGGGACTGCGAAAAACAATGGTGGAATATGTAGCTTGTCCTTCCTGTGGCAGAACTTTATTTAACTTAGAAGAAGTTTTACATAAAGTCCGAGAAGCTACTAAACATTTAACTGGGTTAGATATTGCTGTTATGGGTTGTATTGTCAATGGCCCTGGAGAAATGGCGGATGCTGATTACGGTTACGTAGGTAAAACCCCTGGTTACATTTCTTTGTATCGTGGCCGAGAAGAAATTAAAAAAGTTCCTGAAGATCAAGGTGTAGAAGAATTAATCAACTTGATCAAAGCTGATGGCCGGTGGGTAGAACCATAAAATTTGTGTGAACGGCGATCGCCTAGATCGCCGGATTCTAAAGTATTTTTGATGAAGTTAGAAATACATCTCGGTCTTTACACTTTACCCTGTGTTAGATTGAGCATACCGAAGAACAATATTTCCCTCTGACACAGCTGTCATTATGGTGATTACAAAAAGTAGGCTTGTTTTAGGTGCTACGGCAGTAACACTCTCCGCGATCGCAGTTACTACCCTGAGCATTCACTCTCCTGGTCAGGCTTTATTTAAAGCAAGTCCTAAAGAATTGATTGATGAAGTTTGGCAAATCGTTCAGCGTCAATACGTAGACGGAACATTTAATCAGGTCGATTGGCTAGCTGTACGGAAGGAGTACCTAAATAAATCCTACAGTAATCAGGAAGAAGCTTACAAGGCCGTCCGGGAAATGCTGAAAAAGCTTGATGATCCCTACACCCGGTTCATGACCCCAGAAGAATTTAAGAATATGCAGGTTGATACCTCTGGGGAACTCACTGGTATTGGGATCACCATTAGTCAAGACGAAAAAACTAAGAAATTAGTTGTGATTGCTCCTATTGAAGATACCCCAGCGTTTAAAGCAGGAATCCTTTCTAAAGATATTATTCTTAAGATAGATGGCAAAAGTACCCAAGGGATGGACACCAATCAAGCAGTATCACTGATTCGTGGTGAACCTGGGACACAAGTAAGTTTATTAATCGAGCGTGGCGGTAAACAACAAGAATTTACAATCAAACGTGCCAGGATTGAAATCCATCCAGTACGTTTCTCTCAACAGCAAACCACAATTGGTAAAGTTGGATACATCCGCTTAAATCAATTTAGTGCCAATGCTGCTAAAGAAATGCAGCAAGCTATTAGAAGCTTAGAACAACAAAAAGTCAACGGCTACGTATTAGATTTACGCGGCAATCCCGGCGGTTTGCTATTCTCTAGCGTAGAAATTGCCCGGATGTTTTTAGACAAAGGTACAATTGTTTCTACTATTGATCGTCAGGGTGAACAAGAACGGGAAGTAGCTAAAGGTCGAGCATTAACAAATAAACCTTTAGTGGTCATAGTTGATAAAGGTTCAGCTAGTGCTAGTGAAATTCTCTCAGGAGCATTGCAAGATAATAAACGTGCTGTTTTAGTAGGGACGCAAACCTTTGGGAAAGGCTTAGTGCAGTCAGTCCGTCCCCTGAGAGATGGTTCAGGACTCGCAGTCACCATTGCTAAATATCACACCCCCAGTGGTAAGGATATTAATAAACACGGTATCGACCCCGATGTCAAAGCAGAACTAACAGATGCTCAACGCCAAGAACTGTGGCTACGGGAACGCGATAAAATTGGCACATTAGCTGATCCACAGTTTGCTAAAGCATTGGAAATCTTGGGTAAAGAAATCGCGGGTAAAACCACACCAACAGCCGAAAAAACTCAAAATACTCAGTTATAGGTCTACTGTGGTTGGCATTTACCAGCCCTAATTAGTCCCACACGACGAGCGATCGCTTCCTCTGGTGAACTAAAAGGCCCCCACTTTTCGAGAATATTCACATTATCGTCCTCAACTTGCGCGCTGGGGACGATTTCGCAATGCTCAGTTTTGCGTTTGACAATATACCAATTTTGTGTGTCGCTCATAGAAGTTAAAGATTGCTAGGATGAGCCTTAAGAACTTTATCATCAAAAACCCATGCCTTCACCGTTTCCAGGGATGAATCCTTACCTTGAAAATCGAGAGCTTTGGCCAGAAGTTCACAGTAGATTAATTATTGCCATAGCAGATGAAATCGCGCCTCAACTCCGACCAAAATACCGAGTAGCGGTAGAAAAGCGCGTATATCAAATGACAGATGAAAACTCTGTTTTAGTGGGAATTCCTGATGTCGTTGTGAGTCGTTCCCTGACTAATCCAGAACCAGAAAAATCTACAATAGCCGTCGCATCTCCACCAACAAAACCTGTGACTGTCAGCGTTCCCATCCCCGAAGAAGTCAGGGAAGCATATTTAGAGGTGCGAGAAGTGGGAACTGGTGAAGTGATCACAGTCATTGAGGTATTATCACCCAAAAATAAACGTCCTGGGGAGGGAAGAAAAGCATATGAAACCAAACGTCAGCAAATATTAGGTAGCTCGACTCACTTAGTAGAAATCGACTTGCTACGTAGTGGTGAAACTATGCCTATCTTGGGTATGCCAATTCCATCCCATTATCGGATTTTAGTCAGTCGCAGCACATCCCGTCCCAAAGCCGAATTATATCCCTTTGACTTGCAAGAACAGATTCCTAACTTTGTGTTACCGTTACGTCGGGACGACACAGAACCAACAATCAACTTAAAAGTATTAATAGATGGCGTATACGATCGCGCCGGATTTGATTTAGCTATAGATTATACACAAGAACTAGTTCCGCCCCTGTCAGAAACGGATGCAGCTTGGGCAAATACATTATTACAACAGCAAGGTTTACGTTAAACTTGCTGCACGGTGTAGTAGGAATTTGGTGAAAGAAAGTTGTACATTGCCTTCAAGAGCAACTAACAACTAACCGCCTGATTATGAACTTTCGCGAAGAGTTTAAACTGCTGCTACGCGCTCGTTACCCGTTAATTTACATTCCCACCTATGAAGAGGAACGGGTAGAAACAGCCATTCGAGAAGAAGCCACAAATCAAGGGAATCGTCCTGTCTACACTTGGGATTTTGTGGATGGCTATCAAGGAAACCCTAATGACGAAGGCTTTGGACGACGTAACCCCCTGCAAGCTTTGGAATTTATCGAAAAATTACCAGCCACAGCCCCAGCCGTCTTGATTTTACGAGACTATCATCGCTTTTTAGAAGATGTGGCGATCGCTCGTAAACTCCGCAACTTAGCCAGACTCCTCAAGTCACAACCGAAAAATATCGTTTTATTATCACCCCGCATTGCCATTCCTGATGATTTAACCGAAGTTTTAACAGTCGTCGAATTTCCCTTACCCGCCGCGCCCGAAATTAAAACCGAAGTAGAACGCCTACTGCAAGCCACTGGTAATAATTTATCTGGCAAAGTTTTAGATGATTTAGTGCGTTCTTGCCAAGGGCTATCTATGGAAAGGATACGCCGAGTTTTAGCTAGAGCGATCGCCACCCACGGCGAATTACAGCCAGAAGACGTGGATTTAGTTTTGGAAGAAAAACGCCAAACCATCCGCCAAACCCAAATTCTCGACTTTTACCCCGCCACAGAGCAAATATCTGATATCGGCGGACTAGATAACCTCAAAGATTGGCTATTACGTCGGGGTGGTTCATTTACAGAAAAGGCGCGTCAGTATGGTTTACCCCATCCCAGAGGTTTACTATTGGTAGGGATTCAAGGAACTGGGAAATCATTAACAGCCAAAGCGATCGCCCATCATTGGCATTTACCACTGTTACGCTTAGACGTAGGACGCTTATTTGCAGGTTTAGTGGGTGAATCAGAATCCCGCACCCGCCAAATGATTCAAGTTGCAGAAGCCCTCGCCCCTTGTGTTTTGTGGATTGATGAAATAGATAAAGCCTTTTCTGGACTTGGTAGTAAAGGTGATGCGGGAACAACTAGCCGTGTATTTGGTACATTTATCACTTGGCTAGCCGAAAAAAAATCACCTGTATTCGTAGTTGCTACCGCTAATGATATTCAGGCCTTACCACCAGAAATGCTCCGCAAAGGCAGATTTGATGAGATTTTCTTTGTTGGTTTACCCACCCAAGACGAAAGAAAAGCCATTTTTAACGTCCATTTATCCCGACTGCGCCCCCACAGTCTGAAAAATTATGACATTAACCGACTAGCATATGAAACACCAGATTTTTCGGGAGCAGAAATTGAGCAAACTTTAGTAGAAGCCATGCACATTGGATTTAGTCAAAACCGAGACTTTACCACCGACGACATTTTAGAAGCCGCTAGTCAAATTATCCCCTTAGCCCGTACAGCCGTAGAACAAATTCAAAAACTCCAAGAATGGGCAGCAGCCGGGAGAGCGCGTTTAGCCTCGAAGCAAAGTCCTTTAAGTGATACGTTTGGTAAACTGCGCTAGGAAGGCAAGGGGGCAGGGGGCAAGGGGGTTTATTATATCTTGTGCCTGATGTTGCAAGATTTGTCTATAACATCTCTAGCCAGTTGGTAAATTCACAGTTAATAGTCCATAATTCACACTAACCCATGAATTAATATGGACTATTGACTAAAGTAGGGGAGACAAGGGAGACAAGGTAGACACAAAAGAAAAAGTGCTAATGACTAATGACTAATGACTATTGACTAAGGATTTAACTATGGTTTCTGGTTTATTAAAGTTTATATTGGGATTTTTGTTAGCGATCGCTGTTTTGGTAGGTAGTGGTGTAGCTGTCGCCCTCTATTTTATGAATCGGACTTCTATACCTCCAGCTAGGCCCATTTATGCAAATGATAGCCCTACTGTTGCGACTCCAACGCCTAAAAAAACGAATGTAAAAACTACATCTACATCAAAAACCTCTCCTAATCCTACCCCTTCCCCAACGCCCATTTCCACAGAAACACCTGAAGCATTACCACCAGGAGCTTATAAAGGGCGTGTCACTTGGTCTGAAGGAGTAAGTTTGCGTGCAGCAGCGCAACAAGATGCCGAACGTGTTGGTAGTGTAGCGTTTAATGAGCAAGTGATTGTTTTAGAAGCAAATCAAGATAAAAGCTGGGTAAAAATTCGTACTGAAGGCAGTAAACAAGAAGGCTGGCTCAAAATCGGTAATATCGAAAAAGTAGCACAGTAAATGAGAAAGCGATCGCAAAACTATTCCCAGCGTTAGAAAAAAGACTCCCTATATCAAATGGGCATCATTGAATTCTTCTCCCCCCTGCACCCTGCCCCCCTGCCTATTTTCCCCCGCTTCTCGTGTACCCTGTTTCTCGTAAGAATTTGCGTAACTCAGCAAAGTATTGATTTCTATCGCTTTTTTTGTAAGCTTGCTGAACACGTCGCCAGCCATCCTGGCCTTGACCGAGTAAGTATTTATCGGCTAGGTATGCGGCTAAAAACCCTTTGCCCTCGTCTTCACCTTGTTGTTGAATTTCCGTATAGTTTTTCCAGACTTCTGCGGCGTGACTGGCGACTTCTTTGGGATAGCGACGGGTAACATCAATCATTTTGCCTTGACGATATTGCCAAATTTGGATGGGATAGCCAGAAGCCGCGTAAGATGTAAAAGCATAAGCAAAGCGATCGTCCCGACTGATAAATTCTGGTCTACCATCCTTATCTAAATCTTTGAGTTGATAACCACCGTTACCCCAGTCGTGTCTAATTTTTTGATACTGCTGAGATTTGCTGTTGTAGCGATAAATTAAGGAATAGGTGCAACAATGCGCCCCACCTGTAAAGAAATCCGCCATGACCTCTGGCTCTTTGTTGCCATCTAAATCTAACACCGGTAATTTATCAGTAAATAAACCCCCAATTGGTCTATCGTATTCACTTTCCTGGGGCAAATTTTGATTTAAAACGGTTTTACCTGCACGCTTAATTCGCAGGCGCACATTCTTATATTGAAATTCTTCAGGCTTTTCAAAAGAAATTTCGGCTCGGACATTACCTGATTCTCCGGTAATTGTATCCGCTTTTGCCGGTTGATTGATTGCTGCCAATCCTCCCAATAAAGTTAAACTGACTAAAAATTTACTAATAGATTTATGAATAGTATTCATGTTTGAATCAGGGTATGGGGATATAGGGGTATAGGAGGAAAAACAGATGGAATGGAGACTTAGAACTACACCCCTAATTTTTCATACATCATCAAAACCTTCAATAACGGAAAATTGCTGCTACTGGCTGATTATTAAGTATTTCTGCTGCTTCTAAAATGTAAACTTGACCACTATTTAAAAAAGTGTGAACAGCCGCAAAATCTAACAGATCCACATCATCTGGCTGCGGTTCGGGATGTAAATCTACAGTCATGTTATCTGGGTCAAATTTACCCCAAATCTGCTGTCTGAGAGAAATGAAGAGGGTATCAACTTTTTGGTAATAGGCGGCTGGGACGATTTCTTTGAGATCAGCAGAAGTTTGATGCTGATTTTCTCTGGCTAGTTGTTGATAAAGTGCGATCGCCTGCTGCTGTTGTTGTTCTAGCATTGGTGCCACAATTGACCAAGCTTGATGGTGTAACTCTTTAAGGTCTGTCAGTTCTTGATTTCCTGTAATTCCCTCTGGTAGCAAATGAGTATAGGTGTTTGCTTCTCGGTAAATTGGGTGCAGATATTCCACCCCCGCTAAAATTAACGGTGCTTGTTCGTCCCGCAATTTTTCTTTTAGTGCCTGATCAATGGCGTAGGAAAATTGTAAAATACCCGCTTGATGTCGATCATGCTCAGGACTTCCCTGTCCATGAAACTCCCCTGGATGTTGGAAAGGATTAGCAGTTCCGCCTCTAGTTGTAGCAATGCGGTGCTGGACACCTTTTTCTGAGTTATCCTGTATCAGCAGCACTGCTTCTAAATTAGGTGGCATATTTTCTACCGTCACTTCTTGCATATCATAGTGATTGCCTTCAAAAAAACGGACATTTTGTTGAGCAAGCGTCAGGAGGTAAAATTTGCGATCGCTATTAATTAAATGCAGTAATGGCTTCACATGAAATTGCTTCCCTACCACTACTAACTCTGGTACTGGCATCGGCAAACAGTAATACCGAAATATTCCAGGGGAAATAAACACCGCTAACCCCTGTTCCTGATGTTCCCAAAAATCATTCCGATCCAGTTCCATTGCTGGTTGTAGCAAGTTCAGGGCTTCTGTATGGCGCATTGCGATCGCATCTAAGCGTTTTTCTGCCTCTCGTATCGCATTTTTAAAGCGAATCGGATTTTCTCGAATCTTCGCCCCTGATTTTTGCATCGCAATATACAAAGAAATACAAGGTGTTTGCACAGTAGCAATGAGATTCTTTAACTCATCAATATATAGTAATGTCATAGGATGAACTTCCTACCTCGATGAAATAAATCTAGATTGTGTAGTTTTATTTCAAGAGTTGATTGAGTAAAAATCATCTTTCTTTTGATAAGATTTTCCTTTATATCCACCTTTCTCTAGAAAGATAAATATTTTATGTCTCTAATTTAATTTGTGACCGTTATTAAGTTAAAATTCCTCAACTGTTCAAGAAAACAGATAACTATAATCTCACTGAAATTTTTCAAAGCCTGTAAAAGTTGGCTTTTTCCTCCTGAACCTGTAATTTTGGATTTGCAGTTTTAAATTTGAGATTTTTCAATCCAAAATCTAAAATAATTTACTTATGGATGCCTCCGAGCTATTAGAAACAATCACACTCCTAATTGAGCAAGCCGAACAAGGGGAAATAGATCCCTGGGATGTCCAAGTCATTGATGTGATTGACCGTTATTTAGAACTAATGACACCCAAAACAACAGCCAGAGGTTACGAAGCTGACTTATCCCAATCTGGACAGGCTTTTCTTTCTGCATCAATGTTAGTTTTATTTAAAGCTAATACTTTAATGCAATTATCAACAGCCACAGATGAACTAGAAGAAGTCATAGATGATGCCTTATTAGATGGCGAACTAGGACTATTACAACAAGGTCATCGTTTGCAATTAGAGCGACATTTGCGTCGTCGTCCGGCAGCGATGCCTCCTCCTAAACGCCGTGTGACATTGCAAGAGTTAATCACACAATTGCAAATCATGGCGAACCAGCTCAAACTGGTACAAAAAGTTGACAAACCAGTGCGTCTCAAAAGACAGCCCAGTGTCAAAAGTATGCGAGAAGCACTGGAGTTAGCACACCAAGAAAACTTAACTGAAGTAGCTGGTGAACTAGAACAAGTTTTACATTCTGCCGCCCAAGAATTACTCTTAGAGCAAAATTATCTAAATTTACAACAACTCGTACAATTGTGGACACAGACAAAGCCACCAACTGCAAACCATTCTCACCATGAATCAGAAAATACCCATGTAGTCAGTGTTTTCTGGGCTTTGCTGTTACTGTCAGCTCAATCTAAAGTAGAGCTATTTCAGGAGGAATTCTACGAAGATATCAAGATTCGCCTAATTACGACTGTAAATCACACCAATTCAGGATTACCACAACCAATGAGCTGAAAGAATTCCCAGCCAAAGCAAGATAGAATATTCGGTGACTTGACCACACCAAAATGTTTGTAGTGGGGTCAGAGCAAAAATCCGATGGAATTTAATTTAGCTATCCATTCAGTTGCGATAATCGGTCAATTCCTGTTATCCCTGTTGTGAGGGGCTACCTAAAGAATAAATAAAAACTGATGATTAAGTATCATTCAATGAAACTAAACTGGCTTGTGGTTGAGGAATAAATATTATGAAAGCGATGATTCTCGCAGCAGGTAAAGGTACTCGTGTTCGTCCGATTACCTACACGACTCCCAAACCGATGATTCCCATCCTGCAAAAGCCAGTCATGGAATTTTTGGTGGAACTTCTGCGTCAACATGGTTTTGACCAAATTATGGTCAATGTTAGCCATTTAGCGGAAGAAATTGAAAACTATTTCCGTGACGGTCAAAGATTTGGGGTACAAATTGCTTATTCCTTTGAAGGAAAAATTGACGACGAAGGTAAACTGATCGGGGAAGCGATTGGATCAGCAGGTGGCATGAGGCGTATTCAAGACTTCTCACCGTTTTTTGATGATACCTTTGTAGTTTTATGCGGTGACGCGTTGATTGACTTAGATTTGACAGCTGCCGTCAAGTGGCATAAATCCAAAGGTTCAATTGCTACCATCATTTCCAAATCCGTTCCCTTGGAAGAAGTCTCTAGTTATGGTGTAGTGGTGACTGATGCAGATAATCGCGTCAAAGCCTTCCAAGAAAAACCTTCAGTAGAAGAAGCACTCAGCACCAACATCAATACAGGTATTTACATTTTTGAGCCAGAAGTATTTAAATATATCCCTTCTGGTGTGGAGTATGACATTGGTAGTCAATTATTCCCCAAATTGGTAGAAATTGGTGCGCCTTTCTACGCCATTCCTATGGAATTTGAATGGGTAGATATTGGTAAAGTTCCAGACTACTGGCGGGCGATTCGGGGTGTGTTGTTGGGTGAAATTAAAAACGTCCAAATCCCTGGTCACGAAGTTGCACCAGGTATCTACACTGGTTTAAATGTGGCTGTCAATTGGGACAAGGTAGATATTACAGGGCCAGTTTACATTGGCGGGATGACCAGAATTGAAGACGGGGCGAAAATCGTAGGCCCGGCGATGATTGGCCCTAACTGCTGGATTTGTAGCGGTGCAACTGTTGATAACAGCGTCATTTTTGAATGGTCGCGTTTAGGTGCGGGAGTCAGATTAGTCGATAAGCTAGTGTTTGGACGTTACTGCGTCGATAAGACAGGCGCAGCCATTGATGTGCAAGCTGCGGCTTTAGACTGGTTGATTACCGATGCACGTCAGACTCCACCAGAAACTACACCCTTGGAAAGACAAGCTATTGAGGAGTTGTTGGGGACAAATGTGATTTAGTCATTAGTCATTAGTCATTAGTCATTAGTCATTAGTCATTAGTCATTAGTCAATAGTCATTAGTGAAAACTGTGTATATTAAGTTGATCACTTTGGACTATTGACTTTGGACTATTGACTCTGGACTTTTAACTATTAAGATATGTGTATCTTCTGAGACTTTGCTCGTAGGTTTGCAGGAGTCTTTGGGATTCAGCTAGAGTGATGCGCTTTTCTTCTAAGGCTTTTTCACAACGCTGGCGAATGTTTTCTACCATGTCTTCGGAGTCATACTGTACGTAACTTACTACTTCACTCATGGTGTCACCTTTGACTACGTGTTCAATTTGGTAGCCTTTGGGTGTTAGTTGAATATGCACTGCGTTGGTGTCGCCAAAGAGGTTATGTAAGTTACCCATGATTTCTTGGTAAGCACCGTTGAGGAACATTCCCAGATAATAGGGTTCTCCTGCTTGGAAGGGATGCAGTTCTAAAACGGATTTGACATCACGCAGGTCGATAAAGCGGTCAATTTTGCCGTCACTATCACAGGTGAGGTCTGCTAAAATCCCTCGCTGGGTCGGTTCTTCATCAAGGCGATGGATGGGCATAATGGGGAAGAGCTGATCGATCGCCCAGCAATCTGGTGCTGATTGAAACACTGATAGGTTGACGTAGTAAATGGAAGCCATAATTTTTTCCAGGTCTTCCAGTTCGTCCGGTACGTAATCATGCTGGCGAATGATGTTTAATATTTTGCGACAGCAAGCCCAGTATAATCGTTCAGCTTTGGCGCGTTCCCGTAGCCGCAAAATGCCTAAGTTAAAGCGGCTGATGGCTTCTTCTTTGAATTGGGTTGCGTCGTGGTAGAACTCTTGATAGTTCTCTTTGTTAATCGATTGATAGGTTTCCCAGAGGTAATTGATCACCGGTGATTCGCCTTCTTGTGGCGGTTCTGGCAAATCTAAGGGGACTTCACTGGTACTGAGAACATCAAAAATCAACACTGATTGGTGGGAAGCGATCGCCCTTCCACTTTCACTAATTAAGGTCGGTACGGGGATTTGTTTTTCCGCACAGGTATCTTTTAACTCTGCCACGATATCGTTAGCATAGTTTTGCATATTGTAGTTTTTCGAGGCGTAGAAGTTGGTCTGAGAACCGTCGTAATCTACACCCAAACCACCGCCAACATCGAGATATTTCATATCTGCACCCTGAGAAGCTAATTCTACGTAAATCCGGCTAGCTTCTTGGATGGCATCTTTAATCACGTTAATGGCGGAAATTTGCGAACCGATATGGAAGTGCATCAACTGCAAAGAACCTAACAAATCGGCTTCGCGCAATTTGTCAACGGCTTGGATAATTTCGGGAATTGTCAGCCCAAACTTGGCGCGATCGCCTGTGGATGTTCCCCAGCGTCCCATGCCTTGGGTACTTAATTTCGCCCGTACACCCAAAATCGGTTTAATTCCTAGTTGATGACTAGCCGCAATCACTAAATCGACTTCTTCAACTTGTTCTAAAACGATGATGGGGGTTTGCCCTAGTCTTTGGGCTAACATCGCTGTTTCGATGTATTCTCGGTCTTTGTAGCCGTTGCAAATCAGTAATGCGCCTGGGGTATCCAATATCGCTAAGGCAATCATTAATTCTGGTTTAGAACCTGCTTCTAGACCAAACTGATGGGGTTTGCCGAATCTGACCAAGTCTTCAATCAAATGCCGTTGCTGGTTACATTTGACAGGGAAGACACCACGATACACCCCAGGATAATTGTATCGGGCGATCGCTTTAGCAAAACAAGCATTCAACCGTTCAATTCTGTCTTCCAAAATATCGGAAAAGCGAATCAACAGGGGTAGTCCCAAATTACGCTGCTTTAAAGCGTTGACTAATTCAAATAAATCTAGAGAACCACCGCGATCGCCTTTGGGAGAAACAGTCACATGACCAGCCGCATTAATTGAGAAATAAGGTTGTCCCCAACCTTCAATGCGATACAAGGCTTCACTATCCTCAATCTTCCAAGCACGAGAGACATCGCCTGTACTTGATGGTAATAGCTTCTTGTGTTTATGACCCTTTCCTTCTAGTTTATTGCCGTTAGATGGCACTTTCACCACCTCATCCGATGTAGCAGTTGACTCAACACCCATGTCTAACCTCTGTGTTTCACCCACGAATAAACAATTTAACGCATTCACTTAGCAACGTATATGCACTCTTGAGATAAACTCTGATTGGTTGATAGTCAATAGTCAATAGGCCACAGTCAATGGTCAATAGTGAAAACTCTGAGACTCTAAACTGTAGACTTTTGACTTTTGACTCTTGACAATTTGCAAATTTTATTATTTTTTGGGAGATAGCTTTGGAACGCACATTCTTAGCAATTAAGCCAGACGGCGTACAACGTGGACTAGTAGGCGAAATTATCCGTCGCTTTGAAACAAAAGGTTTTACCCTAGTTGGGTTGAAATTTTTGCAAGTCAGTCGGGAATTGGCTGAACAACACTATGGTGTACACCGTGAAAGACCATTCTTCCCCAGCCTAGTTGAATTTATCACATCTGGCCCCGTAGTGGCGATGGTGTGGGAAGGTGATGGTGTGATTGCTGCTGCAAGAAAAATCATCGGTGCGACCAATCCCTTAACCGCAGAACCAGGAACAATTCGGGGTGATTTCGGCATTAACATCGGCCGTAACCTGATTCACGGTTCTGACGCACCAGAAACTGCTGTGCGCGAAGTTAGTCTGTGGTTTAAAGACGAAGAATTAGTCAACTGGCAACCTCATTTAACACCCTGGTTACACGAGTAATCTCGTAGGGAATGGGGCATGGGGCATGGGGCATAAAATCTACCTTGTCCCCCTTGTCTTTCATTCCCAATTCCCAATTCCCAATTCCCAATTCCCAATTCCCAATTCCCGATTCCCATTCGTTATTTCGTCACTTCACTTTTTTCCGGTTCTATTTGGGGTGTCTCTGTAACGGTGCGTTTGGAAAATCCCCAGGTTAAAATTAGGGCGATCGCGGTAATCATTAGCCATTCTGGCGGGACTAAATTATCGTTGATGACTTTCAATAACAGGCGCAAACCCACTAGAGAAACGGTAATATATCCTGCGTCCTCTAAGTTTTCAAATTCATCTAACCATCGGATAAATAAACCAGCCATGAAGCGTAGGGTAATAATACCAATGGTAGTACCGGTGAGGACTAGCCACTTTTCTTGAGATACGGCGATCGCGGTTGTCACACTATCTAAAGAAAAGGCTAAGTCGGTGAAAGCAATTACTGGTATAGCTTGCCACAAGGAAGTGAAACGCGGCCCATGATGATGGTCGTTTTCTGACTCTGCGGAGGTGAAGTGTTGGAATACCAACCACAATAGGTAAGCCGCACCCAGAAGTTCAAATTGCCAAAACTTTTGGACTTCCGTGGCAGTTAACAATAGGGTAATTCGCAGCACATAGGCGACAACTAAACCGATGTTGAGTGCTTGACGTTCTAGTTTTTTGTTGTCTAGTCCTTGGGCTATAGCTGCAAGTGCGATCGCATTATCAGCAGAGAGAACTGCTTCTAAAAATACCAATATCAGCAAAACTATAGAAGCTTCTATGCTGAGATGAAAGTGCAGGGAGTCAAAAATTTGGTCTAGCATTCCAGGTTTCTCAAGCAGGGAAAATAAAAAATTAACAGGGATAGCGAATTTAATCTAACAAGCGCAACAAATTGCTACTTTCATTCAGCTTAACCTGTAGGCGAACAATTCTGAAATCTTGCTCGTTATGCGATCGCGCAGATAGACGATCATCCTTAACGGTTCATATTTATTTACGCACATCTACTTACTTACTCAGTCTTTTTACTCGACTGCATCTTCTGTGATTTCTGGAATCTATACAGTGTTAATGACTACTTTTAGCAATCAGAGGTAAGCATTAATCTGCATTTGTAATTCTAGATTTACCTAGAATCAAGATTCGTGTAAAATCATGCCATTGGCAATGTAAATCATACTTAATATTAAGGGAATTCTCGATGGCTATTAGTAAAACTAGGTTGTATAAAAAACCTGTAATGGCTGGGTTAGGTGTGGTCTTGGGGGCGTTGGCTGTGGCGTTTCCTCAAGCTGTGCATTCTCAAACTCAAAGTATACCTGTAATTCGGATTTTAAGGGTAACTGCCAGTGGCGGTACTACTTTTAAGTTACAAGAAAACTGGTATATCCAGTCTGGACAAATTCAGGATAATAGTAAAAAGTGTGGTGTCAGAACGGGGGATAAATTTTTTGTTGCTACTATTAACGATAATCGCAATAGTCAGACGGAATTTAAGGACGGCAATCGAGTAGAAAAACTCCGCGATTATTACACCGTCACCTTTGACAAAACTTTAGCCTGTAACCAGCAAGGACAAACATGGTATATTTTCAAGAGCCATGTACAGCAACTACAAGCTGTGCCTGTCCGCTAGGGGACTCCTAACTTAAAAAATATACTATCACTGTGTAGGCAGGGGGGCAGAGGGCAGGGAGCAGGGGCGAAAAAGAACGATTTCTGAATCGGAAATTGGATAATTTATTTTCTGGAAGTCCCTAAAAACTAATTTTTTCTGCTGATATAGTTCAATTGCTCACAGAATTTCTGTTAACGTTTTTAACAAGCTGTCGGCTAAATTAGATAGCTCTTCATCTGCGGTTTCGCCGATAGCTAAAATATTTTTCACTCTAGTTAATCTATCGCTAGCAGGAGTAATTCGCCACATTTCTTCTAAGTTAACGGCTAAATCAAATAGCGAGCGATCGCCTAAATAATTTCTTAACTGGACAGCGACGACATCATCACTGACGAGAAATTCTTTAATCTTATCTAATACTGGGTTAGCAAAGATTTCTTCATTTCCCCAGGTTTCTAGCCAGTCTCCATCCACATCATCAACATAAAGATGGATAAAATTCAAACCATAACTGAGCCAGTCTTGCTGCATTGTTCTGGCTGTTGCTAAAGCTTCAGTAAATGTTTCCATCTGGTAATTATAATTATGAGTTTCTTTGTGGTTAGCCATGTTCAGCCATCATTGGCAAATTGATGAAATACGCAGTTCGCAACAACAATTAAGAGAATTTTAAATATTTGCCCTCAGCTAAAGAGTCACTGTTGTATAGAGTGACATTCACTAGTTGATTGATGAAATTCGCATTTTGAGGATTATAACTTAGGAATAATCCTCTTTCTATTTCCCAAGACCGTAGCGTATTTTCCCATGCTTGGTGTTTCTGCCGATTTAGTTCTTCACTCACGCTGGTAATTTGAATACAGAGTGGCTGTTGTTGATGATTACTAACTATTAAATCCGTAGCCATAGAAAGATCAGCAATATAACGCTGCCAAACATTTCCATTGCGACTGGCTATTTGTTGAGCTATTGCTCTTATGATATCATCATCTTCTTGATTAAACTCTCCTGCCATTAATTTTTGTTTCCAAATGTAGAATTTTGCATCAGTTGCATTAATCCATTTGGGAAACAGATATCCGTACCAGTATCTTTCATTCGGTGTCATTTGTGCAAATTTAGCTGCTTTTTCTGCCTCTGACGGTAGAGATTGAATAATCAGCCAGATTGTCGAATCTGTAATCACTTCTAGCAAAAAAGCCAGCACCAACGGTTTAGCGGTTAAAGAACCAGGTTTAATATCTTTGACCCAGCGATTGATTTCATCTAATTTTTTCGCTAAATGAGTATCTACCGATGCAGCCTGCTCGATGAGTGATTTTAATTTATCCTTAATCTCATTGGCAGGCAAGCGATCGCCTATCCTACTATAACCGTAGCTTTTTGCTGTCATGAGCCATATTCGACCAATCGATGTTACTCTGCACCCAACATTATTAATTATTATTTTATACTTTAAACACAATACAGAGTAGCTTTCAACACTACGATAGCAGATAAAAAACTGATATTCAGTTTGGAATTGAGATTTGGGCTGGAATGTTGCTTGCTAATCAATGCCTGGAAACTACCTTTTTTGGGGTCAAACAATTTTGGATTTGAGATTTTAGATTGACTGTTCTGCTCAATCCAAAATTTAAAATTAAAATCTAAAATTCGGAGGGTCAAGAGTCTGGAGTATAGCGGACTCTTGACTCTGATGAATCTAGCAGAGGGCGAAGTTAAGCCCCTCGTCGGAGTGCGGCTTCTACCTGCTGAAATTCTTGTTCTAAACGATTTTTGAGTTTTTCTGGTACAGGTCTATTGGGGTAAGAACTGTAGTGACCAGCCAAAGAGTTGAGGGCTGTTCGCATAGTTGTAAAGGAACTCAGGCCTGAAACCGAGTTTACCCGTTGATAGCGAGCCGAAAAATCATTAATTTTTTGTCTTGCTTCTGCTTGAATTGCCGCTTTTTCTGGTGAATCAGGTGATACTTCTAAAGCTTGTTTTAGAACACCAACTACAGCCAAGGTATCTTGACGGTAATCCCCTGTTAAGCTATCTGGGCTACCACAGCCTACTAAGCCTATGGCAACAACCAAGACGAGAGCAAGCAGACGCGACCAATACCGCTTCATAAGCATTATTTAAAACTATACGTAAATCAACGTCCATCGTATCTTGGATTGGTATCTTGAAGATCAAGTTAGGTATTGTGGGTTGCCGTAAAATGTAGCAGTATCCTCAGTTTTGGGTGGAGATGGTTTTAAGTAAAGAATTATTTTCACACCCAATTGGGATGAGGGACTTCCAACTAAAAAAATATACAATCACTGTGGTGAGCAGGGGGGCAGGGGGCAGGGAGCAGGGGGAAAATTCAAAATATTTTCTCTCGGAAATTGGATAATTTATTTTCTGGAAATCCCTAGAAGTATTGTGAAATCCAAAATCTAAAATTGCTATCACACGATCGCTAGATCCGACTGATTGATGTTTTGATATAAAGTGTCTCGTTGCTGGTATGGTCTACCCAAGGAAGCGATCGCAGTTTGTAGAGTGGTCACATCCATACAAGTACCACCGACAGCACCCGCCATACTGGTGATGTGTTCTTCCATTAATGTGCCACCAATATCATTACAACCCCAAACTAATGCCTCTGTTGCACCACTTAATCCCAGTTTTACCCAACTGGGTTGATGGTTAGAAATCCAATTACCTAAGTAAATCCGCGCTACAGCACTTAAGTGTAAAGCATCCGCTAGGACTGGTTGATCACGTCCCACACGACGACGTAATGATTTGGGGGCTTCTTGTCCCACAAAGGGTAAGAGAATAAATTCGGTGATTTTGGCAGGATATCCTTTTTGGACGGCGGTTTGTTGAAGCGATCGCAATTTTTCTAAATGTCCAATTTGTTGGGATGGGGTTTCAATATGTCCCGATAGCATGGTGCTGGTGGTATGTAAGCCTAATTTATGGGCTGTGGTGACGATTTCTAACCAGGTAGCCGTGTCAATTTTTTCTGGACACAGGACACGCCGCACCTGATCATCTAAAACCTCTGCGGCTGTTCCGGGCATAGAATTTACCCCAGCATCACTTAAAGCTGCTATCACCTCAGCATAGGTCAAGCCATCAATTCTGGCAATGAATTGCACTTCTTGGGGAGAAAAGGCGTGTAGATGAATTTGGGGAAATTCCTGTTTGATGGTTGTTACTAACTTCAGGTAGTAGGTGAGAGATTTCCCGTCAATTTGAGCTTCTGGGTTTAATCCCCCCTGCATGCAGATTTCTGTCGCTCCACGCCGCACCGCATCTTGAGATTTTTCGAGAATTTGTGTCCAATCTAACCAATAAGCGGCTGTGTCTCCCGCATCTCGCCGGAATGCACAAAAACTACAGTGCTGCTCACAAATGTTAGTAAAGTTAATATTGCGATTAATTACGTAGGTAACAGTATCACCGACTTGCTGCTGGCGGAGTTGGTCAGCCGTAGCACGAATAGCTGCGATCGCTCCTGGGTCAGTCTGTGTTAACAATAACACGCCTTCGTCTGGGGATAAGTCGTCACCCAACAGAGCGCGGTTAATAATAGTATCAATAGATTTTTGATTCACGGCAAGCTAATCATAATTGGCTACAAAAATCTTTACCACCCATTATTACACGTACCATTTTTAGATTAACTTTACTAAAAAATTATCTAATTTTTATTTTCTAGCGTAATTGTACGTAACATTACTAGTGTATACTTCACATGGACGTATAGTTCATGCGAAATAACCTATTTTACTAAATACTTATAGCTAATTTGTCAATAAAACTTTAATTTTGTCAGTCGTAATTTAGCCATCCTTGCATATTAAGTAGGTTCATTTGATAATTTTATCTCCTACTAGAAAGCATGGATTCATTACTACTGAAACATTTGGAAGTCCATACTGAATAATTAATCCTAAAGGCTTATTTTCTCAATTAAACGTTGATGGATAAATGAAATTGCTTTTGATATCAACAGATAAAAAATTTCTATGGCAATAGAGCTAAAAATACTATGAGTTAGTATAAAATAATTTCCATCATTATTTATGTTGAATTTATCTGCGGGTATTGAATATCAGTAATTATCAACGAAATTGACTATCAAGTACAAAGTAAAAAACTATTTTTTTTACTCGTGAATGGTTGTAAAAACAAAGATTGTATACAGACGAAATTGACAGATATTCATTTCAAAGCACATTGTTCAACATAACACGGTCACACTGTAAACTCCATTGTGTAATTTAGTTTATGAATGTCAACTCATCCAGTGCATTATTGACAGTCCCGACAGGGGCATTACAGATTTCTGATTTGTCGCCTGCTGATGTAGAAACAAAAGCAGAGGTTTATTTTTCTTTGGTAATTCCTACCTATAAAGAACGCGATAATATTCAAAACGTTGTCAGAGTTTTAACCCAGACACTGGATGAATATATTCCAGAAGACTACGAGTTAATTATCGTAGATGACGATAGTCCTGATTTGACTTGGGAATTAGCCCAATCTTTAACTCACGAATATCCACAATTGCGGGTGATGCGGCGACAAGGGGAAAGGGGATTATCCTCAGCTGTGATTCGGGGTTGGCAAGTTGCTAGGGGTCAGGTTTTAGGTGTAATTGATGGAGATTTGCAGCATCCACCAGAAGTATTGACACAACTATTGTCGCAAATTTCCCAGGGAGCAGATATGGCAGTAGCTAGCCGTCATGTGGATGGGGGTGGTGTGAGTCGTTGGAGTGCTATTAGACGTTTCTTATCCCGTGGCGCGCAGGTATTAGGTTTAATTATCTTACCAGGAGTATTGGGGAGAGTTTCTGACCCGATGAGTGGTTATTTTATGGTCAGACGCAGCAGCATTGCTGGGGCGATACTCAACCCTGTAGGTTATAAAATTCTGCTAGAAGTCATTGGCAGGGGTAAGATCCAAAAGATTGCGGAAGTTGGCTATGTATTCTGTGAGCGCAAAGAAGGTGAAAGCAAGGTAACTTGGAAGCAATATGTCGAATATATTCACCATTTAATCCGATTACGTTTATCTACAGGTCGCCTGAAACACGTTAATCAGCTAGTAGCAAATTTTCCTGTGGGGCGATTTTTGCGGTTTGGCTTGGTGGGCTTAAGTGGGGTATTTGTCGATATGGCGGTGCTGTATTTACTCAGTGATCCTTCTACCTTGGGCTTACCGTTGACTCGCAGTAAAATTATTGCTGGGGAAATTGCCATCTTCAATAATTTCTTATGGAATGATGCTTGGACATTTGCGGATATCTCCGCAAGACAGCAACAATGGCATCAACGGTTAAAAAGATTTTTAAAATTCAACGCGATTTGCTTGGCTGGGTTAATGTTGAATGTCTTAGTATTGAATGTGGTGTTTAATTTCTTAATTCGCAATCGCTATATTGCTAACCTGATTGCGATCGCGATCGCCACTATCTGGAATTTCTGGGTAAACTTAAAACTCAGCTGGCGAGTTACTGACGTAAAATAATCAGCGAACTTAAATCAACGATGGAAGTCTAAGATATACAAATTGACACAAAAATTTATAGATGCGTTTGTATAACTGGCACTCTACCATGACATCTCGTTGGTTTCATCCTCTGGTGCTGCTTTTGTGGTTCATCATCGGTCTGGGCTTACGTTTAACCAATCTTACAGCCAAGCCCCCTTGGACTGATGAATTTTCCACATTGGTGTTTAGCTTAGGTAATAGTTTTCTAGGAGTACCTCTAGATCAAGCGATCGCACCTGAGATATTATTACAACCACTGCAACCACAAGCCGCAGCCAGTCTCAATGATGTCTGGAAACACCTCAGCCACGAAACTAACCACCCCCCGATTTACTTTGCTTTATCCCATCTGTGGATGCAGTTATTTCCTACACAACAGGGCTTAGTCTCTCTTTGGGGGGCGCGATCTTTAGCAGCGATTTTGGGGGCTATTTCAATTCCGGCGATGTATATCTTCGGTTGGATTGTTTTTCGTTCTCGGATCGTAGCTCATTTAGCGGCGGCGATGATGGCTGTCTCACCATACGCGATTTTTTTGGCGCAAGAAGCCCGTCATTACACCCTAGCCATCTTGTGGGTGATTGCTTCCCTCACTTGCTTTGTGATTACCACACGCCACATCCAAAACCAAACACAGCTACCCATTCCTTTAGCATTGTCATGGGTAATCATTAATGCTTTGGGTATCGCCACCCATTATTTCTTTGTGTTGACTCTGTGTACAGAAGGCTTAGTATTAATAGTTTTAGCTGGGCGCAAAATTCATAATAGCCCTAAAATATTTCCCAAAGTATTTTTATCTCCCCCTTGGCGGCGCATCTATGCTGTGATTTTAGGTACGTTTATCACTGGTATAGTTTGGCTGCCAGTCTTTTTACAGAATAGCTATGGTGATAAATTAACAGACTGGATACAACAACCCCGTGTAGGATTTGCCTGGATAAGTCCATTTTTTCAAGCTTTTGCTGCTTGGGTAACAATGTTGTACTTATTACCAGTAGAATCGCCACAGTTATGGATTGTCATTGCTTCCGGTTTAGTGATGCTCATCTTTATAATTTGGGCTGCACCGATTTTCGTTAGGGGATTGAAAGTACAATTACAAACACCAGAGACGCAATTAGAAACACGGGTGTTAATGGGATTAGTGATAGGTGCGATCGCTCTATTTTTTGTGTTTACCTATTTCCTGGGGATAGACTTAACTAGAGGTGCGCGTTACAACTTTGTCTACTTCCCGGCTGTGATTGTTTTACTAGGTGCTAATTTAGCTGTCATTTGGCAAAATTTCCAGCAGAAAAAAGCCGTGATCTTAATTTGGCTGATGGGGTTTTTGAGTGCAATTACAGTTATCTGCAATCTGGGCTATCAAAAATACTATCGCCCCGATTTATTTGTGAGCTTAATTCAACAAACATCTCAAGTTCCCGTACTCATTGCTACTACCCAAATTACTCACGTTCAAATCGGGGAAATGATGGGTATAGCTAGAGAATTCAGAATCAAAAATGTGACAAATCCTACACCATTATTTCTGTTAGCTCATCAAGATAAAGACATCAACACAGCTACTAAAACTCTAGAAAATACCCTTAATCAATTACCGCCTTCCTTTGATTTATGGCTGGTAAATTTTCATGCTCCTGTTGACGAAGCCGTCAAAAATTGTACAGCCAACAGCCAACCTTTACCGGCGATTAACGGTTATGAATCCAAAGTCTACCACTGCAAAACTAGTGCTAATTTGGATTTTGAGTTTTAGTGGCTGGTTAATCACATAGAAATGAGATTTTAGAATTCTTGATTAGGACGTAATTTCAGAATCTTGGGAAGAATTATAAACAGTTGTTTTTTGATGACGATAATCGTTGACACTCAGAAGCTTCCAACTAGAATTTTCTGCAAGTTCTAGAACCCATTGATGATAATCAAGCAGACTTTCTCTATGTCCAACACTAATAAATGTTGTTTTCGTCTCTTGTAACTGTTGATATAAATTCCCTTCATTCTTCAAGTCCAAAGCACTAGTTGCTTCATCTAAGATAGTAAAACTAGGATGAGTCACTAGTAGGCGTGCAAAAGCTAGGCGTTGTTGTTCTCCTAGTGATAATATGTTTTCCCAAGGCAGCTCAGTATCAAAACCATCAATTCGACTGAGCAAATTTTGCAGGTTCACTTTTTGCAATAGTTCTTTGAGTTCTGCATCGGTCATCTGACGATTTCTATTCGGATAAAGCAACTGTTCGCGCAAAGTTCCTAAAATAATGTAAGGACGTTGGGGTAAAAACAACAGGTCTTTGAGGGAAGGTCGCAACAGACGACCAGTTCCTGCATTCCACAAACCTGCGATCGCGCGCAACAGGGAACTTTTACCGCGACCACTAGGGCCGACAATTAATAAACCTTCTCCCGGTTGAACAGACAATGATAAGTCTTCAACGATTACCTGCTCATAGTTAGGCGTTTGTAAGGTAACAGCCTCAAAAGCCAGACGATTTTCTTCTATGGTTTTAATAGTGCTGACATTCTCCGGTTGTTTGGTAACAACTTCTAAAGCATCCGAGAAATAAGCTAAACGCTCAACATAACTCGAAAATCTTCCAGAGGTGCCAAATTCATCAATTAATGTTGCCAGACCATTAGCAAACATACTGCAAGCTATCACTGCTTGGTTAACTTGTCCAAAATCAATTTCACCTCGAATATAGGCCGGTGCAAATATTAAAAACGGAAATATTTGGATTACAGATCGATATCCTCTATTAAAAATATCTTTATTTTTTTCCCAATTAATTTTACTCTCGGAATTTTTCAAGAGATTATTAAATCTGCGCTCAATTATATTTAATTCTTGGCTTTCTCCTTGGAAAAAAGCTATAGATTCAGCATGATTACGAACATGAGTTAAGCTGTAGTTATAGCTGGCTTTAGATTCAAGTTCCTCTTGCGTAATCTTATCTAATTCTTGACTCAAAAAAACAGCAATCAGATTACCTATAATAGTATAAGTAAGTAGAATCGCTACGGCTAGTTTGGAAATTGACCACAGAATTATTAAAAAAGTTGTCATTTCCAGGACTTTTTCCAACAAAGTAGCAGAAAAGTTTAGAGCAGTCCTGGCAATCGGTTCGATTTCTTGAGATAGACGTTGGTCGGGGTTATCAATAGCGGAGCTAAAATTGATTTTATAATAGGCGCGATTGCTAAAATATTTTTCTAAAATCTGCTGGTTGAGCCATTGATACCAATCAAGAGCAATTTTTTTTCTGACAAATTTAGAAAATCCTGTTAAGAGGGTGATTAAGAGTAGCCCAAAGACGTAAAGTGCTAAGGTCTTAAAAAATTTAGAAGTATCTTTATCTTGAACAATGACATCGATTAAATAGCGATCAACAAAGCTATTAAAGGCAGTTATGCCTACCAGCCCAATTATTAATAAAATGAGGAAAAAAAGCATACCCCAGGCTTTAATCACATCTGAAAATGCTCTGCCACTAGGATCTGTTGGAAACCAGTATGGGGCGGCGATCGCTTTTACAGCTTCCCAAAACTGAGTAAAATTAGCAAGGAAAGCAGTATTTTTTGAAGATTGATTATAAATAACTTGATTTTGCATATTATACATCTTGCAAAAATAATTTTTTAGTATTATAAATTATTATGAAACTTTGTTTTCTATTTCATTAGTTATAGCTATAAAATAATAAAAATACATTATTAATATTGATACATATTTGAGCAAATTGATCATCTCAAAAGATAATTTTGCTATATTTCTCAAACAGAAATACAGCAAAATTATCTAATAATAATGTCAAGCCATTGCTTTTATTTTGGGGTAAAGAGTGCCTCTTATGTAGGTGTTATACTACAGTTAAAAAATCAAGTGTTTTAGGCATTTACAACTTAGATTTTTTCCCAAAAACTAAAACGTCAAGATTAAAAGCTGTTTTTCTTGCCCAGCGAGGTATATTAGCTAATTCATAGACGTTTTGATCATAACAGGTAATGAAGAACCTAAAAAATTATGAATTCCAAACTTCAGGATTGACGATGTAAGGCGGCTTCTCCCCCTGAAGCACTTGCAATATTTGATTAGCTGCGGAAAGTGCAGCAGCCATACCAGCTTCAGGTGTAACTCCAGCAAGATGAGGTGAGAAAATTACATTGTCAAACTCATACAAAGGATTATCGATAGCTGGAGGTTCTGGTTCAAACACATCAATTGCAGCTCCTGCTATCAATTTTTCGCGTATAGCTGTAACTAAATCTTCTTGGCGAACTACCTTCCCACGAGATGTATTAATTAAAAACGCAGAGGGCTTCATTTTCTTAAAAGTTTCTAGAGCAAACATTTCACAAGTCTCATCAGTTAGCTCAGGATGCAAAGATACAAAGTCAGATTCAGTAAGTAGGTAGTCTAAATCTTGTACTAAAGTTGCACTGACGGCTTCTGCTTTACTGCTTGGAACATAAGGATCGTATGCTAAAACTCGCATCTGCAATGCTGTACTACAAATTTTCGCAACAGCACTACCAATTCTTCCCAAACCAACAATACCAAGGGTTTTTCCTTCTACTTGAATTGGTTGTACCTGATTACGAATTAAATAGTTTCCTGCTTTGACACAGTGATTGAGAAAGGTTAGTTTTTTAGCAAGTGCTAAAATCATAGAAATTGTGTGTTCTGTCACAGCAGTTGTTGACAAGCCAGGATTATTCACTACGACAATTCCCCGCTTTGTTGCAGCAGCAATATCAATTGCATCCGTGCCAAATCCAGAGGTACTAATAACTTTTAAATTTTTTGCCAATCCAATTGCTTGGGCATCTAATTTTGTAGGATAACGAACAAATACGCCAGATACATCTTGAATAGCTTCATGTATTTGATGCTGTGTTGGTTCTTTGATAATCTCGATATTAGTGTATTCTGAGAGTAGTTCTTCACCTATATCATCATACATTTTCCCAATTAAAAGAACCTTATGATTTTTAGTCTTAATTGGGGAAGTTTGGGGGAAAATAGCTGTCATGTTAATTAACCTTAATTTGTTTGATACAAAGATGTTTTAGACTCAAGATTTGATGAGTGAAATTGCTGTGATAATTTCATTGTTTCTGTCAGCAACTGATAATTAGATGAGGATGAATCTAATAACTGAAAAAAGTTTTCGGCTATGGTAGTTAAAGGGTCAATCGCTCGAATAGAATCAATGCCATTAAGCTTGAGATATTTGGCAAGAATATGAAATTCTGTACAACCAGAAATAAAAGAACGAGTATTGTATTTATCTAATAGTTTTTGAACATCTTCAAGAATTGTTAGGGGGTTTTGTCCTCTTTTTAATACTTGAAAAATCATCTCGTGAATTAAGTGATAATCTTTTTCATCTGGAGAAATAATCAGATTCGCAGCAGTACAACCTTGATCAAACAATTTTTTCTTGTAAGTACCTGAACCTGCAAGTAAAAGGGCAGGCTCATTATGTATTTGCAGTTGTTGATCAGCAATTTTAATTAAAGAGATGACTTTATTAGTTTGATGCTCTGGGAGATGAGCCAAAGCATAATGAGCAGTACAACAACCAATCACTATGCGGTCTACTAATTGATTGAGTTTTTCTAAATGTACCTGCACAAAATCAATGAATTCTCTTTCATTTCCGCTATGTACTGAAGTTGTGCGATCTGGTGCAGCAGGAAGTGAGAAAACAATAACGTTTGGTGCTTCTTGTTCGTTGTCGATATACTGGTTGTATTCGTAAATAGTTTTAAGAAATTCAACAGTAACTACAGGCCCCATTCCGCCTAAAATTCCCAGCACTGGTAGTTTTTTATTCATAATTTTTCTCCAAATTTGCAATTGTTTAGTTGTATCAATTACTAAAAATTAAAATTTGTAGCGAAAAGACTGTTATTTTCTTGACTGGATTTATCTGTGCGATCGCACAGATTTAATAAGGGTGTGTCAGGAGATTGGACTACTTCCTCTAGAAGAGCTTCTAACAACCTTATCATCAAGGAAATACGTTCACTAGCGAATATATCTGTGTTGTAGATTAACTTCAAATAGAATTCCGCTTCGTCTACAAAAATGAATTCTAGATCAAATTTAGCAGTAACAAGTTCCTGCTCCAGAGCATTAACAGTAATTCCATCTATTGCTAGGTCTACATTTTGATTATTTTGCAGAACAACTACAACATCAAATAGAGGGTTACGGCTAGGATCGCGTTTAAAATTTAAATCTGAGACTAGTTTATCAAAGGGATATTCTTGGTTATCATATGCCTCTATTGTGGTTGTTTTTACTTTTGTAAGTAAAGTAGCAAAACTATCGTCTGTTGCTATGTGGTCGCGTAAGACTAAAGTATTGACATAAAAACCTATTTGTTCCTCTAAATCGGGATGATTTCTTCCAGCGATGGGAGAGCCTACTGTAATTTCATTCTGCTCGGTATAGCGAAACAGAAAACCTTTAACTAAGGTGAGTAAGCCCATAAATAAACTAGTTTCTTGGGTCTTAGTTAATAACTCAAAATCCTTGATTAATTCTTGATTTGGCTTCCAGATAACCGCAGAGCCAGAAAAACTCTGCACTGATGGACGCATATAATCTAAAGGTAAATTAAGGCGTGTCGGTGCAGGAGTCAACTTAGCCAGCCAGTAATCCCGTTGTGCTTGCAATTTTGGTGTTTGGAGTTGCTGATCTTGCCATGAAGTATAGTCTTTATAATGAATTCTTAGAGGTGACGGTAATTTTACGTTCTCTTGGCCATAGGCATGATAATGTGCCAGAAAATCTTTAATTAAAACGCCTGCTGACCAACCATCTGAAATGATATGGTGCATATTAAATAGGACTATATGACTCTGTTGACTCAGCTTTAGTAAATTAATCTTGAGTAAAGACCCTGTTTCTAAATCAAAAGTAGTTTTGGCATTGTTACGAATAGCTTCAGCAATTTTGGCTGTTTGGTTTTCATCATCTATCAAGTCTATTTGGTTGACTGAAAAACTCATCTGTTCGTTTACTACTTGACGCGGTTCGTTATTGATTAAAGTAAACGTAGTGCGTAAAATTTCATGCCGTTCTATCAATTTTTTAAAAGCATTTTCAAAGGCAGCGATATTTAAATCACCATTGAATTGATAAGCACTGGGCATTCCGTAAGCATAATGGTTATGGTCGAGGAATTCTAAAGCCCAGAGACGGCGTTGCCCATGAGACATGGGATAAGATGCTTGTTGAGTTATTGCTGGTATGGGTTCTTGATAGTTAGATTGAGCTTTAGATATTAAAGCTGCTAATCCAACAATTGTGGGAACTTTGAAGAAATCAGCTAATTTAACTAATACATTTAATTCTTTATGGACGTGAGTGACTACTCTCGAAAGTAGGAGAGAGTGTCCGCCGATTTCAAAAAAGTTATCAAAAACTCCAATGGGATGTTTAGTGAGAATTTTTTCCCAAATATGGACTAGTTTTGACTCTAAAGTATTACGCGGTGCAGTATAAGCTACTTGTGTTAATTGGTTTGTTGGCTGGAGGGTGACGAGCGATCGCAAGTCAAGTTTGCCATGTTTAGTTAAGGGAAATTGCTTTAAGAAGATAAAGGAACTAGGAATCATGTAGACTGGCAAATAGTTAGCTAAAAATTCTCTAATTTCAGCAATTTTTATCTCTTTATCAGTTTGACAATAGGCAGATAACTGAGTTTGATTATTTACCTCTACAGGTAACACAATTGCTTTCTCAATCTGAGCATAGCGGCTAATTTGGTATTCAATTTCACGAGGATCTACACGATATCCATTGACCTTAACTTGATTATCTTTTCGACCTATAAATTCAATCACACCTGGGGCAATTTGTTTACCTAAATCTCCCGTTCTAAAGAGAATTTTTTCTGAATTTAAAAAGCTGGATTGAAATTTTTCCTTGGTAAGTTCAGGAAGATTACGATAACCAACTGCTAATGCTGCACCTTCTACGCAAATTTCACCAATTACGTGTAGAGGTACGGGGTTATTGAATTCATCTAAGACAAATAATCGATTGTTATGGAAAACTTGACCAAGAGGTACATCTGTATTTAAGTTTTCGTCTATTGTATATTGAGATACCCCTACACAAGTTTCGGTAGAACCGTAGACATTACTAATAATTTCAGCAGGGAAGCGTTTTCGTAAAGCGATCGCGGTTTCTCGGTCTAATTTTTCTCCCCCACAAGAGATATATTTTAAGCTGGGGATAGTTTCTTCAGGTGCGAGTACAGCTAAAATTTCTCGATAAATAGATGGCGTTGTGTGCAGTGCATTGATTTGGTTTTCCTGTAAAAAGTCAACTAAATGCCCTATATGCTGTACTTCGTACATGTATAAAGCAGCACCTATGGTTAAGGGTAGGAAAATATTACGAAAAGATGGGTCATGGGTGACAGGTGCTGTGAAGATATAACGCCATTCAGGATGTTTATCTAAGTTAAATGTCAGTCGTAAACTCCGAATGATATTCAAAATAGAAATGTGACGACCCATGACTCCTTTAGGATTTCCTGTAGAGCCAGAAGTGTATAAAATATAGGCAATTTGGTTAGTATCTGGTTGTAACTTAGGCTCATTTATGTCAAAGTCGGCTAAAATACTGTCGATTTTATCTAAGCAGATTGCTTCGATTTGTTGGGGTAATTGGGAGACGAAATTACTCTCAGTAAGACAGAGATGGCAGCCACTATCTTTTAAAATAAAATCGATGCGACTACTAGGATATTGGGGGTCTATCGGTACGTATGTCGCCCCAGTTTTAAAAGTAGCAAGAATGGCGATAATTAAATTTTGATTGCGTCCGATTGCGAGTGCGATCGCCTGCCCAGAACCAATGTGATATTTCTCATGTAAGTAATTCGTTAAACGATTTACCTTTTCATTCAATTCTCGATAGGTAAAAGTCGTTTCTCCAACTATTAAGGCTGGTGCATCGGGTGTAGATTTAACTTGAGCAATAAAGTCATCAATGATTGTAGAATTTTGGGGTAATTCTATTGTTGTACCTGTTAATTCTGCCAATAATTCTTCCTGCTGCACTTGTGTTAATAAAGGTAACTCAGACAGTAAACTATTGGCATCTTTAATTACTCCCTGCATTAGAATTTCAAAACTTTCTAGAAACTGTTGGATAGTTTCCGGCTTAAACAGTTCTGTATTGTAGTTGCAGTAGATAATCAGTGAGTCATTGACTTCGATGAAATTAAAGCCTAAATCGAAAGGAGTATAGCCAATTGGCTCTGGTGGTAGCGATACTTTCAGCCCTTCAAATTCAGGTAAAGTTAACTTAGGGTCGAGATTAAAAGAGACTGAAATCAGGGGAGAACGCGAAAAATCTCGTTGTAATTGTAAGGCTGCTAATAATTCTTCTAGGGCGTGACTTTGGTGTTTAAAAGCAGCTATGAGTGTTTCTTTGGTGTGACGAAGATGTGCAACAAAAGAAGTAGTGATATCTGTCTGGATACGAATCGGTAAAAATTGCGAACAAAAGCCAACTAATTTTTCACTTCCTTCAAATTGTCGTCCAGAAATGGGAATACCAATTACTAAATCATCATGACCGGAAATGCGTCGCAAAAAAGCTGTGTAAGCAGCGAACATGGTCATAAATAATGTTGCTTGATTTTTACGTCCTACAGTCTGTAAATTTTGCCATAGTTGAGGAGCAATAATTTTACTTTCTCTACCGCCTGTGTAAGTTTTGACAGCAGGGCGAGGAAAGTCTGTAGGAAGTTCAAATACAGGGATTTCCCCCTCATAAGTTTTCAACCAAAAATCACGATGTTCTCGCATTTGTGGACTTTGCGCTTCTTGCTGTCGCAAAGCTAAATATTTGCGAAACTGCATTGGTGGCGTTAAAGATTCTGTAGCAATGCCAATTTTTGCTGAATAAAGTTTGCCGATTTCATTCAAAATTAGCCCCAGTGACCAACCATCTGCAACAATATGATGAGTTTTTAAAGTTAGCAGATAATGTTCAGATGCTAAACGCATCAGCACAGCCGCAAATAAAGGAGCAACACTCAAGTCAAAAGGCTTTTGCGATAACTCAGTTCTCAAGACTAAAGCGGTTGCTTCGGGGTTATATTCAGCCATCAAATTGATTAACGGTAAGTCAATTTTGACACTACTGATAACTTCCTGTAGTTCGCCTTGTTCTAATATTTTGGTTCGCAACGCTTCGTGGCGATTGACTACTTCATTAATCGCTTGCTGCAAAGATAAAATATCTAAAGCACCACGCAATTCTAAGGAAGTAGTCACATTATATGATGCTGAAGCGGTTGTATCTAATTCTGCCAATAGCCATAGCTGACGTTGCGCTTCACTAGTAGGAAATTGCTGGTTTAAATTATTCCTACCATCTTCATCATCAGAGAGATCGTCGCTTGCTTCTCTTTTTTTTGTTTGTGGTGCTTTAGCATTTTCAAAAAAACCTGCTTGTCGCAGTTCTATGATTGCTTCTTTGACAGCAGCTACCACTTTATCTATATCTTCATTAGTATGGCTAGTTGAGAGAAAACAAACCCGTTTTTCCCATGTATACACACCTTTGAGATTTAATAAGTAGTAAAAGAGTGGTAATTCGATGGGTTTTAGGAAAAGACTATAAGCACCAAAAGATTCAAAGCGAAACAAAGAGCCAAAATGAACAATGCGGATAGGAATTCCTATTTCTTGAAAGAACTGATTAACTTCAGTAGCTAATCGATTAGTTAGTTGATTGACTGTTTCTTGAACAGTTGCGCCTTGTTCACGTAAATGTAAAAGCACTGCGCGACAAGCAGCCAAAGCTAATGGATGACGACAGAAAGTCCCACCATAAGCAGTTAATTCTGTTTGCGGATGGGAATCATCTCCGTAAGTCCAGAAACCGCCATCAACTGTGTCTAAGAAATCTGCTTTACCGCAGATCATACTGATAGGTAAACCACCACCAATTGCCTTACCATAAACTACTATATCTGCCTCAACCTCAAACCATTCCTGCGCCCCTCCTGGAGTAATGCGAAATCCAGTGATAATCTCATCAAAAATGAGGGCAATTTCTTTTTGTTGAGTCAATTTACGTAATTTTTGGAGAAATTCTTTAGGCTGTAAATCTGGTTTACGGCTCTGCACAGGTTCTACTAAAACTGCTGCTAAATTATCAGCCTGAGCAGCAATTATTTCTAGACTTTCTTCTGCTCCATAGGTAAGAACTATGACATCTTCAACCATTCCTGATGGTGTACCAAGACTCAATGGTTGAGCTATTCCTGCTTCCTCGCCAGCGCGCGCTAAAATGCCATCAAAAGTACCGTGATAAGAGCCAGCAAAAATTACAATTTTTTGGCGTTTTGTCCGAGAACGAGCAATACGAACTGCTGCCATAATCGCTTCTGTACCAGTATTACTAAAAGCGACTCGTTCTACACCTGTCATTTCACAAATTAAAGCAGCTGTTTCTGCTGCAATATTTGACTGCATTCCTAATCCAATTCCGTGTTGCATTTGTTGCTGAATTGCTGCCAACACAAAATCAGGACTATGACCAAAAAAGTTAACTCCAAACCCCATTGCTAAGTCGATATAAGCATTACCATCGATATCACGAAAATATGCTCCTTGGGCTGATTCTGAAACAATGGGATATTGAAATTCTTTTAAAGCCATACGGAAGTCAATAGTAGGTTTTACATCTACCATTGTCTTGCGGCTGTTTTGCGAATATGCCTTGGATTTGGCTGTCTTTTGATTATAAAGAATCTCTAATTTTTGGATAAAAGCTTGCTGTTGTTCGGTTAAAGATTTACTCTCTGTCAGCTTTAAAGCTAGTGGATTCAAATTTGGAGAACTAATTTTTTGGGGAGGAGGTGTGGTTTCCGTTTTGCTTGTTTTAGGAGTAGGCGCAGTTTCTGTTTGAATCAATAAAACTTCTGATTTATTACTGGGTACAACAGGTGCAGATTGGAGGATTTCTAATTGCTTGATAATAGTTTTTTCATGAATATCTTTGAGTTCCTTCAAAGATTGTAGTTGAGCCATCATCAAAGCTTCTTTACCAGAGGTTGGTGTTGATACAGCTACTGTTTTTGATTGGCTATCAATAGCACTTTCAGGAGGGGTGGAAGCAATAATTAACTCTTGTCCATTGTAGATGCTGATATGATTCTGTTGAGAATAACTATCCACATTGACAAAGCCACAACGTTTTAAAGCAGCACACCAACTTTCTCCACTTAACAATGGAGTATCTAGACGTAACTCTTGATCTTGAAAACGCCACCATCCGGGTGTGAGTCCAAAAGTTAAATCAAGCCATGAATTATTTTCGACTGTTTCTAGTAGTACCAAGTAACCACCAGGTACTAGTAGTTCTCGAATATTATTGAGTGTTTCTGTAATATTGCGGGTACTATGAAGCACGTTAGCAGCAACAACTATGTGATAAGAATGCGCTGTTAACCCTTGAGAAACTGGTGATTTCTCAATATCTAATTGATGGAAGTTGAAATTATGTCTATTTTTAAATTTTTGCCGTGCTTTATTGAGGAGAACAGGAGAAAGTTCAGTAAAAGAATAAGTCGTATGGTTGAGATTTAAATTATTAACAATTGCTTCAGAGGTTGCACCTGTACCACCTCCTATTTCAATAATTTGGTGAGGGCGATCGCTACGAGAAAAATTATTTAAAATAGAGTTAATTGCTTGGGCTACTCGTTGATTCATTAAACGAGATACAGGAGAATTGCCATATATACTTTCTGCATGGACAACTGAACCTGCTGGGAAAATTAACTCTAAGGGATCTATATTTCCTTTGAGAACTTCTGCTAAATTTTCTCCGCAGCGTTGTAGCATATCTAACTCAGGTTTTGCTGCTGGACAAATTGTTTGCAGATTTCCTATAGCTTCTGGTAAAGAAAAAGGCGTAGGTAGGTTTTTTACTATCCAGACATCACCTTGATTTTGAATAATTCCAACTTGTTCTAAAGTTTTTAAATAACGATTAACTAAAATCTGATATTTTGAGGCAATAGGTAAAGTTTTTAATAAATTTTCTGTTGTCCAGCTTTCTGCTATGCTTAGTCTCTTACCTAATCCTTCTAAAGCTTTCAAGATATAAGCAACAGCAATTGGTTGTAATTGGGAAATCACCCACAGATAATTATTTAATTCTGATTCGGAATTAGATACTTGAACTGAGGTTTTAGTTGGAATAGTATTTATTGTTATTTCATCAGATGTATTTGATGGTTCCTGTTTAATATAATCAGATAAATAATTAGCTATTTCGCCAATTGTTTGTAAATCAGTAAATAATTGATCTATCTTGACTTTTACGCCAAATTTTTCTTCAATTTTGCGGACAAAGTCGGTCAAAATAATCGAATCTGCTCCCAGATTTAATAATGTCTCATCATCTCTAATGTCATTTTCATCTTCTTTAAGTAGCAGAGCCAAGATAGACTTTAATTGATTACCGATTTTTTGCTGATTTTTTTTGATATTTGTAACTTTTGCTAAAGTCATATTAGTCTCCATTAGCTCTCTTTCTAAAGGCACTTCTTTGATTAAATTTGATTCTGTTAAAACAGTAGATTTAAATTGAAAATTTTTTCTTTGAAAAGGATAATTTGGTAATTGAATATTTCTATAGCTGTAATCTTCATTAAATTTTCCGGCGTTAAAATTAACTCCATGAATGTAGAGTTGGGCAAGTGCTGACAGCATTGTCTGCCAGTTATCCAAGCCTCTATTGAGAGAACTCAGCCAGATAGCTTCATCGTTATAACGACGACCTTGTTCTGCGAGTATTGGTCTTGGCCCCACTTCTAAAAATAGGTTATATCCTTTGTTTAACGCTGTAATTAAACTCTGTAAATACTGCACCGGTTGACGGCTTTGTTGTCTCCAGTAACTGGCATCAGGCGCAGTTGTTAAAGGTTGTCCGTCAATTCCTGAAACTAGTATAATTTGAGGATGATGATAAGAAATATCACGAGCAGCAATTTCAAAATCATCTAAGATTGACTCCATTAATGGAGAATGAAAAGCACCGCTAACTGATAGTAATTGAACCGCTATATTTTGGCTTTTGCAGTTGGCGACAATCTCATCAATACTATCACTTTCACCAGAAATCACAATTTGTTGAGGATGATTAATAGCCGCAATAGAAACTGTATTACTATAGTTTTGAATGAGAGCAGATACCGTAGTTTCATCTGCAAAAACTGAAGCCATTTTTCCTAGAGGCGCAGTTTGCATTAATTGCCCACGTTTCACAATTAATGCTAGACCTGCTTCTAAACTAAATACTCCGGCAATACAAGCTGCAACATATTCACCAACGCTATGGCCAATGAGTAAACTAGGCTTGATTCCCCAAGATTGCCACAACATGGCAAGTGAATATTCGAGAGCAAATATAGCTGGTTGAGCGTATGCAGTTTGATTGAGTAAATCTGTGCGATCGCCAAATAATATTTCTTGTAGTGGATACTCTAAATAATTTCCTAAAATGTCTGCACATTGGTCAATATATTGGCGAAATGTCGGTTGGGTTTGGTAAAGTTGATTACCCATACCCCCATAACAAGCTCCTTGACCAGTAAAAAGAAAGGCTATTTTCGGCTGTTTTTCTCCTGTAAACCGTCGATGAAAAACCCCATGATCAACATCTTTTTCCTCAGCAAAAGCTGCTAATCTTTGTTGCAACTCTGGCAATGTCTCTGCAACGATCGCTAAACGTTCAGGTAAAGACGACCTACCAATGGCCGCACTATGACAGATATCTCCCATCTCTGGGTGAGACTCTAAGCGGGTGTGAAAACGTCGAGCTAGTTCTTTTAAGGCTGGTTCGCTATGAGCAGAAATCGTCAACAGATGACTAGGACGTTGCAGCTTAATTTCTGGTATGTTGGCAGCAGGTGCTTGTTCGATAATTATGTGAGCATTCGTTCCCGAAAAACCGAAGGAACTGACTCCAGCAATACGGACTTGGCCATTGTTCGACCAGGGTATGGTTTGACTGGGAATTTTGATCGGGTATCCTTGCCAATTAATCAGAGGATTGGGTTCGTGGAAGTGGAGATGAGACGGAATTTCACCATGCTGGAGGGCGAGAATTGTCTTGATTGTGCCTGCTATCCCGGCGGCGGCTTCGAGATGCCCGATATTAGTCTTCACTGAACCGACGTAAAGAGGTTGCGATCGCTCTCCATACACAGCAGCGATGGCGTTCATCTCAATGGGATCACCTAAAGAAGTCCCCGTACCATGTGCTTCTATATACCCGACTTCTTCGGGTTTGACTCTAGCATCAGCTAAGGCTTGACGCAGTAAATCTTGTTGGGCGGGGCCACTGGGAACTGTTAACCCGGCGGCAGCCCCATTGTGATTGACCGCAGACCCGCGCAATAATGCGAGGATGCGATCGCCCTTTTTTTCAGCCACAGACAGGCGTTTGAGAACTAAAACCCCGCATCCTTCGCCCCGCACATATCCATTTGCAGCTGCATCAAAGGTCTTACAACGACCATCGGGAGACATCATCCCCGACTGACAAAGGTTAATCGTAATTGCCGGATCTAAGATGAGATTGACCCCACCTACTAAGGCTATTTCGCACTCATGATTTCTTAAGCTGCGAATAGCTTGGTGAAGTGCAACCAATGAAGAAGCACAGGCTGCATCAATAGACATACAAGGGCCGCGCAGGTTGAGAAAATAAGACAACCTACCTGCTGCTGCACTCAGGGCGTTTCCTGTACCAAAAAAAGAATCGATTTCATCATACTTGCTTTTGTAAACAGTCATCGCGTGGTCAACACTAGTGATACCAACAAACACACCCACGCGATCGCCTGCTAAATTAGTTGGTGGTAAATTGGCATTTTCCAAGGCTTCCCAAGTCACCTCAAGTAATAACCTGTGTTGCGGATCCATTGAAGTTGCTTCGCGGGAAGATATGGAGAAGAAACGGGCATCAAATTCTGTAATATCCTCTTGTAAAAATCCCCCATAACGAGTGTTCATTTTGCCGGGGGTAGGCTCTGGAGCGTAAAATTTTGAGATATCCCAACGGCTTTGAGGAACTTCTACAATTGCATCTAATCCAGCTTGACAAAAATTCCAATAAGCTTCAGGAGAATTTATCCCACCAGGGAAACGACAACCCATTCCAATAACAGCAATCGGCTCACTTTGTCTAGTTTCTAATTCAGTAATGCGAGCCTGCATCGCCTCCATTTTTGTGAGGGTTGTGGCTATTAATTTTTTATAATCTGTATTTTGAGCCATGCTTTTGTCCGCAATTTTTTGATTGTCTGGCAATATCTAATCCGGTTTTTCCCCTGAAAATAAGAGATAGTCATCAAAAGCCATAAACCAACCTCTATCTCTCGACCAAGCCTCAAGTCCTGGATTATCTTGCTGAAGATTGATCACTAAATCGTGTTTACTAATGCCTTTACCAACCTCAGCAAAGTAACGTACAGCAGCAGGCCAAACATATTCACTAATTGATACAGATTGGATATTTACAAACCCATGTTTTTTGAGTTTTTCAACATAAATATTGCGGTCATATTGGTTAACAAAAGGAATACACATTTTCTTGCTATTGACGCGCAACCAAAAGTCAATATCTCGTCCTACTCTCGGCAGACAATCTGCTAATGCTAACTTTCCACCGGGGCGCAAAACTCGAAATGCTTCCGCAAAAAAATCTTCACGAGTATTGAAATGAAAAGCACATTCTAAAGCTGTAACTTTATCAAAAGAATTGTCCTCACAAGGAATGTTAGTTGCTGAACCAACCTGAAGATTTATGCGTTCAGCTAATCCCGCCCTAGCTACTCGTTCTTGAGCAATTTCTACTTGTATCTCTGTTGTATTGATTCCAGTAATTGCATCTACATTGTTTTCACGCACCCAGAGAATATCTTGTTCGGCAAAACCGAAGCCGACATCTAAAACTTTGTCTCCAGGTCGAAGTTCGGCAATTTCTCCCAATTTTCGGGCTAAAGCAGCACAGGCTCCGTTATAAGTCGTTTCTTCTTGCCAATAGCCAAAGTTGAGCCATTGGGGAACATTGGGATCGTGAAGATCACGCTCTCGTTTAGCTATCCTAGTATAAAGTTCAGATACTTCAAATTTATCTCGTAAAAACCAGAGTTCTTGAAGTGGATTTTGGATAAATTCTTTGATGATGATCCAGCGATTGCGCCATTCATAGTTGAAGGGGATTTTACCAATATTTTCCAAGACTTTACTCTCCTAATTGATCAATTAAAAATTTTGGCTACATGGAAATTTAGCTTTAATATTTAATCTCCATATTCTTCAAGCTCCGCTAACTTTTGATTAAGTAGTATAGCCAACTCATCTTCATTGAGACTGTCATAAGGATTTAAAATTTCACTATAGTCATTTGGGGTCATCTCAAAATTAATAGAATCTGCTAACAATTCTTTCTGTAAATAAATATTGAGACTTGCAATATTAGGATAATCAAAGATTATAGATGTAGGTAAAGTGCAAGCTAAATTACTTTCTAACCTATTTTTAAATTCTAGTACCATTAACGAGTTTAAACCCAACTCTAAAAATGAGGTGTGGTGAGGAATCACACTACTAGCAGATAATCCAGTAACTTCGCGTAAAATTTGCTCAAGTCCTTGCGATAATTTTTCTGATCGCTCATCTATAGGTACAGATTTTAATCGTTCTAACAATTTTGCCTCTTTGCTATCTGCTTTAGTTGTAATTACTTCAGCAAAGAATGGTTGATTAATGTTGAAAGCTTGATTAAAAGTAGACCAATCAATATCAAGAATAATTCCTTGTTCAACGTCGCTGACAATTAAGTCACTGAGATATTTGATAGCGGTATCAGCAGACATACTTTGAATACCCCAATTAGCAAAACGTTGTTTTTCAATTTCATTTCCTGTATCCCATGCGCCCCAATTGATACTAATACCTGGTAATCCTAAACTTTGTCGTTGCTGCATTAAAGCATCCATAAAAGCATTAGCAGCAGCGTAACTACTTTGTCCCGGTGAACCGAGAATGACAGCAGCAGAAGAAAAGGCTATGAAAAAGTCTAAAGATAGATTGCGGGTGTAGCGGTCTAATAATAAAGTACCTTCCACTTTGGGACGCATAACATTTTGATATTTTTCCCAATTTTGATTAGTTAAAAGCCCATCATCAAGGACAGCAGCTGCGTGAATGACTCCGCGTAAGGGGGGTAAATCTGCGCCAAAACGGGAAAATAGCTGTTCCGTATCTGCGACTGAGGTAATATCAGCCTTGACAATTGTAATCTGTGTACCATTCTTAGTTAATGAGGCGATCGCTTCTGGTCGAGATTTGACATAGCGACTACACAAAACTAAATGACTAGCTCCCATTTGTGATAACCACTGAGCCATGAGCAAGCCAAGTTTACCCAAACCACCTGTAATTAAATAAGCTGCTTCTTTACTAACTAATTGTTGTTTTTGGGCTACGGGAATTGTTGCAGATACTAACCTTGCTCCATAACGATTTCCTTGGCGTAAAGCTAGGCGTGACTCATCGGTTGTAGCGTGAAATTCGTTGAACAAAAATTCAGCTTCATGAGATTCTACAATTGCTGGTAAATCTAAACATACACAACGAAGTTGCGGATATTCATGATTGATTACTGCTCCTAATCCCCAAAGCGGAGATTGTTCAGGTTGCAAATTAGTTTCAGCTAGCACTTTATTTGCACCGCGAGTTACTAACCATAAATCAGGTAATTTTTTCCTATTACTAGTAATAGTTTGAATTAAATTCAATACAGCATTACAACTGTTGTAAACTGTATCTGCACTTGCTTCAACAGGCATGGTTTCCCAAGCAAAAATCACACCCGTTGGAAATTCACCCGATGGATATGCTTCTTGATATAAACGTTGAAAATCAGATTTTTGAGATGGATTGATGACAAAACTTTCTGGAGAATAGCATTTATAATCATCACCAAGTTCTACAGTAATAACTCTTTCTCCAGCTTTTTGTAATAAATCAATCGACTGCTGCAACGCTGTGCTAGGACGTACAAACACTAACCAAGAATTTCGGTATTGTCCTGTAATCTTTGGAACTGCATCAAGCCTTTGCCATTGAATTTGATAAAAACAATTGTTTTCAGTTTCTTGCCATAAACGTTGTAAAACTGCTGGATTAATCCGTCGTGCTGTTAAGTCTGTAAATCGAGCGCAAAGCTGTTCTTGTTCATCGTAAACCTCCACATCTACGCACATTTCACCATCAGTATTAGATTTAATCTCAATGTGCGCCCAAGCTTGAGTACCAGGATTGCCAAATACTTCTAATGAAGAGAAACCATAAGGTAAATGCAATTCCTGTCCGTGAATTTCTGGGAAAGCCGCACCAATACTCTGTAAACAAGCATCTAACAGCACAGGATGCAGACAATATCGCTGATCTACCAAACTGCGATCGATACCAATCTTAGCCTGAGAACCACTGCTGAAATAACTGAGTTCTTGAATAGCTTGAAAACGCTTACTATAGCTAATTCCCATCTGCTCATAAGACTCATAAAATCTGGCTATATCAACAGATTCCCTTCTTCCCTCCTTTGCGTCTTTGCACGGCAGTCGCTTTAAGTCGGGAAACCCGCCCAACGCGCTGCCTTGCCTTTGCGTGAGCTTTTCATATTTCTCATTAACATTAATCTCACCCGTAACATGAAGCACCCAATTATTTTTTGCTGACTCACTACTAAATATCTCAAAACTATAGCCAGACGAGTTTTTAGACTTAAAAATAATTTGCAATTTAGTTTGAGATTGAGATAAAACTAACCCCTGATGAATAGAAACATTTTGAATAATCGCCAAATCATCAGTAAATATTTGCCGACTAGCTACTAAAATCGCTTCAATAAAACCCGTAGCCGGAAACAAGATTTTGTCAAATACCTTGTGTCCTTCCAGATAATCTGGATACTCAGAACTTATCTCTCCCTCAACAACAATTTCTCCCGTAGCTAGTTTTTTCACCTCATGAATAAAAGGATGTAGCTTAGTTTTAATATCACTTACAGAAAATTGTGAATTAGATAGCCAATAACGTTCTCTTTGAAACGGATAAGTAGGTAAATCGATCCGCTTTCCTTGCTTAAATACCTCTGTCCATTCTATGGAATAGCCATTAACAAAAAGTGTCGCCAAACTTCTGTAAATCTGTGCCTGTTCATCTTGTCCAGGTACAATGCTGGGTAGCCATAATATTTCTTGGCTCTGATAAGTTAGCCGCGCCATACCTAATAATACAGGCTTTGAACCTAACTCCAAAAAATGACGATAACCACTATCAATTAAAAACTTAAATCCTTGACCAAAATGTACAGTATTGCGAAGATGGCGCAGCCAATAATCAGGAGTAGTAATTTCCTGACCAATTGGTTTACCTGTGACATTACTAATAATATTCAGACTTGGTTTATGGAAAGAAACTTGCTGTAAAACCTTGGCGAAGTCATCAAGTATCGGCTCCATTAAAGGAGAATGAAAAGCATGAGAAACTGCTAAACGTCTAGTTTTATAACCTTGCTCTATAAAAGTTTGCTCTAGTTGTTCAACAATTTCACGCAAGCCAGAAATTACATTAATTGCACCATTATCTGCGGCAATATTTACTTGATTGCCATAGGGAGTCAGATGAGAGGCTACTGTTTGATAATCAGCATAAATTGCTGCCATTGCTCCATTATGCGGTAGTTCTCCCATCAGGCGACCGCGTTGAACAACTAATTGCAAAGCATCTTCTAAAGAAAAGACTCCTGCTAAACAAGCGGCGACATATTCACCAATGCTGTGTCCTAAAAGTGCAGCAGGTTGTATTCCCCAAGATTGCCATAATTTGGCAAGTGCGTATTCCAGTGAAAACAGGGCTGGTTGTGTAATTTGAGTCTGTTCTAGCTGTTCGCTCTTTGCCAAGTTAAAAATTAAATCTAAGAGCGACTCTTCTAAAATAGGTTGCAGGATTTGGTCACAAAGATCCAGAGTATTTTTAAAGACGGGTTCTTGGTTGTAAAGAGTTTGTCCCATCCCTGAATATTGAGAACCTTGTCCTGAAAATAAGAAAACTACCTTTGTTTGAGTTTCTGATGTAATCGGAGTAATTAAATTATCAGAATCTTCACCTTTTTGGAAATCAGCGAGTGCTTTTTCGGCTGTAGTATTTGAGTCAGCTAAAACACATAATCGCTGCCGGAAAATAGCCCTGCCTGTACTGGCAGTAAAACAAGCATCTGCTAAACTAATAGACTCATTTAAAGCGTATTGATAATTTTTGGCTAATTCTTTGAGAGATTTTGTAGAACGAGCCGAGAGCGGTAGGAGGTACAACTTTTTCTCAGATGCTTGTGGAGAATTAGATGCAATTTCTCCAACAATAATATGAGCATTAGTCCCACTAAATCCAAAAGAACTTACTCCGGCAATGCGTTCTCTTTGGCTAGGATGCCAGTTTTTTCCATGTACTGGAACTTCAAAAATTTGAGAACTCCAATCAAAACGGGGATTGGGTTTTTCAAAGTGAAGATGGGGAGGAATTTTATGATGTTGTAGGGCTAAAACAGTTTTAATTAACCCAGCAATTCCGGCTGCTCCTTCTAAGTGTCCTAAATTAGTTTTGACAGAACCAATAATTAAAGGTCGATTTTGGGGACGTTGGCTAAATACCGCAGCCATACTTTCTAATTCAATCGGATCGCCTAAAGCTGTTCCAGTACCATGAGCTTCGATAAAATCTATTTGCTCTGGTTTGAGTTTCGCTGCCTTGAGTGCTTGATGTAATAATTTTTCTTGAGCATCACCATTGGGTACAGTCAAACCACTACTTGGGCCATCGTGATTCACAGCTGTACTGTGGACTTTAGCTAAAATGCGATCGCCATTTTTAACGGCTTGACTCAACCGCTTGAGAACAATCATCCCGCAACCTTCGCCCCGCACCATCCCATTAGCACTCGCATCAAATGTCTTGCAACGTCCATCAGGTGCCAGCATATGGGCGCGACTTTCAATTAAGGAAATTACCGGAGTTAAAATTATATTCACACCACCGGCTAAGGCAATGTCACACTCACCATTCCGTAGGGCATTGCAAGCCAAATGTACTGCTACTAAAGAAGAAGAACAAGCAGTATCAACTGTCATTGATGGCCCTTGCAAGCCCAGTACATACGAAAGACGACCTGCTGCTACGCTTACAGAAGTGCCAGAACCGGTATAGGCGTTGATTGCTTCTGGCGCGTAACTCAACTGGGCATAGTCTTGAGTCATCGCCCCCACAAAAACCCCGGTTTGAGTGTTGCGTAACTGTTGGGGGTTTTGTCCAGCAGATTCTAAGGCTTGCCAAGTTGTTTCTAATAGTAAGCGTTGCTGAGGATCGATGGCGACAGCTTCGCGGGGGACAATGCCAAAGAATTCGGCATCAAATTGATCTATTTGCTCTAGAAATGCTCCGTAAGGAGAATAGATTTTTCCTGGTGTATCTGGATCGGGATGATACCATGCTTGCATATCCCAGCGATCGCTCGGAACTTCTCTGACGGCATCTTTCCCTTGTTCTAGCAGTTGCCAGAATGATTCCAAATCATTCGCACCGCCAGGAAATCGGCAAGCCATCCCGACAATCACAATTGGATCTTCTTCTGGGTGTGGTTTTTCTGGGGGAGATTTTTCAATTTGGATTTGGGGGATTTCTTGTATTATTTTTTGTGCAGGATTCTGCACCTCGGAGCTAATTAAAATTTCCCGCAATAAATAATCGGCTAAAGTGTCCACATTGGGAAAACGAAAAGCAATTGTTGTGGGGAGAGAGCAGTTAAAATCTGTTTGTAAAAGGTTGCGAAGTTCTGTAGAAGTGAGAGAATCCATCCCCATATCAAAAAAGCCTTGTTGGGGAGATACTTCATCAGTTGATAGTCCTAAAACAGTGGCAACTCGTAAACTAATTTGGCGGATAAGTAAATCACGACGCTGTTTTACAGGTATGGTTTGCCACTGTTCTAAAAGATTAGATACAGCTTGAGATTTAGGTTTGATTTGGGGTAAGAAGTTTTGATAAAAGCTTTGATTAATGTATGGGAAACGTTGCCAATCAATGGCAATTACACCAGCACGCACAATCTGATGAAACAGAATTTTTTCTAGAGTATTGAGTGCTAAATCAGGTGCGATCGCATCATAACCTTTAGCGGCTAATCTTTCTAAAACGTTGCGATCGACTGCTGCACCAATTTCACTCCACGGCCCCCAGTTGATGACTGTAGCTGGTAAATTATGTGCATGACGATAGTAGGCAAAGGCATCTTCAAAGGCATTCGCAGCCGCAGCATTAGCTTGTCCTGCCGAGCCAATGAGCGACACAGCCGAAGTATAACAAACAAAGAAATCTAAGCGATCGCTCAGGGTTAGTTGATGCAGAAGCCAAGTTCCTTTTACCTTGGGCGCGAGAACATGGTTGAAACGTTCTGGTGTCAGTCGTAGTAATGTTGTATCGTCTAAAGTGCCGGCGATGTGGAAAATTCCCCGCACTGGATATTGCGATCGGCATTCTTCTAGTAAGGTGTGCAGTTTCTCTCCATCTGTGACATCAACATCTTTAATTTGGATGTCTGCGTTACTGGATTGCAGACTTGCTAGAATTTCAGGACTGAGAGCTGCTGCACCACTGCGACTGCATAATACTAAATGACGCGCGCCACGTTCTATCATCCATCGTGCAGTGGCTAAACCTAACCCACCTGTACCACCAGAAATTAGATAAAAGCCATCTTGGTGGAAATTAATGTTTCTGTCTGCTAATTTGCGCTCTACCAAACGGGGACAGAAACGTTGTTCATCGCGCAAAGCGACGCGGGTTTCTTGGGTGTTGTGGTAGATTTCTCTAAATAATTTTTCTCCTAAATCTTGTGGATGAGGATCTAAATCAATCGCTCTAAAATTGAGTTCGGGATGTTCTAAAACTAAGCTTAAAGCGATTCCTAATAAGGAAGATTGTGCTGGAGAAGTTAAGGTTGTGATTTCTTTAGCAGGGACAGCACCTTGAGTTACAAGAATGAGGGCGGGGGGATTTTCTTGTTGTAATAATGCCTGAAGTAAAAATAGAAAACGTCTACAATGAATTTCTACTGTTTGATAAATTTCGCCTGCTATTTCTTGTAATGGCCAGAGGTAGATAATTTCACGCGTTTCCGGTGTTATCAGGTTTTGTAATAGTGATAGATAATCGTCGGGGTTATCGGGGTTAATGTCTTGAGGGGAAATGAGGGAACAAGTAATTCCTCGCTGTTGGAATGGGGTGATTAAGGTTTGGGCAATTCCTTTGGTGTCAGCAAAGATTATTTCGCGCAAAGACGCAGCGAAAAGTCGGAGCGGAGGTTCCCTCCGATCTGAACTTTTCAAGACAGAGGCGCAGAGGGGAGAAAGGTTATTTTTAGCGATGATAACGCTTTGTTGTAATAGATTGTGTGTCTCTGGGTTAGTTGGTTCGATGATGTTAATGTCAGTAAATTGATACTTGGCGAGTAGGTTTTGCCAATGTTTTGTATCTACTAATGGATAACCATTGCGGAGTGGATCTTGACTGCATAACCACCATCCTTCTGTTAACCCAAAGGTTAAATCTACCCAACGACGCGCGCCGGTACTTTCTAATAGTATGAGTAGAGCATTAGGAGCTAGTAAAGAACGGACGTTATTTAGTGTTTCGTTAATATCGGCTGTGGCATGAAGGACGTTAGCAGCGATAATAATATCAAAATAACCAGGAAGAAATCCTTGAGTAATGGGATTTTTTTCTATATCTAAAGTTTGATATTTAATGAATGGATAATTACTGAAATTTTCTTTGGCTCTAGTTAAAAAGCTAGAAGAAATATCAGTAAATGTGTATTCAATTTGCTCTGGAGGTAAGTTTGGTAAGATGGCGGTGGTACTTGAACCTGTTCCACCTCCAATTTCAAGGATGCGTAACTGTCGATTTGTTGGTAAATTTGCTAATGCAATTTTAATTGTGGCTGCGACTAGTTCATTCATCAACTTAGCACCAGCCGCATCAGAATAGACAGATGCGATCGCATTCAAATCGCCTTGGGGAAATAGTAATTCCAATGGCTCAGTTTGGCAACGCATCACCGCAGCTAAAGCTGAACCACAACGTTCTATCAAATTAATTTCTGCAAGGTAATCGGGATACTCACTACGTAGTTTTTTAACTTGTAATTGAGATGAATATGTAACAGGTTCTTTTGCTAATAACCATCCATCTTTCTGCTGAGTAACTATTCCTTCTTCAGCTAGAATTGCTAAACACCGCGATAATAAAGGACGATAAAATTCAACTACTCCACCTTGAGCGGCAATATGTTCTTCTTGATAAGTTTTACCTAATTGGGGTTGCCAGTTAAGCTCTTTTAAACCTTCCCATACATAACTTACGCTTAAAGTTTCCATTTCTGCAAGCAAGCGTTCGTATTGGCGCAATTTTTCAGCTAATTGCTGTTCTAATTGCTGTGGTTTAACTTGAGCTTTAATGGCATCGGGATTTAGTAAATAATCTCTACCATCAGGTAATAATGGTGCTAAAGTAATCCACTCTTCTATGTAAGATTGTGGTTGTATTTCACGGCGGATAATTTCTTGACGTTGAATAGCTTTCAGTTCAAATCCTGTAATGGCTACGAGTAACTCACCTTGTTCTGAATAAATATCAATATCAGAGATAATATAGTTATCATAATTGTTAGTTAGTCGAGCTACACTGATGACGCTATTGCCTGGAGACTTGAAGAATTGAAATTTAGCAATTCGGACTGGGACATAAGTTACAGATGATTCTTGCTGAAATAAAATCGCAGCGATCGCCTGAAAACAAGCATCCAATATCACCGGATGGAAATAATATTTTTCTGCTTCTAAATACTGAATATCTGTTAACTCGATTTGAGCAAATGCAGTATTTTTACCACGTTGAAGCTGATTGATTATCTGGAAGCTAATGCCGTAATTGACTCCCGATTTTTGATATCTTTCATAAAATGAATTAATCTCAACCTGCTCTGGACAATTAGCTGCTATTTGTTCTAGATTATGATAATTTGCATCTAATGATTTTAATTGATCAATTTTTCCAGTAACCAGTACATCCCAGTTATTGTTACTTTGTTGATAGATTTGAAAATTATTTTTGTCAATAATTAACTGCAAGGTATCTTCTTTTTCTTGCAGCAATAATGCCTTTTGAAAATCGATATCTTCTAAAATTACAGGACTTGCTGTAGCAGCTAACGCCATTTCAATAAAAGCTGCGCCGGGAAATATCGGTTTACCAAAAACTTGATGTTCGGCTAAAAATGCTGGATTGTGCTGACTAATACTCGCTCGATATTGAATAGAAGATAGGGGAGAGGGGAAGCGATCGCCAAGTAAAGGATGACCAGAGCGATTATGATGAGATTTAGTAGCAGAGTCTACCCAGTAGCGTTTGCGGATAAACGGAGAATTGGGTAAGCTAATTTTTTGTCCAGGGTGAGAGCGATGAAATTCTTGCCAATTAATATTTACTCCTCGGACATATAATTCGGCTATAACTCTTGAGATTTGTTGAGAATTACTACCATCTTTAGCTAAACTAAATAAATTCAGGATTTCATTTGCTGTTAAATTACTATCTTCAAGATTATTGATGGGCTGATTGCCAATTTCTAGAAATATTTGATAGCCCATCTGCTGCAAAGTAACAATCCCTTTAGCAACATTGTCTGATTGATGTAACTGTTGCACCCAATAAGCGGCTGTTTTGATGGAACTATTCGCAACTTCACCATGATTAGTAATGAAGGTGAGTTGGGGATTGCTATAAATAACTTCTTCAGCTACCTTTTGAAAAGCGGAAAATTTACTTTCTCCATTCGCTTCGCTCAATAAATAAGCGCGAGTTGCAACCAACTTAACTGCATCTTCAATTGCAAATACTCCAGCTTGTTGAGCAGCTAGATATTCGCCAAATCCAGAACCTAAAACCGCAGAAGGGCAAATACCCCAAGATTTCCAGAGTTCACAAAGAGCATATTGCAGTGTAAATAATGCTGGTTGAACATATAAGGTATTTTTTATATCTTGCTGATTATCAATTAACTCTTTTATAGAAAAATTTAAATAATTTTGAAATAGGCGATCGCAGCGAATCAAAGCATCATGAAAAACAGGCTCATTTACAAAAAACTCTTTCCATATTCCCGCAAATATCGCTGTTGCCTCATTGCAAACAAAAGCAATTTTAGTATTTGCTTTTACCTCACCATAAATAATATTAGTTTCTTGCTGATTACCACTGGCAAAAGACCGTAGTTGTTGCTGTAAATCGGTAGTGTTGGAAACTAATAAAGATAATCGCTGTTTATGGTGAAAACGACCTGTATTGAGGGAAAAAGCAATATCAGTTAAATTAACTTCCGGTTTTTGGTCGATATAATCAACGAAGTTAGCAGCCAATAAACGCAAACGTTCTTCATCTTTAGCAGACAGAGTAACTAGTACAGGAAATTTATTTGGAGTTGGGGCTTGTACTTGCGGAGGTTCGCTTAATATTGCATGAGCATTAGTTCCCGATGCTCCAAAAGAACTGACTCCGGCGGCTTTTATCTTGCCATTACCTTGAGTCCAAGGACGAGTTTTTGTTACTACATGGAGAGGTAAGCTATCCCAATTAATGTGAGGGTTTGGTTTTTGCAAATTGAGATGAGCCGGAATTTCGCCATGATAAATAGATAATATCGTCTTGATTAAGCCAGAAATTCCCGCCGCCGCCGCTAGATGACCAAGATTTGTTTTAACAGAACCGACTAACAAAGGTTGGGATGAAGAACGATTAACACACAAAGCATCCGCGATCGCTTTAATTTCAATCGGATCTCCCAAAGATGTACCAGTACCGTGAGCTTCAATATAATCAATGACATCGGCACTTAAACGAGCGTCAGCTAGAGCCTCACGAATCAATTCTGTCTGCATCGGCCCATTCGGAACAGTAAAGCCGCCACTTGCACCATCGTTATTAACAGCTGTTCCCCGAATTAACGCCCAAATGCGATCGCCATCTGCTAAGGCTTCACTCAACCTTTTTAAAACGACAACTCCGCAACCTTCACCAATTCCAAACCCATCAGCACTTGCGTCAAAGGTTTTGCACCTACCGTCAGCCGCTAACATCTGATTTCTGCACAAGGCGATGGGTACTTCCGGCGTGAGAATCAGATTCACTCCCCCTACTAACGCTTGGCGACATTCCTGGGCGCGCAAAGAACGGCAAGCTAAATGCACAGCTACCAAAGAAGAAGAACAAGCCGTATCTACAGCCAAGCTAGGGCCATTAAGATTCAAAAGATAAGAAATACGCCCAGCAGCAGCATTTATATGGTTGCCAGAGATATGATAGGCACCAATGGTGCTGTAATCTCCGCCTGGTGCAATCAGACGAGCATAATCATTGTTGGTGATGCCGATAAAAACACCTGTTTTGCCGATTCTGGCAGTAGGCGCAGCCATCCCCGCATCTTCTAACGCCTCATAGCCCACTTCTAACAGTAACCTTTGCTGGGGATCGATATGCAAAGCTTCTCTCGGTGCAATCCCGAAAAACTGCGCGTCAAACATCGACACATCATCGAGAAAACCGCCTTGAGATACATAGATTTTGCCGGGTTTACTACGGTCTGAATCATAAAAATCAGACATATTCCAGCGATCGCTAGGTACATCTGTGAGCGTATTACCACCAGCCTTGAGAAAAGACCAAAAAGCTTCAGGAGTGGAAATATTTTGACCAAAACGACAACCCAAACCCACAACTGCGATCGGTTCGCTTTGTTGGGCTTCTACAGCCTTTAATCTCTCCTTCGCCTCATTTAGTGCCTTAAACACCCTAGCTTGGACAGACTTATCGTTACTTGATATCTCCAACTCCATCTTTTCTCCTTCCTCTGCGCCTCTATGTGAGCCAAAAAATCAAGAATTACCCAAAAAAGCCTCCAAATCTGCAAGCTCTTGTAAAACTAAATCCTCATTCACCTCCTCCTCCATAGGAACAACATTCAGAGATTGATGAGAAGTATGTAAAGGGATGCTCCCTTGCCTCTCATTAACCTGCCAACCAAACACCTGTTCCACCAAATAATCAACTAATCTTCTAATATTAGGGAAATCAAATATCAAAGAAGCCGGTAAAGCCACTTCCAATCCTTTCTCTAAACGATTTTTCAATTCAATCGAAAGTAAAGAATCAATCCCCATTTCTAAAAACCCTTTTTCGGGGTCTGGTATCTGTTTATTTCCTAAAATTTTCGCTACTTGTTCTCCAATATATGCAAACAAATGTTCCCGACGTTCTCCTGGAGGAATTTCTTCTAGCAAATGACGTGTAGAGTTTGACTGTGGAATTTCCTTGGCTGAAGTTTGATATTCTCCTAATTTCTCAAATATTGGTTTAGTGCCTTTAGATTGATAAATATTTTTGAATCGCGCCCAATCTACATCAGCTAGTAAAACTTGGGTTTTTCCAGATACCATAATAGCATTCATAGCTGCAAAAGCTTTATGCAAGGGAATTTCTTTAATCCCAATTTGTTTTAGCCAATCTTCATATTCTTGAGAAACTATGCCATTGCCAGCTAATAATGCCCAATTCAAACTAGTAGCTGTTAATCCTTGGAGATGACGTAAATTAGCTAAAACATCCATAAAATGATTAGCAGCATCATATAAACCTTGCTCTTTAGCTCCCCAAATTGCACCTGCGGAAGAGAACAATACAAAGTAGTCTAATTGAGTTGCTAAAGATAACTGATGCAAATTCCAAGAACCGCGAACTTTAGCATGAAAAACTTCGGCGATATCATCTAATGTACATTCGCTTAATTGAGCTTTGCGTCCTGATACTCCAGCAAGATGGAAAATCCCCCGAAGCGGATAAGATGTTTGCTGAATCTTGGTAAAGATACGAGACATCTGCTCAAAATCTCCCACATCTGCTGGACAAACTTCTACAGATACTCCCTTTTGTTCTAAAGTTTTGAGATGTTGAATTATTTCCTTAAATTCTGGTGATGAATCCCACTCAGAACGCGGCGGAAATTGACGACGTGTAGTCAAAATGAGGTGTTCTGCACCCAAATCAACCAGATGGCGAGCAAGTTGCAATCCTAGATGACCTATACCCCCTGTAATCAAATAGGTGGCTTGAGCTTGGATAGTGACTGGTTTTGTAGGTAGAGATTCCAGTGGGGAAAGACGCGCCACGTAGGCTTGACCTTTGCGGAACATCAGATGATCTTCTGTAGCTGAGTTTGTCAGTCCTAGCAGTAAAGCATCAAGATTTTGAGCAATATCGGCGTGGGGGTCGAGGTCTATCATTCCCCCCCATAGTTCTGGTTCTTCTAACGCCATCACGCGTCCCAACGCCCACAGGGGAGACTGAGTCACAAAAGATAGTTGCTCTAATCCAAAGGGTTGACCGCCTTGGGTAACGAGGAATAATTTGGGAGGATGAGGTATTTTTTTAATCGCCTGGAGAAGATTTAAAAGATGGTGAGAGCGATCGCATAAAGTAGACTCATATTGCTCACTCTCACCACTACTGACTAGATAAATAATCCCACGCAAAGATGTAGATGCAGCCAGCGATGCTTCTAATTCTGAGCTAATTCTGGAATTAGCGATCGCACAATATCCACAATCTTTGCTTAGTTGCTCTTGAATTGCTAAAGCTAGATGATCTGCCTCATTATCAGTAAAAATTAGCCAATTACCCAAAATATTGCTGTTTTCCTGGGCATTTTGGGCAATAATAATACTTTGCTGAAATAAAGGACTACCAATTTTTTCGTCAGGAGAAATAAATTCAGCTTCAGCAAAACCAGATTCTCGGAGGATAGATTGCCAAGTAGATGCTGCAATAATAGGATGATCTGGACGTAAATTGCTCTCGCTAAAACGCCACCAACCTTGAGTCACACCAAATATCAAATCAATCCACCGGGACTGATGAGTCAGTTCTAGGAGTAATAAGTGTCCCCCAGGACGCAGCAAACCTCGAATATGAGGTAAGGTTTCCCCTTGTAAATCTCGCGTAGAATGCAATACATTTGCCGCAATAATTAGATCATAAGAGTTCGGTGAAAACCCTTGAATTTTAGGGTCTTTTTCTATGTCTAAAACTTTGTATTCTATGAAGGGATGAGCAAAGGTATCTTTGGCAGTCTCAAGAAAGTATGGTGAGATATCAGTAAATGTATAGCTAATTTGATGAGAAGCACAAGCTTGGAGAATTTGATGGGTAGTAGCTCCAGTTCCCGCACCAATTTCTAAAATTCTGATTGGCTCTAATGCAGAGTAATTAGATAATAAAAGTTCTACTGTTTTAGAAATACCAAGATGGAGAACTTTTGCCCAAGATGTGTTTTTATAAAATTCTGCTGCTCCAATTTGACCATCTTGAGAAAATAAGATGGATAAAGGAGAAATTTTGCCTGTAAATATGTCTGCAAGATTAGCCGCAACTCGCTTAAAAAGTGTTAATTCTATAGCAGCATTTGGATACTTAAATATCAAATCATCTAATGTTAAATCAGGACGTTCTTGTTGCGGTTCACTGATGATTTTCCAGTCCGCACCCTGCTTTTCGATAATGCCTGTTTGTGCCAATATTTTTAAGCAATGCTGCCATAGCAATCTATACTCTTCTTTAATTCCAGCCTTAATTAAACTGTCTTCTGGAGAGAGGATAGTATTTATTTGCCATAATCCCAAATCTTTTAAAGCTTGCACAATGAAGTCAGCACTTAGTTCTTCCATATAGGAAAAAGCTAACGCAACTCCTGAAAATTGTGCGGATTTTATTGGCTCTGACAAATAAGAGTCTAAATTCGTTTGAATTGTTGCTAAATTCTCTACTTTACTAGCTAATAAAGTCCGAGGTAGCCATTCTAATTGATAAAGTAAGTTATCAAAATCAGAATTATCTGTATCTTGATGATGTAGCTGAATTAATTGTTGAACAATTACCGATAAAGTTTGTTTTTCACTTTCCGAATAATTCCCAGTTTCTACTAGAGTTTGGATTAAATTTTTTGTATCTTTTTGAGACAACATCTGAACCACAGCAGATTCCCTGGAAGTTGGGAATTGAGTTTTTAAGGGAATCCAATGTTGACGTTGCTGGAAGGGATAAGTAGGTAAAGCGCATCTTTTAGGTTGGTAATCTTTTTCTAGACTAAACCAATCTATATCTGCACCGCGCACATAAAGTTTACCTAGACTTTCTAGTAGAACTTCCCAGTCGGAAAATCCTGAGCGTAAACTCGGTAATATCAGAGGGTTAGATAATGATATCGATGATTGAATAATGCCTAAAAGAACAGGTTTGGGGCCGATTTCGATAAAAGTATCACATCCTAGAGCTTGGAGAGACAAAACTCCTTGGTAAAATTGCACGGGATGCAGCAAATGTTGAATCCAATAATCAGGAGTTACAATGCTCTCATCTGCAATTTCTCCTGTTAAGTTGGAAATAATCGGAATTTGAGGTTTGGCAAAATCAATCTCTTGCAGGGTATTTCTAAATTCTGTGCATACGGGTGCTATGAGTGGTGAATGAAAAGCATGAGAAACCTTTAATTGACGAACTTTCACGCCAGCGTTAGTAAAGTGTTCACAAAGGTGTTGAATGATTGTTTGTTCGCCAGAAATGACTGTATGTTGTTCTGCATTGATGGCTGCGATCGCCACTTTTATCCCTTGATTTTTACATAATTGCCGCACAGATTTTTCATCTAAGAAAACGGCAGCCATTGCTCCCTCATCTGCGGGTAATTCGCCAATTAAATTGGCTCGTTGTACGACCAGTTTCAAACCACTTTCAATATCAAAAACTCCGGCAAAACAAGCAGCAGCATATTCACCCAAACTATGCCCTAAAACAGCAGTCGGCTGAATACCCCAAGAACGCCATAATTGAGCCAGTGCTACTTCAATCACAAATAAAGCTGGTTGAGTATAAGATGTATGATTTAAATCTAGATCAGAATTAGCAAAGATGACTTGTAGTAAAGATTGACCAGTTAGTTCTTGATATATCGTTTCACATCGGTCTAAAGTTTGCCGGAAAGTCGGTTGGGTTTGATAAAGTTGATGAGCCATTCCCGGATATTGAGAACCTTGTCCCGTGAACAAAAAGGCAATTTTGGGAGGCTGCTTTTCATCAACTTGCGCGTGAATTACTGACTCTAGATTTTGTTGTCTAAACTGATGTAATTTACTGACAAAATCATTAACTTCAGAACCAGTCACCGCCAAACGATTCTGAAAATGAACTCGGCTAGTATTGGCTGTGAATACTACATCGCAGATATCGCTTTCGGGATGGTTTTCCAGAAATTCTGCATAGCTTTTTGCTAAATCTATTAAAGCCTGTTCTGTTCTGGCAGCAAGTGTGAGTAAATGGTGAGGACGCTTGATGTCGTTAGGTTGGGGAATCATGGCGGGTGCTTCTTCTAATACCACATGGGCATTCACACCACCAATTCCTAATGAGTTAACCCCCGCACGTCGAGGCAATTGTTTGCCATCTTGTTGCTTTGTAGTCCAGGGTACGGCTGCGGTATTGATATAAAAAGGAGTTTTGGAAAAATCAATCTGGGGGTTAGGAGTATTGAAGTGTAGAGTCGGGGGAATAATTTGATGTTTGAGAGCTAAAGCCGCTTTCATTAGACCCACGATACCAGAAGCAATTTGCATATGTCCGATATTGGTCTTGACCGATCCTAAAGCGCACTCTCCTTGGTTTGCAGTGCTATATGCCCTAGCCAAAGCATCGATTTCAATGGGGTCTCCGAGTTTCGTACCTGTACCATGAGCTTCCACAAAGCCAATAGTATCAGGTTCGACTCCGGCAAAGGCTAGTGCTTCGGCTGCAACTGAAGTTTGACCTTCTCCTCCAGGTGCTGCAAATCCTAGTTTTGTCCCACCATCGTTATTAATTGCAGAACCCTTAATCACAGCGTAGATATGATCGTTATCTGCTAGAGCATCTTTTAATCTCTTCAGCAGCACAACCCCAACCCCACTGCCAAAAATCGTCCCATTCGCTTGGGCATCAAAGGCGCGACAATGGCCATCGGGAGATACAATCAAACCTTCTTGATACAAATAACCTATCTTTTGGGGGGAGTTGATAGAAGCAGCTCCAGCCAAAGCCATGTCACTTTCACCATTGAGTAAACTTTGACAGGCTAGATGTACCACTACTAGTCCGGTGGAACAGGCTGTCTGGACATTGACACTAGGGCCACGCAGATTCAATTTATAGGAAATTCGCGTAGTCAAATAGTCTTTGTCGTTAGCCACCATCGTTTGAAACCCTCCCATCGAATCTAATGTGAAGGGTTGCAACTCATCATTGCTATCTAATTGGCCGCGATTTGGATAGCAATTATTGATCAAGTAGGTGTTCATACTTGCCCCAGCAAACATCCCAATCGCTCCCTCATAGGAGTTAGGATTATAGCCAGCGTTTTCTAAACACTCCCAGCTACATTGGAGCAGTAAACGTTGCTGTGGGTCGAGTAATTCTGCTTCTCGATCTGTGTAGCCAAAAAATTCACTATCAAAGGATTCTACGTTATCCAGAATCGGTCTAGCTCTAACATAGTTAGGCTGCTGGAAAAGTTGCGGAGAAACTCCCGATTCTAGTAATTCTTCTTCAGAAAAGAAGGATATTGTTTCGACTCCATTCTTGAGATTTTCCCAGAAACTATCTATGTTATTAGCTCCAGGAAATCGCCCTGCCATACCAATAATCGCAATATCATGGGTGTCATGATAGTTACTTGAACGATTTGCGGCGCGTTTACGACTTTTTTCGGCTATAACTTTTGTGGAATTAGATTCTTCAGTGAAGAAATGGGCTAATGTAGCAACTGTAGAATTTTTAAATAGTTCAGTTAGCGGTATCTGGCGACCAAAAAGTTGTTCTAATTCGTTTTGGAGGCGAATTAGATGTAGAGAATTTCCTCCCAATTCAAAGAAGTTATCCTGTAAACCTACTGCGTCAAGTTGTAAAATTTCACACCAAATAGCAGCTATTTGGCGTTCATTTTCGGACTGCGGTAAGCTGGTGTTTTTTTGGCGATCGCTAGCTAAATATTCATTGATTGCTTGGATGCGATCGGCAAATAATCCCTGTTCAAAATCCTTTTTTAATTTAGCTTTTTGAACCTTACCAATAGATGTTTTGGGAATTAATTCAGCCTCCAAAGGGATCACATGAGCAGGGGCAATTCCCACTTTTTGCGTTAAATGGCTACGAATTTGTCTGACTACTTTTACCGCATCTTCAAGACGATTGGATTCTGGACTAAAAGTAATGACTAATAAATCTGTTTCTTTGTTTTGGTCAAAAACTGCAAATGCCGCCGTATAGGAAATAGCTACACCCTCTAATTCTTCTATCGCTGTTTCAATTTCATGGGCAAAGTAGTTAATACCGTTAATAATAATTTCTTGTTTTTCTCTACCAGTTATAACTAATTCACCCTTATATAAATAACCTAAATCTCCAGTAGTAAACCACCCTCCATCTTGAAAAACTTCTTGGTTGAGTTCGGGATTTTGATAATATCCCTCAGTCACAGAAGGGCCTTTAATCTGAAGTCTTCCAACTTCGTTTTCTGGCAAAACATTGTTATCTTGGTCAATAATTCTAATAGTAGCTCCAGGAATCGGGCGACCTAGAGAAACAAAACTATTTTCTTCTATCAGTTCATCTTTGCTTAAACCTGCTGACCAAGTAATTCCAGAACAAGATTCAGTCATCCCGAATGCTGGTTTAATGACTCTATCCCGCAATTGATGTTTTTCTAGAATTTCTAAAAACAAGCGGATAGTTTTGACTGAAACTTGTTCTCCAGCATTAACTAAAAATTTGATTGAGGATAAGTCATAGCAAGATTTGTTAAGTTCTTCAGCTTGCTGATTAATTAAGGAGAATGCAAAATTAGGGGCCCAAGATATAGTAGCTTGATACTTTTGAATCAGGTCTAACCATTTGAGTGGTTGACGTAGAATTAGTTCAATTGGCACATGGATTTGATGACAAGCCAAATCCACAGCCATAATTCCTAAAAATACTATTGCCCCCACATGATCTAAGGGCATCCAATTTAGCGTCACTTCTTGTTGTGTAAAATTATTCATCCGCACTGTACTGGCGGTCATTGATAAGATGTTGCGATGATGCAACATCACACCCTTGGGTAGACCGGTACTACCAGAAGTAAATAGTAATAATGCTGGATCTAGTGGTGCAAGATGAGGTAATTCGTGAGTTGGGGGTTGGTTTAATTGAGCTTGATGACTGCGTAAATCATCTATTGATATTACCCGCAATCCTTTTAGATGAGATTGAGTAGTTAATTTTTCTATTTCGCTAATTAATTCACAATCTGTTAATATAATGGGCTTATCTAAAATCTGCCAGACATTTTCTAGTTTTTTAACGGCGGCATTTTGGATATCATAATTGGGCGCAATACTTAGAGGTGCAGGTATAATCCCACCTAAAAAACAAGCCCAGAGTGCAGGAATAAAATCTTGATTTCTCCCGATTTGTAATATGACTTTATCCCCTAACTTGAGTCCGCGCCGATAAAATTCATCTAAAATAACAAGAGCATCATTATATAAGTTTTTATAAGTCTGAAAATATTCGCTGCCGTCACTTCTAATATATGTAATACCTTGATTGTCATTCTTAGCCGCATCACTCAATACTTTTGGAAGCGTCCGCCAGCTATCTTCTAATTGCCCACCAAAACTAATTGAACTTTTTAACATTCCTTCTCGCTCGGATTCTTGATCTGGTTGGTCATACAAGTTAGTTTCTAGTAGCTTCTTGATTTGAGGAACATTCATATATTTATTTTTGGCAAGTGATTAGGTAAATGCTTAACTCAATATCGTTTCTTACTAACCTTACATCCTATATTTATTATTATTGCTAACTTTAATTCTCTGGGGCTAAAACTAGTCTCTTCTATAAACTAAATAGCTTTTGCATCAAGGGTAGTAGTCATCTAGTTGATTTACGAAAATTAATTGATAACAAAATTTTCGTGTAAATGAAAACAGATGCACATCCTACTAATGCTTTATCCCAAGTCTATAGTATGACTCGTGAAATGAACAATCACATCTTTAAGTTTTTTATAGATGATTATGTATGGCTTCGCCTGTAATCTCTACTATCTATGTAACATTGCCGTTACATAAGTAATATATGTAATCTCATGTTTTTTGATCTTCAAATTTATAATATAGTCCCACTACTAAAGTCAATATGCAATACCAATAAATTCTTTTTAATTAAATGTCTTAACTGTCTAACTTAAATGTCTTAACTTACTTAACTATCCCCAATTACGGTTTAAATATCTTAACTGTCTTCAGTAATTAAAATGTTCACAATTATTGCAGTGAAAATGTGATCATTCCAGTTCTTATTCTTGCAATAATAAGAATAAGCTATAAGATGGTAAAGGGAAAATCAAGCGATCGCTCTTTACCGGAACTGACGGTATTGAGGAAGAGAACCAACTTTGACTTGAAAATAGTTGTGCGACTCACTACTCAAAAAAAATTTACAACAAACTTAAATGGTTAAAATTCAATTCATATAAGCATTATGGCTTTTACATTAATCAAAGTACGAAAGATAGATGAGATTGGATCTGAATCTCTTATTGTTTCAAAAACACTTATAGTGTAGACTTGGTTGCTATAGTTCTACTGCTGATCAGTTGTGACTCAGTCACAAGAGTTAATCAAGAATTTGATTCAATAATAAGTAATTTTTATATGACCAAAGATAACTGGAGCAATCTTTTGCGATCGCTCTATTTATTATGGTGATTTTTTATCAGTAATAAATGGCTAATATGCCAAATTAACTGTTAATTTTTGCATGAAAACTATAATTTTAAGGAGGATAATCTAGTTAGGCGATCAACTGCTGTTTATATCAATCAGATGTTAATTTTTTCTATACTTAGAGTAATTTTCTCAAGTCAGAAAAGAGCTATAGAATTACGATTTCTATAGTTTTTAATAGTAAATCATGCTTTAAATGTGCAACACCATTTATGGAGAAACTTATGGCAGTGACGGAAGCAAATCTTGTGGCAATTGATTACCAAATTCGACAACTGCGAGAAATCCAGCCAGTCACACCTTTATTTAATCATCTAAAACAGAATCAAATAGAACATCAAGACAAAATTATTGATAATATACCTTTAAATCTACGCGATAAAATATCCAAGCTAACCAGTAATTCTCCTATTAATAAACTAGCTCTATATTTATCAACTATTCAAGTTTTATTATTTAAATACACTGCTCAAGAAGAGTTTGTGATAGCAACGGGAGCTTTGAACCTAAACAAATCTGATAGCTTAATATTCTCCCGATTTTTTAGACAAGAAATTATTTCATTTAAGGATTTACTCAAAATTACTCGCAGTAATCTCCAAGAAGGATACAGTCACCAAACTTATGATGTAGACGTTCTTGTCGAAACCTTTATTGCCAGAGGCGGAAATCCAGCAGCGATTTTTGATATTGCTCTCACCCAAGAAGGATTGTGCAGTCGCAGTTCTTTGTTAAACAATTTTCAACTAGTTTTTGAAATTGATGCTCAAGATACTTCCGTTTCCGTAACTTTCCCAAAAGATGCTTTTAGTAAAGATTTTCTTCAGAGAATGCTGGGGCATTTCCGACAAATCCTAGAAACTGTTACAGCTAATCCTGATTCTGAATTGTCAGAAATCGAAATATTAACTCCAGAGGAACATTATCAATTACTGAGAAAATGGAATAATACAGAAATTCAATATCCTCAAGATAAATGTATTCATCAGCTATTTGAAGAGCAAGTAGAGCGTAGTCCCAATGCAGTAGCAGTAATATTTGAAAATCAACAATTAACCTATCAGCAATTGAATGAGCGAGCTAATCAGTTAGCTCACTATTTGCAAACAAAAGGTGTAAAACCAGAGGTACTGGTAGGTCTTTACCTAGAACGTTCCCTGGAAATGGTAGTGGGACTATTGGCAATTCTCAAGGCGGGAGGGGCTTATGTCCCATTAGATCCTAGCTATCCAGCAGAACGCATAACTTACACACTTCAAGACGCAGCCGTCCCAGTATTGCTGACTCAAAAATCACTATTGCCATCTTTAGCAAAAAATCAGGCAACTGTGGTGTGTTTGGATGCAGACTGGGAGATAATTGCCGCCTCTAGTCAAGACAATGTAAGAGTTAATGTCCAGCCACATAACTTGGCATATGTGATTTACACTTCTGGATCTACAGGTAAACCCAAAGGAGTATTAATCAACCACCAAAATGTGGTGCGTCTATTTGCTGCTACTGAAGATTGGTTTCACTTTGGTGCAAGTGATGTTGTAACGCTCTTCCATTCAATAGCCTTTGACTTTTCGGTTTGGGAACTCTGGGGTGCTTTGCTGCATGGTGGACGTTTGGTGATTGTACCCTACTGGGTAAGTCGCGATCCTTCAGCTTTCCACACCTTGCTACGTCAAGAGCAAGTTACAGTTCTCAACCAAACACCATCCGCTTTTCGCCAACTTATCCGGGTGGAAGAACTAGGAGGAACCGGGGAATCAAAACTGAACTTACGCCTGGTAATATTCGGTGGCGAAGCTTTAGAACCACAAAGCTTGCAGCCGTGGTTTGAGCGATACGGAGATCAATCGCCCCAGTTAGTAAATATGTACGGAATCACAGAAACCACCGTGCATGTTACCTATCGACCACTGACACTAGCAGATGTTAACAGTAGTCAGAGCTTAATTGGTGTTCCGATTCCCGATTTGCAATTGTACATCCTGGATGAACAGCTAAAACCTCTACCTATCGGTATCAAGGGGGAGATGTATATTGGTGGTGCTGGGTTAGCGCGGGGTTATTTGAATCGCCCAGAATTAACTGCCGAAAGATTTATTAACAATCCATTTAGCGACGAACCAGACGCAAAGCTATACAAAACAGGTGATTTAGGTCGTTATCTGGAAAATGGGGACATTGAGTATCTCGATCGCATCGATAATCAAGTTAAGATTCGGGGTTTCCGCATCGAACTTGGAGAAATTGAAGCCGCACTAGTAAAACATCCAGAGGTGCGGGAGGCAGTGGTGATAGCCCGAACTGACCAACCAGGAGACAAGCGTCTAGTAGCTTATCTAGTTGCCACACACAGTCCCTCTCATCAAGCATCTGAGAAGCAATCCCATAGTGAGCAGATATCACAATGGCAACAAGTATTTAATGATACTTACCGCCAGAATGCTCCCACTCAAGACTCAACCTTCAATATTATCGGCTGGAACGACAGCTATACAGGTCTACCCATTCCTCAAGCACAAATGAGTCAATGGTTGGACTCTACAGTAGAGCGGATTCTTGCTTGGCAGCCTAAGCGGGTGCTGGAAATTGGTAGCGGTACAGGAATGCTGCTGTTTAGGATTGCTCCCCAATGCTCGCGTTACTGTGGCACTGATCTTTCCGAGAATGCCATCCGTTATGTTGAGACGGAAATGCACAAAGGTGGCAGCAATTGGTCACAGGTGGAGCTAATTAACAAACCAGCCCACGACTTTGAAGGTTTTGAAGCCAAATCATTTGATGCTGTCATCCTCAACTCAGTTGTGCAGTATTTTCCGAGCATTGATTATTTAGTAGGTGTCTTAGAAGGTGCGGTGAAGATGGTAGCACCAGGGGGTTTTATCTTTGTGGGAGATGTACGCAGTCTGCCGTTACTAGAAGCTTTTCATACCGATATCATGCTCTACCAAGCATCTGAGGAGCTAGCCACAGAAGATTGGTGGCAGCTTGTGCAGAAAAATCTCCAGGAAGACCAAGAACTGATCATTGATCCAGCCTTCTTTAATGATCTTGTGCAGCATCTGCCGCAAATTAGCCAGGTGCAAATTCAGCTAAAACGAGGTCGCGATCGCAATGAACTGACAAGGTTCCGCTATGATGTGATTCTCCGTATAGGAGACGAAATTTCTCCCTCAATTGAACCTCAGTGTTTGGACTGGCAGCAAGATCAGCTGACATTGCCTACGGTTCGCCAACTTTTACTAGAGACACAGCCAGAGATGCTACGCGTCAATAGCGTTCCTAATGCGCGTGTGTGGAAACAAGTCAAGCTCCTAGAACTCCTGGCAAAAGATGAGAAACCAGCCACAGTTGGTGGTCTACTCCAAAATCTAGAGGCTTTCACCCAGCAAGAGGGAATAGAACCTGAAGATTTTTGGAGCCTGAGCCATGATTTACCTTATAACATCGCCATTAGCTGGTCAGATACAGGAAAGAATGCTTGTTATGATGTTGTGTTTAGTAGGCGATCGCTAGGGCTAAGACATGGAATACTACCCCTATCAGGGGAAACACCTCAACTAAAACCCTGGAGTCAATATGCCAATAATCCTTTACAGAGTAAATTAACTCGCCAGCTAGTTCCACAGCTACGCAGTTTCCTGAAAAAGTCTCTTCCTGACTACATGGTTCCCTCTGCCTTTGTGACGCTAGAGGCACTACCGCTAACAGCCAACGGCAAAGTAGACCGTCGCGCGTTACCCGCACCCCACACAGCCAGAGCAGATTTAGAAAAAGCTTTTGTTGCACCTCGCACTCTAGAAGAGCAGGTACTAGCCGACATTTGGGCTGAGATTCTGAGTCTGGAACGAGTTGGTATTCACGACAACTTCTTTGCTTTAGGCGGTGATTCTATCCGCAGTATCCAAGTTTTAGCATTAGCAAAAGAAAGAGGTTTGCACTTCTCTGTTCAACAGATGTTTTTGCATCAGACAATTTACGAACTGACGCAAAACCTCGCAACAGCAGAGACTAGTAATAAAATTACCGAGAAAGTAAAGCCATTCGCGCTCATTTGTGAACAAGACCGCCTCAAGTTGCCCGAAAATGTGGAAGATGCTTATCCTCTAGGCAGACTTCAGATGGGGATGTTGTTTCATAGCGAGTACAGTCCTAGTTCTTCTGTTTATCAAAACATCAACAGTTTTCATCTAGGAGTTACTTTCGATGCAGCAAAATGGCGCATGGCTGCACAGGAACTTGTTGCTAATCATTCTGTACTGCGGACTTGCTTCGATATGAGTAACTTCAGTCAGCCGTTGCAGTTAGTTAGGCGCACAGTTCGTGTTCCCTTAGTCGTAGAGGATCTACGCCATTTATCTGCTACGGAGCAAGAGAGGATTTTGGATGCTTGGTTTGCAGCCGAAAGACAACAAAATTTTAATTTGGATAGTCCTCCTCTATTACGCTTTCATATTCATCGCCGCACCGATGAGACATTTCAGCTAACTATAATTGAACACCACGCCATTCTCGATGGCTGGAGTGTGGGTCTATTGTTCACTGAGTTACTGCAAAGATATTTGTCCTTGTTAGGCGAAGAAATTACGCCACCCGATTCACCACCTGCAATTACATTCCGGGACTTTATTGCTTTAGAACAGAAAGCCCTCAATTCCCAAGAGTGCCGACAATATTGGTTAGAAAGACTCAACGGTATTACTATTACAAAGTTGCCCCGTTGGTCTCCATCCTACTACTCATCTGACTCTGAAAAATTAAGTACATTGGGTACTCATGAAGTCAGTCTATCTTTAACAGTTTCTCGTGACTTGAAACAGGTAGCAAACAAGGCAGGAGTGACACTCAAAAGCGTACTTTTAGCAGCACACATGAAAGTGTTGAGTGTGCTTTTTAACCAGTCCGATGTCTTAACAGGTATGGTATCTAATGGTAGACCTGAAGAGGGTGACGGTGAGAAGATACTGGGACTTTTTCTGAATACTTTGCCCTTGCGTTTGCAACTTCTGGGTGGCAGTTGGATAGACTTGATGCGGGAGACATTCAAGGCTGAACGAGAATCCCTACCCTACCGACGATACCCTCTAGCTGACTTACAGTGGCATTTAGGTGGTCAGCCTTTATTTGAGACTTCATTTAATTTCACCCATTTTCACGTTTATCAAAGTATCTTAGGTTTGCCAAATTTACAGGTATTAGATAGCAAATTTCTCGGAAAAACAAACTTTACTCTGGGAGTCCACTTTACTTTAGATATCTTCTCATCTCAGATCAACTTAACCTTGAAATATAATGCTAGCGAGTTGTGTCAAGAACAGGTGATTGCCATCGGTGATTATTACACTAGCACCTTAGAAGCAATAGCGGCTGATCCCTCACAACATTATGAATCTTGGAATTTGCATCTTTTAGAACCAGACAAAACTGCAATATCTCATGCTCAGAAAAGCCAGTTTTCCCTACAAAAAATTGAAATTAAACAACATCTCGATTACTGGCGACAACAACTTGATGATGGAAGATTACCCAGAGTTCACTTACCTATAGACTTCCCTCGTCCTAGTGTAAAAACATTCAATGTCTCTCGTTTAAACTGGATATTTAAACCAGAAATAGCTTCTAAGTTGCAAGACATTTGTCAACAAGCAGAAAGCACTTTATTTATGGGACTGGTGGCGGCAGTCAAAGTATTACTGTGTCGCTATAGTGGTCAGCATGACATTTCCATTGGGACAGAAATTACCACTCACAACGATTCTCAAGTAATCAAATCTCTCAATACACTAGTTCTCCGCGACCAAATAGAGCCAACACAAGGATATCAAAATCTGCTTGCACAAGTGCGTCAAACTGTGACTGAAGCATTTGAACACGCTGATTACCCGTTTGATATTTTGGTAGAAGAACTAGCAATTTCTCAAGAGATTAACCGTACACCATTGTTTGATGTGTTAGTGCTGCTACAAAATTTTGGTCAAGCTGTATTTACAGAAGAATTACACATCAAATCTCTAGATTCACTAACTTCTACCAGCAAATTTGACCTGTCTTTTGTATTTAGCGAACACGACGAGCAACTCAGGTTAGATTTAATTTACAACACAGATTTATTCCAAGCTGAGAGGATGCAAAAATGTCTCAACCATTTCGATAATTTGCTCACAGAAATGCTAGATCATCCTAGCCAACCTCTTTGCGAATTTTCTATCTTATCACCAACAGAAAATGCTTTTTTACACAGTTTTATCCAACCAATACCCCGCTTAGAAACCCGTACAGTTATCCATGATTTTAGCGACCAAGTAAGAGTTTTACCAGACAAAACAGCAATTATTTATCCTGGTGGTGAATTTAGCTATCTTGAATTAGATACACTTACTAACTTTTGGGCGAATATCTTTAAAGATTTAGGTATTCATAAAGATAGTATTTGTGGCGTAATGTTTGAAGGAGATTACCGTCAAGTATTAGCCATGTTAGCGGTCTTTAAGACTGGGGGAATTTATTTACCTCTGCGTTTAGATGAGCCAGAAGAACGCACTTTACGCATGATGGTCAAAACATCCCCTACTCTGATGGTAGTCGATGCCGAGAATTTAGATATTGTCAAACCCCGACTAGCAGTATTACCAAAACCACCTCAAATATTGGTATTGACTGCCCATAAAATTCAGCAATACTATCAATGGGATGGTACAAATTATCAATGCTTGCCTGTAGTAGCAAGTCGTGATGAAAAAACTTTAATTATGCCTGATGCAGATGATTCTAACTATATTATGTTTACATCTGGGTCAACAGGTGAACCCAAAGCCATACTTGGTAGTCATGGCAGTTTGCGTCACTTCCTCAATTGGGAAAAATTAGAATTTGGGATTAATCAAAACTGGCGTTGTCTGCAAATTGCAAAAATTAATTTTGATGCTTATCTGAGAGAAACTCTTGTCACTTTATGTTCTGGAGGCACTCTTTATATTCCTGATAGCACAGACCGCGAAGATTTAGAAAAGTTATTACTGCGCGTAGGAGAATGGCAGATTAACTTACTGCACACTGTACCTTCGGTGATGCGCCTATTTTTAAAGGCTGGTCAAAATTTAGCTAATGCTGATCAATTACTCCAGAACTTACAAGTTTTGGTGTTAGGAGGAGAACCTTTATTTGTCAAAGAACTATGTGAATGGCATCAAGTTTTTGGTTCTCAAACCGAATTTGTGAATATTTATGGTGCCAGTGAAACCACTTTTGTCAAACATTTTCATCGGATTCCTGACCCCAATAAAATTACTTACGCCAGAGTTCCTGGAGGTAAAACATTGCCAGAAGCGGCGTTTGCAGTCATTGATGCCACTCGTCCTTGTGCTGTAGGAGAAGTAGGAGAAATTTTTGTCAAATCACCTTATTTAACAAAAGGCTATTACCAAGACCCAAGTTTAACCAATTCCGTTTTTGTACCCAATCCTTTGAATCATGGCACTGATATAGTTTATCGTACAGGAGACTTGGGAAGACTGCTACCAGATTTAACGGTGGAAGTGATAGGACGCAGCGATAACCAAGTGAAGTTGAATGGAGTACGGATTGAGTTAGGAGAAATTGAAGATGCACTAGCTGCTATTGATGGTGTAGAAAAAGCATTGGTAATTGCTGAGAAACAAGAAGAATTAGTGAGAGTAATTGCATATTATCAAGCAAATAATTCTATAAATCAGCAACATATTAGCAGCCAATTAAAACAAGTTTTACCGATTTATATGCTGCCAACTCATTTGATGCAGTTGGCAGATTTTCCATTATTACCCAATGGTAAAGTCAATCGTTCAGCACTACCAAAACCAGAAATAAATATTACTCAGACAAGTAATAAAATCACTAGATTTAATCAACAAGAAGCTGTATTAGCCTCGATTTGGAGTGAATTATTAGATGTAGAGGTAAGTGATTCTAATCAGTCATTCTTTGAACTAGGGGGAAATAGTTTAAAGGCAATGCGTTTAGTATCACAGATCCGTAATCAATTCGGAGTTGCACTGCGATTGCGGGAAATTTTTACTCAAAATACTTTAAAGGCGCAAGCTGATTTGATTCAATCACGACAATAAACAATGATCATGATAAAGTCACTATCGAATCAACAATATTATGAAGTATCCCACGCTCAAAGGCGGATGTGGATTCTGCACCATATAAGCGAATATTCCAGTGCTTACAATATTAGACTAGGAATGAGAATCAGTGGCAAATTAGATATCGCCGCATTGACAGCAGCTTTTCAACAACTTGTGAATCGCCATGAAATTTTGCGTACTACTTTTACAAATGTTGCAGGCAAAATTCAGCAAGTTGTACATGAAGAGATACCTAATGAAAAATTAATATCTTTTCAAGATTTAAGAGAAGAAAAGAATGCTGAGACAATAGCCGATCGCTTGATTCAAGAGTCAGCAAACTCGCGATTTGATTTAGAGCAATTACCTTTGATGCGAGTTTTATTAGTACAGATTAAGCCAGAGGAATTTTTATTTGGATTGACCCTGCACCATATTATTGGAGATGCGCGATCGCTCGATATTCTTTTCCACGAGTTCGTTACTTTATACTCTGCTTACACACAGCAAAAAACTGCCGCCTTACCCCCACTACCATTGCAATATAAGGATTATGCTGTATGGCAAAATCAGTGGTTAGCAACTGAGGAGGCCAAAGAACAGCATCATTATTGGTGCGATCGCTTTGCAGGAGAACCACCTATATTTAACTTACCTACCGACTTTCCTCGACCACAATTTAAATCTTCTCAAGCTGGTACATATACTTATAATTTTAGTCAGAGTCTCAGCGAAAAGCTACGCTCTTTTGCGGCTGGGAATCACACAACTTTATTTATTATTCTCTTAACTTTATTTAAAATATTACTCTATCGATACACCGGACAGCGTGATTTAGTCATTGGTATCCCTATTTCTGGACGTAATCATCCAAACCTAGAAAATCAAATTGGCTTTTATGTTAATACCTTAGCTTTAAGAACTTTACTCCCAGAAACGGGAACTTTTCAACAAGCATTGGCAGAAGTAACAAATACTTGTCTTGATGCTTATGAGTATAATAATTATCCTTTTGACCAATTAGTATCTGCCCTCGATTTAGAACGAGATTTATCAAGAAATCCATTATTTGATGTGATGTTTTCACTGCTAAATCAAGATAGTAAAGCAGTGATGAAAATTCCGGGAATTGAACATCAAGCTTACCCACTAACACCACGAACGGCTCAATTTGATTTGAGTTGGAGTTTTTTTGAAAATGCCAACGACTTAAGATTGGTTATAGAATACGAACCGGATCTATTTCGAGCAGAAACGATCGCTAGAATGAGCGGTCACTTTTTAGAAATTATTCAGGCAGTAGTCGAAAATCCTCATTGCCAATTTTCACAAATCAATTTACTAACTCCTGAAGAACGGCATCAGTTACTAAAAGAATGGAATCAAACCGCAGTTGCATATCCTTTAGAAAAATGTATCCATGAGTTATTTGAAGAGCAAGTAGAACGCAATCCCAATGCAATCGCGCTCATATTTGAAGGTCAAAAATTGACCTATCAACAATTAAATGAAAAAGCCAATCAATTAGCTCACTATTTACGAACAAAAGGCGTTAAACCAGAAGTATTGGTGGGCATTTTTGTGGAGCGTTCCATAGAGATGGTGATCGGACTATTGGGAATATTAAAGGCAGGGGGAGCTTATTTGCCTTTAGACCCTAGTTATCCGAGCGATCGCTTAACTTATATGCTCACGGATGCAGCCTTGTCTGTCTTGCTGACTCAGCAGTCTCTATTGGACTCTTTGGAAGCAAATTCAGCCGAGGTGGTGTGTTTAGATCGTGATTGGCACATAATTGCCAACCATAGCCAGCATAACCCCGTCAAATTGGCAAATTCAGAAAATTTGGCTTATGTGATTTATACCTCTGGCTCTACAGGTAAGCCCAAGGGAGTGATGAACATCCATAAAGCTATTTGCAATAACTTATTGCGAACGCTAGATGCTTACCCTCTGACAATAGGCGATTGCATCCTGCAAATAACTCCTTTAAGCTTTGACGCTTCAGTATGGGAGATATTCTGGTCTTTAACATCTGGCACAACTTTAGTAGTGGCTAAACCTGAAGGTCATAAAGATATAGCTTATTTGATGAATTTGATTGCTGAACAAAAAATCACTCAAGTATCTTTTGTTCCTTCAATGTTGCGAATTTTTCTGCAACAACCAAACTTAGAAAGTTGTCGTTGTTTAAAGCGAGTCTTTAGTGGTGCAGAAACACTCTCTTATGAATTGACTCAACGCTTTTTTGAAAATTTCAATTGTGAATTGCATAATCTTTACGGCCCAACGGAAACAGCAGTTGATGCCACTTGTTGGCAATGTCAGCCACATTCTCACAGTCGAATAATTCCTATTGGTCGCCCGATAGCTAATACTCAAACTTATATCCTCGATGAATATCTGCAACCAGTCCCCATTGGCGTTGCAGGAGAACTATATATTGGGGGTGTCTCCTTAGCTAGAGGCTATCTCAATCAACCAGAATTAACTCATGAAAAATTTATTTCTCATCCCTTTGGTGAAGGGAAATTATATAAAACTGGAGATTTAGCCCGTTATCTCAGTGATGGGAATATTGAATATCTTGGTCGCATCGATCATCAAGTTAAACTACGAGGTTTACGGATTGAGTTAGGAGAAATAGAATCAGTTTTAGATACTCATCCCCAAGTAGAACAAACAGTTGTATTTTTGCAAGGAGATACTTCTGAGAACCAACGTTTAGTAGCTTATGTAGTGGGAAAAAACTCACTATTAAAACCCAGTGAACTGCGTCTTTTCTTACAGCATAAATTGCCAGCTTATATGATACCTTCAGCTTTTGTGGTCTTGTCAGAATTGCCATTAAATCCTAATGGCAAGATAGACTATCAGAAATTACCTAAGCCTGATGAAACATCGATAGTAGAATCAAATTATTTACCTCCCCGAAACTCTTCAGAAATGATTTTGGCAAACATTTGGCAACAAGTTCTGCAATTATCAAAAGTAGGAGTAAATGATAATTTTTTTGATTTAGGTGGTCATTCATTACAAGCGATGAATTTGATGGCATTAATTTATCAAGAATTGGAAATTGAAATCCCATTATCGATGATTTATGAAAAGCCTACAGTAGCAGAATTGAGTGAATATATCATCTATGCTAAAGAGATGAATATCCAACCTAAAGAACGTCCTTATGTAGTTTTCAATCAAGCACGAGAAAAAGCAGTTTTTCTATTTCCCCCTGCCCTTGGTTTTGCCGCAGCTTACGCAAATTTAGCTGATTATTTAACAGATTATGCTATCTATACTTTCAGATATATTGCTAATGAGGCAACTTTAGAAAAATATGCCGAATTGATAGATAATATAGCACCAAATCAAGACTTAAAGTTAATGGGACATTCAGCAGGTGGTTTTTTAGCTATGTTGATGGCTCAAAAATTAGAAAGTCGTGGACGTGTAGTTTCTGATGTAATTTTAATAGATACTTATCGCGGCGGGCGTGAAGCTATAAAAGCTGAAATGTCAGAAATTATAGAAGGTGTAGATAGTTTCTTGTTAAATCCCAAACGTCAGGAATTGAGGCGTTACTTTATGGAGAATCAAAAGTTACGCGATCGCACCTACAATCAAGTCTGGGAATACTTTAATTTTCTCTGGCATTCCGATCTAAAAAATGTCCAAATTCATGGCAATATTCATCTCATCCGGGCTGAGGGTAACTACGATTATGAAGATGATTGGACACAAGCTACAAAGGGAGAACGCATCAATCATTATGCTTATGGTGTCCATCGGGAGATGATTGATCCTCCCTATCTAAATCAAAATGCGACTATTATTAATGCGATTCTTAGTTAGAATTTAAGACAAAAATAATTAACCGCAGATAGATGCAGATGAGTTTGTAATTCAGCAGACTCAGAAATACTAGTCAAACAGGACTAATGCTTTGGCAAAAATTTCCTCATCGGCTCTAGTTTCTAGAATTGATTTAACTAACTGGATAAAATCCCAATCTATTTGCATATCATTATCAATAGTTTTGCTAGCTGCGTAGAAACTAGCATCATTAATACTTAACTCGTTGGTAGTTCCTGTTTGTAATTTATCTTTCCTCCGATCCCATGAAAGTGATTTACCACGCAAAGTAAATTCAAACCATAATATTTCATTATTTTGCAATTCAAATAAGACATCAAAATAAGGTTCTTCTCCTTGAAACCAAATTTTTAGTTTACCTTCATTTAATTTCTGTTTTAATACTTTTTGTTCAATTTGGCGCAATGATGCTCCTAAAGAGATAATTTCACTCTGGCTGAGGGTAATTTTTTGATTAAACATTGATAATATTGTCATGATTTAAAATCAGTATTTAATGAAATTTAAAATACTCTAAGAGGATATTTAAAAAGTTTTTAACAATGTATTAAATCAGTATAGATCCCCCTAAATACCCCTTAAAAAGAGAGACTTTGATTTTTGTTCCCAGCTTAAAAAGAGAAACTTTGATTCTTGTTCCTCCCTTTTTAAGGGGGGCTAGAGGGGATCTGAATATACTTAAACTCACAGCCGAAGACTTCTCAAACACTCTCTAAATACCTAATTAATTACTAGTTCAATATAAAATAGCTTTGATCAAAGTGTATTTGGTGATAATATTCGTCCTGATTGTACACAAATAACTTGAGATGAATTCAACCATTGGGCATCAAAAGAACTTAAGTGAGTTGTTGTAATTAAGGTTTGAAAACGGTCTTGAATAGCATCAAGTAATTGATTTTGCCGGGAAGGATCTAGTTCAGCTAGAACATCATCCAGCAAAAGTAATGGTGGTTCTTTAATAACTTCTTCAATTAGTTGCAATTCTGCTAATTTGAGGGCTAATACTAAGGTGCGCTGCTGACCCTGAGAACCGTATTGACGCGCTGGAGTTTGGTTAATAGTTAATTCTACTTCGTCCCGATGGGGGCCGACAAGGGTGGTATTGCGGTTGAGTTCGGCAACGGCACGCTGTTGTATTTTGGTTAAAAAAGCTTGCTGGACTTGTTCTGGCTGGGTTTGGGTTAAGGGAACATTAGGTGTGTACTGAATCTGCAAAAGCTCAGTGCTACCACTGATGCTGGCGTGCCAAGCTGCTGCAATTGGTGCTAATCTTTGCAGTGCGCGATCGCGTCTTCTAATCACCTTTGTACCAGTAATAGCTAATTGTGCATCCCACAAAGCCAGTTCCGATTTTTGGGTGGTGGAGATAGAATCTTGCAACTTTTTTAACAAGGCATTGCGTTGGCGTAACACATGATTATATTGCTGTAAGATGTGGGCATAAACTGGTTCTAGCTGAACTAATAAAGTATCCAACCAGTTACGCCTTGCTTCCGGACTACCACGGACTAATTCTAAATCTAAGCTAGAAAACTGCACAGCATTGAGGACACCCAAAAAATCCATTTGTCGCCGCAAAGATTCACCATTTAACGCCACAGTGCGGCGACCGTTGCGACGCAGAGTTAAACTGAGGTCAATTACGCCAGTTTGTCGTTCTACGACAGCATCAATTTTGGCTACTGGCTCACCTTCTTGCACAATATCGCGATCGCGTGCCATCCGATGCGATCGCAATGTCGCCAATAACTCCACAGCTTCCAATAAGTTAGACTTTCCCTGAGCATTATTCCCCACCAAAATTGTTTTAGCAGCAGTAAATTTTACTTCTTGCTCTTGGTAGTTGCGAAAATGCCGGAGATTTATGGTTTTTAGGTACATAGGACAAGGCAAAAGTAAAAAGGTGAGCCACTGCGTTGGTGTTAGCGTAGCGTTAGCGACGTAGGAGCGTCGGCAGTGCGGTCTTGGGGGTTTCCCCCATGAGCAATTGCCGAAAGGATCTCCCGGCTTAAAGCAAGTGGTATTAGCGCAGCGTTAGCGATGCTAGGAGCGTCACCCACAGGGTAAAAGGCAAAAGAAAAGAGGATTAACTTTTACCTGTTGAGGAAACTAAAATTTAACTATATTTAGGGTAAAAGCAATCATTCTTATGTTCTTCTCTTTTTACTTTTTACTTTTTACTTTTACCTTGTTCACACGGTCTTTTTGCCCATAAAGCGGAAGAAGAGTTTCTCCATTTCAATCCAGACGAACATTAAAGCACTGAAACCACAACAAATTGCTAATTCTGTGGGAGGTAGCCAGTGAGTACCGAAAAATGCTCTTAAGGGTGGGACATAAATCAGCATGAGTTGCAAAATTGTGGTGACAACTACAGCCCCTAGCACAAACATATTCGAGAAAGGATTAATCTCAATAGTTAGTTGATTATTCGAGCGAATGGCGATAGCATGACCCATTTGAGCAATACACAAGGAAGTAAATACCATTGTTTTCCATCTTTCAGGGTTTAATCCTTCCCCGGTGAATGTTTGGGAATGTGTATAAGCCCACTCCATCAAAATGATTGTAATGATGGCGAAAATCACCCCAATGCGAACCATGTAAGAACCCAAACCCCTAGCAAAAATGCTTTCACGGGGACTAAAAGGTGGACGCTTCATCACATCTGGTTCTGGAGGTTCTACTGCTAAGGCTAAAGCAGGTAAACCGTCTGTGACTAAGTTCATCCACAGGATTTGCAGGGGTGTGAGGGGAACACCACCTAGTCCTAAAAGCGGTGCGGCGGCGATGGTGAGGACTTCCCCAATATTACTGCCCAGGATGTATTTAATAAAACGACGAATATTTGTGTATACTACCCTACCTTCTTTGGTAGCGGCGACAATGGTGGCAAAGTTGTCATCTAGCAGCACCATATCACTGGCTTCTTTACTGACATCAGTACCAGTGATACCCATTGCAATACCGATATCAGCTTGTTTTAACGCAGGCGCATCGTTGACACCGTCCCCAGTCATAGCGACAAATCTACCGCGATTTTGCAGTGCTTGTACAATCCGCAGTTTGTGTTCTGGGGCTACCCGCGCATAGACGCTGACTAGGTCAACTTGCTCTTGGAGTTCTTCGTCACTCATTTTTTGTAATTCTTGACCGGTGATCACCCTATCACCTGCTTGAGCAATACCCAAATCTGTGGCGATCGCCCGTGCAGTTAGTTGATGGTCGCCAGTAATCATCACCGGACGAATCCCCGCCTCTCGACATTCTTGGACGGCGGCGCGCACTTCTGGACGGGGTGCATCTAGCATCCCCACTAAGCCTAACCACACTAGATTCTCTTCTGTGGTTTCGTCTGCGCCTTCTGGTGGTACTTCCCAGAGGGGTTTGTAGGCAAAACCTAACACCCTCAGACCATTGCTAGCCATTTTGTCATTTTGTGCCAAGACTTGACTGCGTTGTTCTTCGCTGAGGGGTGCGGCGTTTGTACCCAAATAAATCCCACTGCATCGCGCCAAAATTAACTCCGGCGAACCTTTAGTGAACATGATGTAAGGTTCATTGTTGAGTAATCCGGCGATTTTGGGGTCAACATCTGTTACAGATGCTTCTCCCGTAGAGACCTTTTCTACCTGAGAAATCACGCTCATGCGCTTACGTTCTGAGGAAAAAGGAAATTCACCGACACGGGATAATTTACTAAGCCATTGGTCTTTTTCAATACCTACTTTTCCCGCTAAGGTAACTAAAGCCCCCTCTGTGGGGTCGCCTAAAATTGCCCATTCTCCATTTTCTTTTTGCAGCACTGAGTCATTACAAACAGCACAAGCCACTGATAAAGAGGCAATTTCAGGATATTCTTCTGGCACAATGGGGTAATCGGCATCACTATCTAAGTAAAATTCTCCTACGGGTGCGTAACCTTCACCCGTAACTTTGAAGTTTTGCTGATTGGTATAAACTGACTGCACTACCATTTTGTTCTGAGTCAATGTACCGGTTTTATCAGAACAAATTGTGGTGACAGAACCCAAAGTTTCCACCGCAGGTAATTTGCGAATCAAAGCCTGACGGCGCACCATGCGCTGAGTTCCCAGTGCTAAAGTCACGGTAATGACAGCAGGTAAACCTTCTGGGACAACAGCCACCGCCATACTTAAAGAAACTTCTAAAAGTTCTTGTAAGTTGCTAAAGCCTCTAGCTTGAATAATACCGCCAATCACAACGATCGCCACCAAGACCAAAGAACCCGTAACTAACACATTCCCTAATTGGGTCATGCGTTGCTGTAAGGGGGTAGGTTCAGTTTCTACTGACTGCAAAAGTTCAGCAATTTTGCCTAGTTCGGTACGCATCCCGGTATTTGTGACTAGTACCTTACCCCGTCCTTGGACGACTTCCGTTCCTTGAAATACGGAATTAATGCGATCGCCTAAAGATGTTTCTTCTGGTAATGTAATATTTGCTTGTTTACTAACTGCTTCTGCTTCACCTGTCAGAGCTGATTCTCGCACCTGTAAATTCGCTTGTTCAATCAAACGCCCATCGGCAGCTATTTGCACCCCAGCCTCTAGCAGCATCACATCCCCTGGAACGATTTCTTTAGCTGCGACATCCACTAATTTACCGTTGCGGAGGACTCGCACCAAAGGAGAAGACATTTTTTTGAGGGCTGCTAATGCTTGTTCTGCCCGACTTTCCTGGACATAGCCTAAAACACCGTTGAGAATGACAATTGCCAAAATAGCAACTGTATCTTTAAATGGCACTTCTCCTGGTTTGAGTGTATTGGCTTGCCAAGCCATGAAATCTAAAAACCCAGAAATGAAAGCTACTGCAATCAGCATCAACAACATAATATTTTTGAACTGATCTAGCAGAATTTCCCAGGCACTACGACCTCCCTGTTCTTCTAATTCGTTGGGGCCGTATTTTTGCAACCTTTGTTCAATTGCTTCTACGCTTAAGCCACTATCTGCATTACTAGAGAGCAGTCCGAGTGCTTTATCAACTTCCAAACTATGCCAACTGGTGATATTTTCAGGCAGAGAATTAGCAGACATTGTGTCAGTCACAAAAAATGGTTACAGGATTTGATCATAATTGAGTAACGGACGGAAAACCATCCACTCAAGTTACATTAAAACTATGGTCAAGTCGTATGGCTATGATACGAAATTATTAGTCAAAGTCAATTTTTGGCGGCACTTCATATGTATTATTACTTAAGCCAGATTTCTTTATAGGATATTTTAATATCTCATAGAAGTGAACACAAAAGCAGCACGGTCTTGGGCTTTCTTTGCCCAAGGGGAGCGACTGCCAACAAAAAGGGGAGTGAGAGAGTAATGAGTTGATAACAACGACTTCTCCATCCCCAATACCCAATCCCCGATCCCTAGTTCCCAATAAAGCTTAATATGAGTTTTGCACCCACCAGTTTGACAGCTAGCCAAATGTTTGGGCAAAGGACAATTCGACCGTTGACTGCTGCTGCTTTATGTGGCATTGCATTTATCCAAGACCGACTGATTGCGATTGATACGATTAAGGGGCATTTACTAGAAATTGACCCTCATACTGATAACAGTAGAATCATTAACCCTCACCAAACCAAAGAATTTAGTGAGGTAAAAGGTTTAGCTGTTTGGGAAGACACACTCTGGGTGACTCGTGGTAACAATGTTTATGTCTCTAAACTCTCATCTTTGGCTTTAGAACATTTTGCCACTTTGCCCTACCCCGCCGATGGTGTGGCTGTTTGGGACTCCACAGTCTACGTTAGTTGTCAGAAATTAGGCTACATTCTGATTTATGACCGTGATAGCCGCAAAGAGATTACCAGATTTTATACCCCTGGGGTGGGTGTAGAAAATTTAGCAGTGAACCGAGAAACCCTGTGGATTTGCGATCGCACTGAACAAACGGTGTATTCTATGGATCGGGCGACTGGGGAAGTGAGATTTAGCGTGTTAACTCCCTTTGATTCGCCTACAGGCATAGCCATACACCTAGACACGCAAACAGGAAAGGAAAGTCTATTTGTAGCCTATGCTTCCGAAGAACCTTATATTCGGGATAACCCCAACGCTGATCCTAACCATGAATTAACATACCGCGATCGCACTTTTATTCATCCCCTGTATTACCATCACGCACCAGATCAAAAATACGCCCTTTCTAATGGTTATCTGATTGAAATGTCCTACGTCGAGGAAATAGCCCCCTTAGAAGAGGTGTATTTACCTGATGTAGAATGGCGCATTGCCCTGCCTTCCGAAACCGAACGCCAAAAAGTAAAACACGTTGAACCCATCGGTATACCCTTCACAGAAGAAATTATTGATGGACAACGGGTAGCTGTATTTAAATTTGAGTCCCTTGTCCCTGGCGAACGACATATATTTGGCTGGAAAGCACAATTGGAAGTGCGGGGGATTAAATACCGCATCACACCCAAAGATGTGGAAGATATTCCCGAAATTTCCCCAGAAGTTGAAGCCCGCTATCTGGTGGACAATGATGATTTAGCAATGGATACAGCCATTGTGCGGCGTTCTGCCCGTGAAGCCATCGGTACGGAAACAAACCTCCTGCGGAAAATGTACAGCATCCGCAACTATGTTTATGATGAACTTTCCTATGGCATCAAACCCTATATTGATACACCCGATATAGTTTTAGAAAGGGGTGTAGGTTCTTGTGGGGAGTATGTAGGGGTACTTTTGGCACTGTGTCGCTTGAATGGCATTCCTTGCCGTACTGTGGGTAGATACAAATGTCCCCCAAACGGCGAACATCAAGGAGTTCCCCTGCAACCAGATTTTAATCATGTGTGGTTAGAATTTTATATACCTGGTATGGGATGGTTGCCAATGGAATCTAATCCTGATGATTTAGGTGATTATGGCCCTTATCCCACCCGCTTTTTCATGGGTTTATGTTGGTATCACATCGAAATTGGTAAAGGCATATCCTTTGAAACATTAAGCAGTCAAGGTAAAAGGTTAACTAAAGAAGATATTCCTCTAGGTGATTTGGCGATTAATCATATCCGCTTCACCATTCTTCAGGAATTAGCACCGTTTTAAGGGAATATGGGGACTGGGGACTAACTAAATTCAAAATACCCTACGGGAAGCAAGCTACAAAATTCAAAATTCAAAATTGAAGAATGATTGGGGACTGGGGAACGGTTGGTATTAATTTGGGGTTTTGCTAGAGTGGTGGAACTTAACCCAACATGAATATTGACGTTAAAATAAGGCTAAAACGACGAAAGTAATTGCAAAATGCCTGCCATTTTTAAATCACAACTTTCCTTAGAAGATTTAGCGCAAGTAATATCGTCTCTTAATTTAGAAGAAAAACTACGATTACAACAGATGATTGAGCAACAAATTTTTGAACGTCTTGTGCTATCCTTCCCCAATCCGCTTACGCTGAGATTGGGGAAGGATAGCACGGCAATTTTAGAGGTTCGATGCCTCTAAAATTGCCAATTAATTTTTTGGAGTGTCCTGATTCTGGATATATTTTTTAAGCACTTCTATTGGTGCGCCACCACAAGAAGAAACATAATACGAATTAGACCAGAAAGAAACTTTTCCCCAATAATACTTTTTAACTTCTTGAGGAAATTCTTTTTTGAGCATTCTTGCTGTTGCACTTTTCAGGCTACCAACAACAGCAGCAATAGAGTTTTTTGGGTGGAAGTCTAACAAGATGTGTATATGGTCTGACTCCCCATTAAACTCAATTAATTGGCAGTCCATCTTGTTAGATACCTGTTCAATCATTTGTGTTAATCGGTTGAGCATTTCTGCGTTTAAAGCTTTGCGTCGATAGTGCGTTACAAACACAAAGTGCAACCGGACACTAAAAACGCTGTGAGAACCTTTTCTGACTTGCATATTGACAGGGTACACCCACAAATATTAGCATACTCAAATATAACAGACAGGTCGATATGTTATGGCTAACAAGCGAATTACTTTTAGGCTTTATCCATCAAAAGAGCAAGCCAATAAAATGCACTATTGGCGACGACTCCACAAAGATTTGTACAATTCTTGTGTTGAGCATCGCAAAACTTCTTACAAGAAGTTTGGTAAGTCAGTAGATTATTTTGCTCAACAAAACTGTTTACCTGATTTTAAAGAGGAATGGGTAGAGTATAAAGAGCTTGGTAGTCATGCTTTGCAGGATACTGTTAAGCGTGTTGATTTTGCTTTCAAGCGGTTTTTTAAACTCAAATCTGGTTATCCAAAATTTAAGTCAAGTCGCTATTACAAAGGTTGGACTTATCCTTGTAATTCAGGATGGAAGGCTTGCACCAACGGCAAGAACGGTTATCTAAAAATATCTAACTTAGGTAACGTAAAGATGCGTGGTCAAGCTAGGGATTGGGGTAAAACCAAAACCTGTACAATCATCTTTAAACAAGGGAAATGGTACGCCTCAATTACTGTTGATTGCATTCCAAATCGTCCACAAACTGACACAGGTGCAATTGGCTTAGACTTTGGTACTCATCATGCAATTGCTGATTCTAATGGCAATACAATTGAGAATCCTAGATTTGTTAAAACTGCACAAATTAAAATCAACTTTATGGCTAAAACCAGTCGCAGAAAAAGACCACCATCCAAAGGTGTTAAAGCTTCAAGAAGGTGGAGAAAAGCGAATAAGGCTATAGCTAAAATACAATCAAAAGTTGCTCGTCAAAGACAAGACTGGCAACATAAATTGGCTACACAGATAGTAAAGAGTAATTCACTGGTAGCGACTGAGACATTAAATCTCAAAGGGATGACCCGTAAAGCAAAGAAAGGCAGTAAGAGAAAACATCAAAAGACTGGATTAAATCGGTCTTTGCTTGATGTTGGTATTGGCAATCTCAAAGACTTAATTAAGTACAAAGTCACCGAAGTAGGTGGTTTTTATATTGAGATTCCAACCAAAAAAGTTAAACCATCTCAAACCTGCCCTCATTGTGGTCATCAAAAGAAAAAGTCATTAGCAGATAGAGTTCACCATTGCGAAAAATGTGGCTACCAATGTGATAGGGATGTCGCCGCAGCAATGGTAATACTTAATTACGCAAAGGGCATGGAACGTGCCTCTTTAGATGCAGATGAGTCAACCTCTACTTGGTGCGGAAGCTTTAAGCAAGTTGCTCAATTGAAGCATCAGAAACGTGCATCTCAGGCGTAGCCGGATGCACGTAGTTCATGCTGAAGAATCTTTGTATGAGGATGATACGGAGACACAAGTAGAAATTCAAGCAGTTCGTAATGAATACGCAGTTGACGAGTATACAACTGTGGATGATTACAAATTACTTGTTCGCAATTGTCCGCAGGCGGCATCAGCTTCTAAACCACGGGAATAGCGGACGCTAACGGCGATTTTTTGCTGTTGCAGAACTTTCACAAAAGCTTGAATGCGATCGCTCTTCGGTCGTTTATAATCAACTTCCTGAATGGGGTTATAGGGGATTAAATTGACGTGACTTTGAAAGCCCCGCAGACGCTTGGCTAGTTCTAGGGCGTGTTCTGGTAAATCGTTCACACCAGCTAGCAAAATGTATTCAAAACTCACGCGTCTACCTGTAATTTCCACATATTCCCGACATTCAGCCAGTAAATCCTCGATGGGATAGGGACGCGCACTAGGTATAATTTTTTCTCTTAGAGCTTGGTTAGGGGCGTGGAGACTCACTGCTAGAGTTACTTGTAGATGGTTTTGCGCTAATTGACGAATGCGATCGCGAATTCCTACTGTAGAAATAGTCAGCGATCGTTGTCCAATCCCCACATCTTGATTTAACGATTTAACTGCGTCTAAAACATTTTCCGTATTTAACAAGGGTTCACCCATGCCCATGAATACCACATGACTCACCCGTTGTTGAAAATCTTCCTGTACTGTTAAGACTTGATCAACAATTTCATGTCTGCCTAAATTCCGCTTGTAGCCACCTTTCCCAGTAGCGCAGAAATCACAGGCCATCGGACATCCCACTTGAGTAGAAACGCAGACAGTTAATCGTTTCTCGGTGGGAATTCCTACTGTTTCTACAATCTGCCCATCGGATAGTTGCAAAAGGTACTTAACTGTGCCATCCGGTGCCACGGAACGATAATGAATTTGAGAACGCCCAATGGGGATATCTGCGACATCGGCGCGCCATTGCTTAGGAAAGACAGAAATATCCGCTAGCGATCGCACTCCCTTGTGATATATCCAATCATGGAGTTGCTTTCCTCTGTAGGCGGGTTGTCCTTGCTGCTGTACCCATGCAGTTAACTCCGTCACTGAAGCACCAAGTAACGGAGGTAAAGTTGCTGTTTCGGGAATGGTTGAGTTAGCTGGGGAAACAAGGGGCGTAGCAGACATAAAAAATCACAAGTTCAAGCTCTGAATCTCTATCCTACAACTTTCAACTTAATTTGGTAGGAAATCTATCCTCAAACTAGAAGATCATGTGATTAACACGCAATGACAATCTCAATACCTTTCTCCCCAGTTAAAACTCAACAGAGTATTATTCAGCATCTATCGTCTGATATTGATGATCAACAATAGCCGCCGTTTTATGCGCCTCCCAAGAAAGCCAAAGCATCAGGTACATAGCAAAATCTGGTTTGTTGGTTTTTTCGTGATACATCGGCAACTTCTCAGCCTGTTGATATCGTTCTAAAGCTTGTCGAAAGTTTTTTTTTGTGACTTTCTCCCCTAAAGCTTCAGATAGTAAATGCCACAAAACACACCCTACATCCTTCTTGATGTAATCCAAACAGTAGCCATAAATATTCGCAAACTCTTCATATGTCTGATTTTCACAAGCTGCTTTTAACAATTGCGTTTGTAAATCTGTTAAATGCTTGCCAAATGCTTTGTAAACTACTTTGTCTGCAACATTTAGTAATTCTTGAGTATTCATTTTCTAACACCAGTTAATTAATGTGATGCAGAAGAGTTAATGATTTTTTCAAGAGGAAATACTAATTCTTCTTGAAATTGATGCACAAATTTCCAAATATCATTACCCATATCAAACTTGAAAAATAAATCATTAATCGTTTGATTTATCGTGCATAAGACGATGCAAAAATTGGGTAATTAATTATGGAATCGTGACTCTAGCCAAGATTAAGCTGTATAATCTAATACAAAAAAATTAAAAAAAGGAACAGTTAATTTTGGAACTCACTCAATTATCATGTGAGAAATTTATTGGATATAAAGATTCTCATCAAGGGTTATCTGCTTAATGAAGCATTACACCTTTTTGGGAAAACTAATTTGTAATTGACTAACATCCCACTACGTTGGCGTAGCCTACCCTAGAGAAGATTGCAATTCGTAATTGCTCGCGGAACAGCACACTAAAATTTCAATTGAACGGTTTTGAGTGAGTTAGAGCTTTAATTACCAACTAATTCCATTACGAACTACGTTAGCGGAGCGACACAAAGTCCATCATCAATTACAAATTATTTCCAAAGTTTGCCTACTGAAAATACACCAAATTTGCAAAAATCATAAAACTCATAAGTATCAAGACATTTGACCCAATGATGCTTATATCTCTACGATGATATGTTTGAGTTCTGATGATAGTTAACTTGCGTGTAAATCCTCTTAAGCACTACTTTTAGCACTCAACGCGTCGATATTTGACTTACAGTGAGTATACTAAAAATTCCATAGATTATGTGGAGATTTTTATTATTTTTACAATTTCATTATCTTTTTCTTAAAACATGAACTTATGTGAATAAGTGTTGTCATAAACCATTTACGATACTTTACATTAAATCACTAAATAGCCCCTAAATTTTATTTGTAAAAATAAAAATCAGCCATTAAAATTGCCGAAATTAAGTTATCTTAATGATAATTTTTGTAGGTTAGATATTGCTTGGTAATGGGTAATATCTTTAGTTTTACTTTCTTGGCAATCCTTTATAAAGAGCATCTAGCTAACTATTAATTGTGGATAATTTTCTTTCTATTGCTCTTTAGTTGCAGACATCAGCATACTTGCATCTATTTTTCGATTCATTTAAAAAAAATTAACTTTTTGAATATCCCACTTAATCCCACAAAAACCCCCTCGTATTTTTTTGGGATGTTCGGCAAGATGATAACCATGATGATTAACTAACTCAAGGGGGCAGCAATTCAATAATCATAACCACTAAACCTTATATATATAGATGAAATTTATGATTATTGAAATGATCGCAAATATAAGCTTCCTGAGCTAATTAGCACAGTAGAAAAATTTGTTTTTGAGATAATGCAGGAGATGGAAAATAGGAGGTGATGTGGTGCAGTCTAACAAAAAAATGAGCAAAGAAAATTTATTTTCTGAGCAAATACTGCTGGCGTTGGTGTCTGCACAATTCACCATAAAGGCAGTGATGAAGTCGGGTTAAATACTAATTTATCTTACTCAAGTTACTTTGATTGTGTCAACCTAATAATTTCATCCAACTTAAAACCCTCCTTTTGCAATATCTAAAAAACTTCCAATGTTTAAAAAGTACCTACTACTATTCACTAATTATTCCTTAATATGTCTACTAGGAATATTTAACGTCAATCTCAAAGCAGAGGCACAAACTGTTAATAACTCTGTTAATTCTCAATCGCAGCCAAATCAACAACAGAGTCTGGATAACCAACAGCGTAACTCTGCTGCCATTAATCAAACAGGAGTTTATAACCTGGGTGAATCGGCGACTTATAAGATTCAAGGATTGGCTGGAATTCATGTTGTGTGTCCCCGCCCCTCTCTAATATTAGGTACGGCTTTCAGTTCTTATGACGGGATTAGTTTCTCTAACAATGCTTCTTATGCTGTCAATGCTGCCATAGTTTTCCCCTTGGGTGGAAGCTTAGAAAGCACTTGCAAAGGAATGGCTGAAACTATTGCTCGTAAAACTCAATATGACGTAGAGATTATCAATGCTCGTGCCTGTGCTGAACTTATCAGTGCTGGTATCAAACTCAGCCCCGACAGCTTTCCTACTATTTCTGCTGTCTGTCAAGGGGTGGCTATAAACAGAACTAATACAAATGAACCTAACAAAGCTATCAGGTTCCAGTCTCAAGAATTACCTAAAAATGAGGCTGAAAATAACAACTAACTAACAACGAGGATAAACTCATGAAAAAAGCTCTTGGTTTAGCACTTATCGCTACTTTTTTGGCTACTCCCGCTTTAGCTGGCGAAACTTTTGTGCGTAACGAAGACTCATGGAGTAAAAGCCACACAGAAACCAATTTATGGCTGAATTCTGATACTCATTCTGTGCGGGCTGAAGCATATATTTCTGTAGCTGATAAAACTTACATTGATGGTGATGTTGTTACTAAGTATTGTGGTAACTGGTGCGGTGGTTCTACAACAGTTTCTTACGATGAATATACCCAACATAATGCCGCTTCTGGATTAGTGGGTGCATACTTTGAAACAAACTACACTAACGTTAACGGTAGTATCAACACCAAAACATATTCTGGTAGTAATGCTCACGAAACTACTGCTGGTGTTCGTTAATTCCTAATACTTTTTTTAATGTCACTACAAAGTATTCTAGGGTGGTTATACCAATTTGGGATTTTAGATGCAAGGATTGTGGATTTAAAACAAAAATTCATCACCATAATATCTATCCCAATTTGGTATTATTCTACCCTGTTACTTCTTTTAAAAGCCAGGTATTTCGTGTGTAACTCTACTACACATACTTATATTTTTCTCTAAATCAATTGAACTAATATATCAATTTTATATTTATTACTTATTAGCAAAAAAGTTCATGATTAAGGATACTAAATATGAAGAAAATTATTGGTTTAGCTATTATTGCCACTTTTCTCAACAGCCCTGCTTTTGCAGGTGAGACTTTTGTCTTTAACCAGTGGACACTTAGACGAAATAGAACTGAGGATTATGACAATGTTGATATTACAATCTATTCAAACAACAATGAAAATTACAATTTTTCTACTAACAAGATTGAGATTGAGCGTCAAGGTGAAGAAAGTTTGAATAGTTTTACGGTTCATCATACTGGTTCTTATGTAAAAGGTAGTTTTTACGAAGATACAAGAACTAGAATATGGGGTACAGTCAATACTGTGAGAAATTCATTCATTCGTTCTCAAGAAAGCAGTGCAGGTATTCGTTAATTATTAGCAATCTTAAAATATTTATTGTAAAAAAACGCAGTGCAATGGCTGCAATTTTTTAGTATGAAATATTCTATATTGGCATCTGGGGTGTTATTTGTTGCTTTAGTTTTTATTTATTTAAATGATTTACCCAATGGAGAGATACCGACATTGTTTATAAACTCTATATCTAAGGAGTCTAATCAGAATATTCCTGGAAATATACGAATTCAACCAGGGCAATCACCCAATGAAACCCGCCCAAATGAAATCAGGCAAGAGTTATATGACTCTATATCTATAGGTATGACTTATGAGGAAGTGATTGCCATTATTGGTTGGGATGGTGTTCTAATTTATGAAAATAATATTGATACTGCTGAGGGGAAAATTCATGAGCAGGTTTATCAATGGAATAATCAAGATATTTACAGGAGTAGTAACGATGAGCATAAATTAGGCGATCGCAGTATATACGGTAGTATCAAATTGCGGTTTCAAAACCATATTCTTGTCAATAAATCATTTGTGATTCTCAAACCGTAGGGGTGCGATCGCTTTTTTCTCGGATTTGCTCAGAAAGCCTGAATCAATCAGGGGATGAGGGAGTTTCAAGCCGCTAGCCAGAGGGCGGCGTTATGCACGTAGGTTTTGATATCTGTTAGGGCTTGTGGTTCGGTGTTCATCCCTGTTCCTGGTGGTTCATCGACGAAGGAAGGACAGCCTTTATCAATGTCCCAATTGTAATCAACAAAGTGATGGAAACTGGAATGTGCGATCGCTCTGCCTAATCTGTTTCCTTCGGTGTCTATGTAATGTTCCATCGCCACCACTAGGTTAAATTTTCGCCCTGTAACTATACTTTCACCAAATGCAATGACACTCGCTGTTGAGTCTGGTTTCACTCCTATTCCGCCTTCGTGGGGATGAGAAGGGAAAAATTCAATTAACCCAGTTGGTGAGTCAGGATTCTGTAGCAGGGGATGATTGGGTTCGGTGGGGATAATTTTTTGGTAGTCACCATTCGCACCGGAATGATAATTCGGCCAGGAAATATAAGTAGTGTGGGGATCGTCGCGAGTCCAACGAGAATTATCAGGGTCGGGATTTTTGGTATTAAAATAATGCAAATCGCCAATATCCACAATGCCACACATAGAACAGCCCATATCTTGATGATCGCGTGTGGAAAGAATCCCCCCACCCCGCTTTCTAAAGGCGTTAATTCCGGCAATATCTTTGGCTGTTAACCCATCACCGACATCTAGGGCAAATAACCATAATTGATTAAAATCTGATTGGTCTAAACTACTTAAAATCGGATCATCTCCTGCTGCATCCGACAGGCGATCGCGTCCTGTGACTATAAATAATTGTTCCCCTCTTTCATCTTTAATTGATTCTAGATATTCTTTTAGCAGAGAAAATCTAGAAATATTCCAGTCATCCTCAACTGAGGGAATTGTGGTTTGTAGCAAAATGTGAATTTGTCTAGCCATAGCTGTTGTTTTTGATGATTTCTAATAGCGGATTTTATGGAATACTCTACAACAATTTTTTACTAAAAAATCCCCAATTTATTTAAAAATTAGGGATAGTAAAATTAACTATTTTCGCCAGAAATAGAGCAATAATAGACTAGATATTATGATTGCAAAATGATAATTAACGAATTACTTGAAAATTCTCAATAGTCAGATATATTTCTTCATCAGCTATTTGAGCATTGTAATCGACATTAATTTGGGTGGGATAACCATATTGAGGATTGTAACTTACATCTAAATTTGCGGCTTGCCGTTGAATGGCATCGCCAATCACATTAAAAAGTTTGGGGATTGTATTATAATTTCGGAAAAATTCGGGATTACTCACTGGCTGACCTGTAGCCACTGAAGTAACAGAAACTGTTTTACCGTTGCGAACTTCAATTACTACAGGGCCTCTAGCATCGGGTATACAAAAACAACCATTACTAAATGTGTAGCGATAGTTAACAATATTCTTGCTATTCCATAAATTGCGGTTAAATCTCAATCTTCTGGCTTCTAAGGTCAGCTTTCTATTTGATGATATCTGTATCTGGGCTACCTCTACGGTAGATTGAGACATCACGGGTAAATTCATTCCTAAAGAAAACAATAATCCGGCACTAAGAATTAGGGGTAAGCGCATAGTTATCCTCTGTGAGTTTAATAGGGAAATTTAGGATGTTTTGCTGGATTTTGAGTACAATCTCCATTTTTTATGAGATTATTTAAGCTGATATTATTTTTTGATTAAAAATAATATCGAATTTAAGCACTAAAAATTCATCAGTAAAATCGGGGTGCGTTATGCAGTTATTAACGCACCCCCCAAGATCCTTAATATTTCGTAAATCTTCAGAAAATCCGATATTTTAACTGGCAACTTTCTTGCTAAAAATTCGGTAGTAAAGCCAATTGCTTACTTCTTTAATAGGGAATAGTAAATAGGTGATGGGATTGATAGTCACGATAATATTACGGAAATCACGCCGGGCTAAAAACAAAATCGCACGGGCTACCTGTGGTGCGGACATTACGCCATAGGGATTAAGTTGACTTTTAAAAGGCCCTAAAATTAATTTGCGAATCACGCAATCACCATTTAAGCGTTTCAGCGTGACTAAATCTCCCAAGGTGCGTTTGCTGAGTTCATAGAGTGGACTTAACGCTGGATTTACCTCAGCTTCAGATGTATTTACCCAAATTTCTTTAGTGGCTTTTGCTTGTGGCCCTGTAACTGTGGCGATAAATATATCCATTAACCGCAGTGCAGAAAAAGTATTGATTTCATAGGAAGAGTTAATGGCTTGTGAGGTGCGATCGCCATAAACATTCACACCGTGGTTAATAATCAAAATATCGACTTTCTCTAAATTGGCTTGCAGTTCTGCTTCGTTACCTAATTGCCAAGAAATTACTTTGACACCGTTATCCGTTGATAATTTATCTGGATTAGTAGTTAATGCCACAACTTTAGCATTTTTCTTCAGTAATTCTGCTGTTAATGCTTGTCCTAAAGCACCTGATGCCCCAGTAATGGCAACGGTTTTACCCTTGAGAGATAGGGCTGTTCCCAAAACTTTATCTACCAAGGAAAATACACCACTATAGTAAGCATTAACATCATCAAAATGGTGTCGCCAGTGATAAGAACGATTCACCAACCACATGGAAGGTATGGTATCTAAAGGCCCTGGTTGGTGATTATAGTCTGTATCAATTGTGCCTTGGGAATATCGCAGGTATGCAGCAGACAAAAACACGACATTGTAAGCTACTCCCAACCATAAACCCCATTGCCGGAAAATTAAGGCAATTAAAATTGATGCCGTGAATAAAATACCTGATTCTAAAACGTCATGATATAGCTGAGATTCCTGATAAGCCTTGAGGGAAACTATAGATAAATCGCGACGATATGCTGTGTGATGTTTATTGTGGAATTTGCCTAGCCAAATCACTTTATGGCACAAGGCATGATAAATATCTCGAAGTATTTCCGTAAGGAAGAGGGAAAATAAACCCCAGCTAACAAACTGCAAGCCAGTGTTTACCAGCTCCCAATTGACTTGTAATTTGCTTGTAATTTCAGTGAAGCTTTCCAGCATTTTTTTGCTCGCCACTTGTCTTAATCTTTTTTCATATTCTGATCAGGATAGATTAAGAACAAGTTACAAAGCAAACTAAAATTTGGTGAGGATTGGGGACTGGGTACTGGGGACTGGGACAAGGGAGACAAGGTAGACAAAGGAGATTCTTTCCCCATACTCTATGCCCAATGCCCCATGCGCCATGTCCCCCTGCGCCCTGCCCCCTGCACCAATTCCTCTTCGCGTTGGTATAGACTGTACAATTCTCTTGTTAGCATTAACTTAAGTTTAAGTGTCATCTGTGGACAACTGACTGTACAGGTGGCGTTTTATTAGGAGAATAACAGTTTCATGAAGCTCGGAAAACCTTCCCAAGAATGTGCAGTTAGAGTGATGGACACAATTCCATTGTTGATGCGGTTTATCCGAGCTGATATGCGGAGTCATAGTGCTGATTCTCTTTCCATACCACAATTGCGATCGCTAGCGTTTTTAAAGCGTCGTCCTGGTGCTTCGCTATCGGAGGTAGCAGATCATCTTGGTGTCACCTGTGCGACAGCATCAACCACCATTGAGCGACTAGTGCAGCGTCATCTGGTACAGCGTACTGACCACCCCCAGGAACGACGGCGGATAGTCCTCAATCTAACACCAGAAGGTAAGGATTTATTAGAGCAGTCTCAAGATAAAACTCGCGCACATATCTCTGATATTTTAGAGGATTTGACACCAGAACAGATAATCCAAATCGAACATAGTTTGATGCTGTTAAAAAATGTTTTTGAAAAAACGGAACTTTCGCCTTAAAGCTCATCAATGTTGCTCATGAAGCGAATATATGATTTTTGTTGACTGCTGACTGTGATTCACAATCTGCTTTTACAACATATACATAAAAGCCATTTGATAAGCATCAACATTAATATCTATTTTCCTCAACCTAAGTTAAAATTTTTATTTCTAAAAGATAAATACCAGTTACTCTAATGAAACAGTTAACAGCTAAAAAGCGCATATTAATTCAGCAACAATTAACTCCTTATTTATTCTTACTACCAGCTTTACTTCTCCTGAGTTTAACTGTGTTTTGGCCTGCACTGCAAGCATTTTACCTGAGTTTCACTAGCTATGAAGATATTAGTCAACCAGCACAATGGATAGGAATGAAGAATTTCCTGCGTTTGTGGGAGGATAAAATTTTTTGGAAAACGTTAGAAAATACTTTACTCTATCTTGTGGGTGTAGTTCCTGTTTTAGTTATTTTACCTCTAGGATTAGCAATTTTAGTGAACCAAAAACTGCGCGGCATTAATTGGTTTCGCGCCGCATATTACACACCAGTAGTAATTTCTATGGTAGTTGCGGGGATAGCTTGGAAGTGGCTATACGCTGAGAAGGGATTGCTAAATGAATTGCTAAAAATATTCGGTATTTTTCCTGAAGGTATTCCTTGGTTAACTGATAGCGTTCCTCCAATAAAGTTATTTGGTATTGTACCTATTCCCTTAGCTAGCGTCATGCTAGTTACTATCTGGAAAGGATTGGGTTATTACATGGTAATTTACTTAGCAGGACTACAATCTATTCCGGCTGATGTGTATGAAGCCGCAGCAATTGACGGTTCAGACGGTATTCGTAAACATTGGGATATTACTGTGCCTTTAATGCAACCTTATATTGCTTTAGTAGCGGTAATTTCTGCGATTTCTGCAACTAAAGTATTTGAAGAAGTTTATATTATGACTCAAGGTGGGCCTTTAAATAGATCCAAGACAATTGTTTACTATTTATATGAGCAAGCGTTTAGTAATCTGGAAATTAGTTATGCTTGCACCATTGGTTTAGTGTTATTTCTCATCATTCTAGGTTTATCAGTTTTGCGATTAATCATTAGTCAACCTGGAGGAGACAGTCTGGTTTGACCCTCCGAATTTTAGATTTTGGATTTTAGATTTTGGATTGAGTTTTTCGGTTCACGCCCCTACACAGTTGATTACTCGTGTGTTACATTAAGTAGTGGAATAGTAATACATCAGCCAAGCTATAGTGTGGGTTCTGAATACCCGACTGGTGCGCCAACCTCTGGATTGAGCGTATACCGCAAAGCAGATGCGTCACTACTCCCGCCCCGTTTGATAGGAGTGGGTTTTTGCCTACATCAAACGCCCTGAAAGTAAGCTCGTTGGATAGAGCGATCGACTCTTAATCGATAGGTTGTAGGTTCGAGTCCTGCACTTTCTCCCCGTCCGAAAGGACACTACTCTGTAAAAGTAGCAAATTCAGCGAATTTGATTTGATGACAAACTCTGCAATGTAGGCTTACTGCTGAATTATCAGTGGTAGCAGTGAAGAAGCTAGAGTGATTGTTTCTCTCCCTAACTTGAGTATGTCCCTTCAGTTCCGGTCTAAAACCGATAAACTAAACGGTATATTTGATGACTGTTATCAATAGTAAAATTACCTTTGGGTAGTTTTGGCGATCGCAGTTATCTTAATCCAGTTTTGGAGACACACTTCACCCGCAACTAAACTGTAAACACCTACATTTGCAGAGTTTAAAAATATAATGTAGTATATGTATTATATTTTGTTTATGGTTTACTGATTTCCCAATGAATAAGTTTTAATCATGTCAAAATTCGAGAACCAACTAGAAACATTTCATGCTGCAAATCGCCAAGCATGGCGCAAATGGTTAGAGGATAACCATCTAAGTTCTGTTGGTGTATGGTTAATTTACTACAAAGTCAAAAGTAAAAAACCCAGCATTAGATATAGTGAAGCAGTTCAAGAAGCTTTATGTTTTGGTTGGATTGATAGTAAAGTTAAATCTCTAGATGCAGAGCGTTATATGCAAATATTTACGCCGCGTAAAACCAAAAGTGTGTGGTCAAAATTAAATAAGCAATATATAACGGAATTAATTGACCAAGGTTTAATGACGGAGGCTGGTTTAGCAAAAATTACAGCCGCACAACAAGACGGTTCATGGACTATCTTAGACGCGATTGAGGAATTAATTATCCCAGAAGATTTACAACAAGCATTAGCAGTGAATGAAGTTGCAAATAATTACTTTGTAGGCTTTAATAACTCAACCAAAAAGAATATTCTCTTTTGGATTGCTAGCGCGAAACGTCCAGAAACTAGAAAGAAGCGAATTGAGCAAACTGTAAATTCAGCAGCACAAAATAAAAGTCCCTTATCAGTAATCTTTTAAGTTTTAAGTTTAATTAGTAGGTAAAAATTATATGTGGAAAACATTTTACATCAAGCCTCATGAAATTGGGGTTCTGTATCATCGCAGTGATTTTAAGAAAATCTTGACTCCTGGAACTTATTTTTATTTAGGTTTGCATTGGCAGGTAAAAACCTATGACCTCAATTATCCAGAGGCAAATATAGAAAATTTAGAACTTTTATGGCGGAATCACAGTGAGGAATTACAGCGATATTTATTAGTAGTACGTACAGCATTTAATCAAGCGGCTTTAGTGCGGTGTGGTCAAACTTGGGTGAGTGTTGCCCCCAATCAACTAGTAGCTTTTTGGCGTGGTTTTATTGAGGTCGAATCTCATGTTTTCAACTTAAATGAAAGCTTAGAATTACCTGCTGATTTTGTGCAGCAATTACGGGGAATTTATTTAAGCGGAATTCAAACTTTTCAAGTTTCTGAACATGAGATTGGATTGCTGTATGTGCAGAATAACTTTGTTCGTCCACTAGAACCAGGAGAATATGCTTTTTGGGATGTCAATATAAGTGTGGCGGTGAAAACTCTCAGCCGGATTTTACCGAATCCAGAATTTCCCCTAGAGGATGTGCTAATTCAACGACATCCTGAATTTGTGGCGGCTTATTGTGAAATAGTGCAATTACAAAATCACCAAGTTGCGATCGCCCGTTATCAAGGCAAAGTCATCTCTATTCTACCGCCATGCAGCCGCAAACTATTCTGGCGGGGTGTGGAAGTGGAAGTAATTGACATCAGCACTGAAACTAAGTTGTCTTCTCGCTTAGTGACAGAGTTAGTTTCTGGCTTACCAGAGACTTTAGTTTTGAGTCGCAATTTTTTGCATATCTGCGAAGTTCGCCCGCAAAACATCGGGTTACTATATATTAATCAAGAGTTTCAAACACAACTACAACCAGGAAAACACGCTTGGTGGCTATTTGGACGTTCCTTACAAACGGAAGTCTTTGACTTGCGTCAGCAAACTCTGGAAGTCTCTGGACAAGACATCCTCTCCAAAGATAAAGTCCCCTTACGTTTAAACTTAACAGCAGGCTATCGGATTGTAGACCCCCTCACCGCGAGGAATGGACTACTAGATATTACTGGATATTTGTACAAAGAATTACAGTTTGCTCTACGTGCTGCTGTCGGGGAAAAAGCTTTAGATGCTTTATTGGAAGATAAAGGTGTAATTGACCAGAGTATTTTTGAATACATCAGTCAAAAAACTTCCGCCTACGGAATTGCAGTAGATTCTGTGGGGATTAAAGACATCATTCTCCCTGGTGAGATTAGAACAATTTTGAGCAAAGTAGTAGAAGCGGAAAAAGCCGCCCAAGCCAACGTAGTTCGTCGTCGTGAAGAGACAGCCGCTACTCGCAGTATGTTAAATACAGCCAAGGTGATGGAAGATAACCCCATCGCGTTACGCTTGAAGGAATTAGAAGTGTTAGAAAGAATTGCTGAAAAAATTGAGAAAATTCAAGTTAATGGGAGTTTGGATAGTATTTTGACTGAATTAATTCAGATTAATCGCAATTAATCATTGGTCATTGGTCATTAGTCATTAGTCAGTTGAGGCGGGTTCTGTGAGATATTCACCCTAGAAAAAATGTTTTGGTCAAACCCGCCCCTACATTTAGTTATTAGTCAGTTCCTTTTATCTTTATATATAAATTAAACCTTGGATTCATAAAACCCAAGGTTTAATTGTTTGCCCTCTCACTTACTAAAAGTAAGTGTAGGTCTTTTACCCCGGATATTTGGTATAACGTACTAATTGCTGTCAATGTACGTAAATTAATAACTCCTCACACACCTCACACGCTATTGATCTGACCACGAAAACAAGTACACAACTCTCTTCCTGATGATGATGGATTTAAACCATTCATCTGCTTTAAAGTTAGCTGTTTACTGTTTAGTATTTATCGTCCTGGAGATTGAAAGATACATCAGCAATGACTAATCTTTAGATAGAGACTCAATTTATTTTTATAATTAAAACTCATAGAAATTCCCATAAGCAACCAATGACAATTAAAACCCTGGGATTAGCATCAAATCTATATGATTACCTCCTATCTGTTTCCTTACGGGAAGCCGAAATACTAACCAAATTACGCCAAGAAACAGCCCAACATCCAATGGGGAGAATGCAAATTGCACCAGAACAAGGACAATTTATCGCTTTATTAGTGCAATTATTAGGAGCAAAGAAAACCTTAGAAATAGGAGTATTTACAGGTTATAGTTCCCTAGTAGTGGCGTTAGCGTTACCACCTGAAGGGCAGATAGTAGCTTGTGATACTAGTGAAGAGTTTACAGCGATCGCCCGACGTTATTGGCAACAAGCAGGAGTAGACCATAAAATTAACCTGCACATCGCCCCAGCCCTAGAAACTTTAGATAATTTACTAGCAGCAGGTCAAGCAGAGACATTTGACTTTGCCTTTATAGATGCAGACAAAAGCAACTATGAAAACTATTATGAGCGATCGCTGCAACTAGTCCGCCCTGGGGGACTAATAGCCATTGATAATGTTCTGTGGTCAGGAAGAGTTGCAGACCCCCAAATCCAAGACAACCGCACCAAAAAAATCCGCGCCTTCAATGAAAAACTACTACAAGACCAGCGAGTTAATATCTGTCTTATCCCCATAGGCGACGGCTTGACTCTAGCCTTAAAGCAGGGGAAGTAGCCGAAGCATGGGAAGCAGAGAAAGCAGAGGAAGAAAAACTAATGACTAATGACTAATGACTATTGACTATTGACTATTGACTATTGACTATTGACTAATGACTATTGACCATCCTTCACTTTTTCGGCCAACGCCAGTTGTAGCGATTCCACTCATACATTCCTTGAATTTCGTATTCAGTACCGTTGTAGAAACGCACAACGCAACTAGTGGAAGTATCTTCCTCCTGATGAATTTCATTAATCTGAATCACAATTGAAAGAAACCATTCGCGTTTGCAGGGGCCATTATCTTGCACCCATTCCCATAGGGCATTGGAAACTTCAATGCGATCGCCTATTCTGAGTTTTAAAGCATCCTCAAAATAGGCATACTTATCGAAGTGATACGACTCGACGCGATTTAACCATTGCAAACCGTAGCGTTCTCGGATAAACTGCACCTTGCCTGAGTCGTTGTTATTTAACCAATCGTTGAGTAACTGCACCTTCCAAGTCCGGTTTTGCTGTTCCTCCGTCTTGACAAACGCCAAGAATATTTCCAACTCCTGTGGAGTCAGTTCGTCTAGAGGGTTAGGCGCGTCTGATTTGCCGTACTTAGACTGCTTGTAAATTTCCTCGACTAATTGTAGTAAAATTTCCTTCTGCCTATCAGTGAGAGGACAGCTGGCTGCATCACAACGATTAAAAGCTGCTAGCAAAGCTGTTGTTATCTCATCTGGTGTCATAAGTTAATACTAATCGAGAAGCTGATTTAATAATTATTACAAAAGTTAAATGAAAGTTTCTAGTCAATAGTCAGTAGGGGCGGGTTCTGTGAGAAACTCACATTGTCAAACAGATATTTTGGTTAAACCCGCCCCTACATTAGTCAATAGTCAACAACCAAGACTTTTTCCCTCGCCTCTCTCCATTCCCCATTGCCAACGTTATAAAGTTTAGGTATGTTTCCTTGCTACCTTATACAGTTATGGAAAAGAAAATCCGCCTAGCACTTAATTTCAAATACTCAAGACTGATTACAGCTATCTTGATATCCTGTCTCATCGCATTGATTTCATGGGTATGGACTCCTGTTGCTGTAGCATTAACACAGATTAAACTCTCTAATTTATCTTATAAGGAGTGTCCAGCAGAATTGGCTCAAGGGGCTGTAACTAGTAGTGGTAGCGGGGCTGCTAATTGCTTTATTGTTACTGGTCAAGCCGAAAATAGCACCCGTAAAACTGTCTATGATGCAGATATTTATGGGCGCATATATGATGCAAACAATGATGCCATATTACAAAATCGCTCCCGCCTTGGTTCTATTCCAGAAGTTCCCCCAGGAATCAGTGATTTTGAATTGAGAATTTCTGTGCCTGCAATTCAACCTTTACCTTTAAAACTCAAGCAATTCAAAGCTTCTGGGTTTAGCGCGCAGATTCGCAAATAATCTCAAATCCCAAAATTGAGAGACGTAGCACCGCTAAGTTTTTGCTACGTCTCTAATACATCTATTTGGGCTACGGATTAAAATCCCACTGCTGGCAATCTGCCGAGTGTTTCCAATGCACCAGTAAGTAAATTTAGCACCACAAAAGCAAGGATGGGGGAAAAGTCCATACCACCCAAGGGAGGAATAATAGAACGAAATAGGTTGAGGTAGGGGTCTGTGACTTGGCTTAAAGCAGTAAATGGTTGATTATACCAATTGATGCTGGGAAACCAAGTCAATAAAACCCGAATAATCAACAGGTAGCTGTAAACAGTGATGAAAGTAACTAATGTATTAATCAGTAAAGACATGGATGGGTTAGTTTCCTATTGAGTGTCAAAAGCGGTCTTATTATAGATTTTAATTTAGTCTAGGTCATAGCGTATGGAGATTATAACCTTGGGGGTTGGGGACTGGGGACTGGGGACTGGGGATTGGGGACTGGGGACTAATGAATTCAAAATTCACGCATACTTTACAGGATTTTGTTACAAAATTCAGAATAAAATATTCTGTTCCCTGCTCCCTAATGACTAATGACTAATGACTAATGACTAATGACTAATGACTAATTAAGAATCTTGCTTGACGGAACGATCATTCACTGGTTGAGTAGAACCGCCGTTAACGTTACCTAAATGCTTCCTGACTTCATCAATTGTGGCATTTAGCTGGGCAATTTTATCTTCTAGCGATCGCCTTGCGGTTTCCATCTCTATGCCTTCACCCTCAGAAGATAGCATCTGACGGCGTTTGGCAGGCACTTTTTGATTTTCCTTGGAATTATTGATCATTTCTGTGCCTTCTTCCACTATTTCCTCGTTCTGGCGGGAAGCAATGACAGTACCTAAAATTCCGCCCACCACGCCGCCAAATATCGCCCCTACCAAAAAACCACTACCAAAACCATCACGCTGACTCATAACTTTATTCCCTTGAAGAAACACGGCTACTTTTAGATCATTGGAGTTCTTTTCCTTCCCTAGCTGCATACTAGCCTATGTGCCGAAGATGCGATCGCCTGCATCTCCTAATCCCGGTACAATAAACCCTTGATTATTGACCGTTTCATCAATTGTGGCAGTGTAAATTATTAGGTCAGGATAAACCTCACTCAATTTTTTTAATGCTGGTGGTGCAGCTACCACACAAACAATCCGAATTAAAGCCGGATCAACACCCCGTCTCGTTAACTCAGACATCGCCGTCATCATTGAACCACCCGTGGCTAACATCGGATCGGTAATCAACACCCTAGTTTGAGGGTGAAATTTTTCTGGCAGTTTGTTGAGGTAACAGGAAGCTTCTAAAGTTTCCTCATTTCGCACCAAGCCCAAGTGATAAATCGAAGCTAAAGGTAGTATAGTTTGCGCCCCTTCTAATAAGCCCAAACCAGCCCGTAAAATCGGCACAACTGCCACGGGTATTTCTGGACTAACCACCGTCCCAGGGCAATTATCCAAGGGAGTTTGTACCAAAATATCTTGTGTTGGCAACCATTCCCGCGCTGCTTCATAGGTTAGCCAACGCCCCAACTCAGTCATCGCACTCCGAAACAAAACCGAAGGCGTAGCAGCATCACGGGCAACTGTCAGCCAGTGCTTGATTAAAGGATGGGGAGGAACATAAACACGCAGTTGTGCCGCCATACCTAAAAATAGCCTTTTTTATTCTATGAGAACTGAAACATCATCATACTCTTTCCTGGGCATTAGTCATTAGGGAATAGGGCATAGAAGAGGAATTGGTGCAGGGAGCAGGGAAGGGGTAAATGTCCCCCTGCTCCCTGCCCCCTGCCTCTTGTCTCCCATTCCCCAATCCCCAACTATTGCAATAAATTTGCATTAATAGTTGACAGCCATTCTCAACCAAGGTTATATTATCTATCAGTGTTCTCCTCTCTTTAAGGATCGGCAGACGGGATTAGCCGGCGGTAGCAGGCTCGTCCCTCTTTTTTGTTTGTTAAGCCAATTAAACAAAATTCGTCACGCAAGTTTTTATTTATTATCCAGTAAGCTTCACCAAATTCCATTTATGGCTGTGATTAACTCTTGAGTAGTTATCTAGGTTGAAAAGCTAAACCACATATTTGGGATCATCCCTCTTGGCTTTCAATAACAATGATTTATAGAATTAATCATGATTTCTACTGACAAAAGTAATATAAAATACGATTTTCCCCGTTAATTTTATTTACTTGCTGTTCCTATGCCCTCAACTTTTAGGACTACCTCATCCCTTGATCATTCATTTGATGTCATCGTGATTGGATCTGGTATTGGTGGTTTAGTCACAGCCACCCAGCTAGCAACAAAAGGTGCAAAAGTTCTGGTACTGGAAAGTTATGTCATTCCAGGTGGGAGTGCTGGCTACTTTGAACACGAAGGTTATCGCTTTGATGTGGGGGCTTCGATGATCTTTGGTTTAGGAAACAAAGGTACTACGAATCTACTGACTCGCGCCCTCCAAGCCGTAAATATTAGTCTGGAAAGTATTCCTGATCCCGTACAGATTCATTACCACCTACCACAAGGTTTAGACTTAAAAGTTGATAGGGATTATGACAAATTTTTGCAAAATCTTATTGCTTACTTTCCTCATGAAGCTAGAGGAATTCGTCGTTTTTATGACGAGTGTTGGCGAGTATTTAACTGTCTTAACAAAATAGATTTACTGTCTCTAGAAGAACCTGGGTATCTTTTGCGGGTATTTTTGCAACATCCTCTAGCTTGTCTTGGTTTAGCTAAGTATCTCCCTCAAAATGCTGGAGATGTCGCCCGACGTTATATTAAAGACCCCCAATTATTAAAATTTATCGATATGGAATGTTATTGCTGGTCTGTAGTCCCAGCCAGTATGACACCAATGATTAACGCTGGGATGGTTTTTTCTGACCGACATTATGGCGGTGTGAACTATCCTCAAGGCGGTGTAGGACAAATTGCCCAGGCTTTAGCACAGGGTTTAGAAAAAGCAGGCGGTAAAATTGAATACCAAGCTAAGGTTACAAAAATTCTTACTCAAAAAGGTCGCGCAGTCGGTGTGCAACTAGCCAATGGCGAAACTTATGGGGGCAAACGCATAGTTTCTAATGCTACACGATGGGATACATTTGAAAAATTGTTACCAGTGGAGAAAATGCCACATAATGAGAAAAAGTGGCAACAAAGATATCAAAAATCGCCAAGTTTTCTGAGTCTACATATGGGTGTCAAAGCTGCGGTTTTACCTGCGGAGACGGAGTGCCATCATATTATTTTGGAAGATTGGCAAGAGATGATGACACCGGACGGTACTTTATTTGTGTCGATTCCCACCTTGCTTGACCCAGATTTAGCTCCCAGAGGGTATCATATCATTCATGCGTTCACACCCCATTGGATTGATTATTGGCAGGGAATGTCTGCAAAAGAGTACGAAGCGAAGAAAGAAGCGGCGGCTTGGCGAGTTATTGACAGACTAGAAAAGATTTTCCCTGGTTTAGATGCAGGATTAGATTATTTAGAAGTGGGTACACCCCGCACTCATCGGCGTTTTTTGGGGCGAGTAGATGGGACTTATGGGCCGATACCCCGGCGTAAATTATGGGGATTAATAGGAATGCCCCTAAATCGTACATCTATTCCAGGGCTTTATTGTGTAGGAGATAGTACATTTCCAGGTCAGGGGTTGAATGCGGTAGCGTTTTCTGGCTTTGCTTGCGCCCATCGCATCGCAGTAGATTTGGGACTGTGAAATCAATTCAAAATTGACGCATACTGGAATGACATGACTAAAATGGTGCAATAAAAAATCTGTTTCATCGCCGTTTATCTGCGTCCATCTGCGTTTTTGTCAAAATCTAATGCACTATTTTATAGCAGTCCTATCTGATTTGTGAGAACTCGCGCTGTCCAGATCCCCGACTTCTTTGAGAAGTCGGGGATCTTGTGTCTCATGAATGATTTAGGATTGCTAGGAACATCTGTGTATATAACGACGGAGTTTTAGATCCAATTTTTTATAAAGAATAAAAAACTAAACCCTAAGCTGATTATTGCGCTTAGGGTTTAGTTCAACTTCTAAATCTAATTTAGTTGACTCTATTCATCTTTACTTTCATATAGATGAAGATAATTATTAACCATCAACACATATTAAAGTCCAACAAATAGTAACTCTCAAACCACCCAAAACATCGCTGATTTCTTGTTCGTTGAGTTCGTGAATAAAGCTATCTTCACCTTGGAAAAGTTCACTACCAGCAGGGATTAAGTTAGAAATTGTTACGTTAGCCATGATTGATTGTTCTCCTGAGTAAATTAGTGCTAATGTGGATTTAGATTCTGAGCTATCTGGTGTTCTAGACAGATAGAAAAAATGCAATTTGTTTCGCGATGCTCATCCCTATGACAGTAGAGATGGGCATTGTCATTAGGACTCAACGCAAATCAAAGTCCAACCGATAGTAACTCTCAAACCACCCAAAACATCGCTGATTTCTTGTTCGTTGAGTTCGTGAATGAAGCTATCTTCACCTTGGAAAAGTTCGCTACCAGCAGGGATTAAGTTAGAAATTGTTACGTTAGCCATGATTGATTGTTCTCCTGAGTAAATTAGTGCTAATGTGGATTTAGATTCTGAGCTATCTGGTGTTCTAGACAGATAGAAAAAATTTAATTTAGTTCGAGATGCTCATCTCTATGACAGTAGAGATGGGCATTGTCATTAGGACTCAACGCAAATCAAAGTCCAAGCTACTGTGATTCTCAAACCACCCAAAACATCGCTGATTTCTTGTTCGTTGAGTTCGTGAATAAAGCTATCTTCACCTTGGAAAAGTTCGCTACCAGCAGGGATTAAGTTAGAAATTGCTACGTTAGCCATGATTGATTATTCTCCTGAGTAAATTAGTGCTAATGTGGATTTAGATTCTGAGCTATCTGGTGTTCTAGACAGATAGAAAAAATTTAATTTAGTTCGAGATGCTCATCTCTATGACAGTAGAGATGGGCATTGTCATTAGGACTCAACGCAAATCAAAGTCCAAGCTACTGTGATTCTTAAACCACCCAAAACATCGCTGATTTCTTGTTCGCTGAGTTCGTGAATAAAGCTATCTTCACCTTGAAAAAGTTCGCTACCAGCAGGGATTAAGTTAGAAATTGCTACGTTAGCCATGATTGATTGTTCTCCTGAGTAAATTAGTGCTAATGTGGATTTAGATTCTGAGCTATCTGGTGTTCTAGACAGATAGAAAAAATGCAATTTGTTTCGCGATGCTCATCCCTATGACAGTAGAGATGGGCATTGTCATTAGGACTCAACGCAAATTAAAGTCCAAGCTACCGTGATTCTTAAACCACCCAAAACATCATTGATTTCTTGTTCGTTGAGTTCGTGAATGAAGCTATCTTCACCTTGGAAAAGTTCGCTACCAGCAGGGATTAAGTTAGAAATTGTTACGTTAGCCATGATTGATTGTTCTCCTGAGTAAATTAGTGCTAATGTGGATTTAGATTCTGAGCTATCTGGTGTTCTAGACAGATAGAAAAAATTTAATTTAGTTCGAGATGCTCATCTCTATGACAGTAGAGATGGGCATTGTCATTAGGACTCAACGCAAATTAAAGTCCAAGCTACTGTGATTCTTAAACCACCCAAAACATCGCTGATTTCTTGTTCGTTGAGTTCGTGAATAAAGCTATCTTCACCTTGGAAAAGTTCACTACCAGCAGGGATTAAGTTAGAAATTGTTACGTTAGCCATGATTGATTGTTCTCCTGAGTAAATTAGTGGGAAATTTTATTTTGGCGTTTGGTTTTGTTTGTCCCACATTTATATAATCTGTGTGGCAACTAGCAATTATGTATTTTGCTTCCAAGGAAACTGGACAAAAGAAATACACTTTACAATATTTTTTGATGACTCTTTGTAGTAAATAGAGTCTGAGAAATGCTGGAATAACAACGGTTTTGACAGAATACAGAAATTTAAGTTATTTACCGAATCAGGTATATGGAGAAGATATCGCCTGATTTTCTTCCCTAAAATAAAATCTTTTTGTCTCTTTCTATTAACTGTAGTTACCGCTTGGCAAAAAAATATCCGTTGTTTCTACGATGAGTAACAACGGATCAGACTTTTATTTGATTTTGGAAGTTTGGTATAGGATACCTTGTGACTTCTATTTCTTCTCGATGCGGGGGGGTTCGCGGAATGCGATCGCAAAGAATAAAACCCCAATCGCCAGGGTCAAAATTAAAATGTATGCAACGCTTTCCATGTCAAAAGCTCCTTAAAGTTATGAGTGCTGTTAGCGGAAGCGCGGCGTTTAGCCGGTGCTGAGTGCTGAGTGCTGAGTTACAGAATTCACTCGGAACTCATTACTCATTACTCAGCACTAAAATTAGAGGGCTTCCTTCCGGCGGGTTGTCTTGTCACCCACTTTCTGGAATAGACCCCATTCGACTTGCTCTTCTAGATCCGCTTCTACACCTGCAAATACGTCACGGTAGATTGTCCGTGCGCCGTGCCAGATGTGACCGAAGAAGAACAACAGGGCGAATACAGCGTGTCCAAAGGTAAACCAACCTCTGGGAGATGTACGGAATACACCGTCAGAGTTCAAAGTTTCGCGGTCAAATTCAAAGATTTCGCCGCCTTGAGCTTTACGGGCATACTTCTTCACATCGACGGGATCTGTAAAGGTTTTACCATTCAAATCGCCACCGTAGAAGCTAACAGTTACACCAGTTTGCTCGAAGCTGTACTTGGATTCTGCCCGACGGAAGGGGATGTCAGCGCGGACAACACCATCAGCATCGGTAAGAATTACGGGGAAGGTTTCAAAGAAGTTGGGTAGACGACGTACAGTCAGTTCTCTACCTTCAGAGTCTTTGAATACAGCGTGACCTTGCCAAGATTGGGCAATACCATCACCTTTCACCATTGGCCCGGTACGGAATAAACCACCTTTAGCGGGGCTATTGCCGACGTAATCGTAGAAAGCCAATTTTTCAGGAATCTGTGACCAAGCTTCAGAAAGGCTTGCACCATCAGCCAAGCTAGTTTGTACGCGACGCTCAATTTCTTGGCGGAAGTAGCCTTGATCCCATTGATAACGGGTGGGGCCAAACAATTCAATTGGGGTGGTAGCGTTACCGTACCACATTGTGCCTGCAACAACGAAGGCAGCAAAGAATACAGCCGCAATACTGCTGGAAAGAACTGTTTCAATGTTACCCATCCGCAGAGCTTTGTAGAGTCTTTCGGGGGGTCTAACAGTGAGGTGGAATAAACCAGCAATAATACCAACTACACCGGCGGCGATGTGGTGAGCCACTACACCACCAGGGTTAAAGGGGTTAAACCCGGCTGGCCCCCATTCTGGTGCTACTGGTTGCACGCTACCAGTAACCCCAAAGGGATCAGAAATCCACATTCCAGGGCCAAATAGACCTGTTAGGTGGAAAGCACCAAAACCGAAACAGAGTAAACCAGATAAGAACAAGTGAATGCCAAACATTTTTGGCAAGTCAAGGGCAGGTTCACCGGTGCGGGGATCTCTAAAGAGTTCCAAATCCCAGTAAACCCAGTGCCAAACGGCAGCTAGGAACAATAGACCGGAAAGGACTATGTGAGCCGCAGCCACGCCTTCAAATGACCAGAAACCAGGGTCAACTGCTGAAGCACCAGTAACACTCCAACCGCCCCAAGATTCGGTTACACCTAACCGTGCCATGAAGGGTAGCACGAACATCCCTTGCCGCCACATGGGGTTGAGAACAGGATCACTGGGGTCATAAATAGCTAGTTCGTATAGTGCCATCGAACCAGCCCAGCCTGCCACCAGGGCTGTGTGCATCAAGTGTACAGAAATCAGTCGCCCTGGATCATTCAGAACGACTGTGTGTACTCGGTACCAGGGTAGTCCCATCGACTACGCTCCTCCTCGATGAGTTATGTTTACAAAACAATTTTCTTACTTAAGGTTCCAAGGTTGGAAGCCTAACCTCGGACTTCTCTGAGTTTTTTTATTGCCAGAGCCTGGGCTTTGCCACAGCGAAGCTTTTCAGCCAGATGTGACTCCTTTAGCAATGCTGACACACTTCGGAGAATTTATCCCAGAGGGTAGCGATCGCTAAGTAAAAATGAGAATGTTTTAAAAAGTGTAACTATTGATGGAACTGTTTGCAAGCCTGTCAATAGATGCGATCGTATACTCTGCAAGATTTATCTTGCCACGAATCGCCCTCAAAATATATTTGGATTATGTTTAGAAAAATTTACATAAATTATTGATTGGGTATGGGGAATAGGGCATTGGGCATCGGGAATGGGGCATGGAATAATAATTACCTTGCTTACTTCTTACCCTTAAACCCCTACACCCTTATACCCTTACACCCTTATACCCCTACCTAAACCACTGGCTGAATGTTTTGCAATTGACACTTAGCCTCAGCCGTTCCTAGTCGCTCAATTACTTGTTCCGCCGTCATTAGTCGTTTGAGTACGACTTGACCAATGGTCTGACTGACCAGTCCTGGTGCTGTGGGTTTAACTTCTACAGTCAAGACTGCTTCTTCAATGCGATACAGCCACATCAATTCATCACTCTCCACTAAACAGATATTCAGACGTTGAATATCTGGTGTCCGTCGCCATGCAGTAATTTGCCAGAGTCCATCAGAAGCCCAAACTCTGCCAACAGTCCATCCTTCAGCAAGAAAAAAATACTTCACAGTGTTACTCTCACTTTTTCAACTTGATAATTTTGTTGTCTACAATCGGGACATCATCTTAGTTGATGATGTATAAAGACGACATTTACTTATCAAGCCATCATCGGAATTTTACGAGAAGTTTAATTGAGGATTAATCCCTGAAGAGAACTGATTACACAAGAAAAACTTGATTCATTGTACAAATTTATTCTTCGGGTAGATTTGGTTAACAAGATGCAATGATGGCTGGATAAATGTAACAACAAGTTAACACCAAATATTAACTATTACTGTTACTACAACAGCCTAATAAAGATATTCATTGTAATCAATATGAATTACTTTATCTTGATGAAATATTTAATACAAAATGGCGAATAGGGGATGGGGAATAGAAAACAAAAAATATTCTTAGCCCAATGCCCGATGCCCCATTCCCGATGTCCAATGCCCCATACCCAATTCCCAATCCCCAACACTGCCACACATATAGTATGATTACTGGCTAATTTTACAAATCTAAGTGCCATGACAGGGTTTACCATATTAGGGCGACGATGGGGTCGAGTGACAAGGTTTCTATCGTTGTTTTGTTTATGCTTATTGTTTGCGATCGCTTGTACACCAAGAGAACAGACAAATACTACACCTAGTAGTCCAGGAACTACAACGGCTGGGGATGGTCGGATCACTGTGGGAACGACGGCCAAGCCCAGAACTTTAGATCCGGCGGATGCCTATGAGTTGGCATCCTTGGGTTTAGTATTTAATATGAGCGATCGCCTCTACACTTACGAACTAGGAAGCACGGAAATTAAGCCACAATTAGCGACAGCTTTACCTAAAGTGAGTGCAGATGGTCTCACCTACACTATCCCTATCCGTCAAGGAGTCGTTTTTCACGACGGTACGCCCTTTAATGCTAAGGCGATGGAGTTTAGTATCAAGCGGTTTATTGAAAATAAGGGTAAACCATCCTTCTTGTTAGCAGATACAGTCAGTTCTGTAGCCGCTACAGGAGATTATGAGTTAACCATCAAACTCAAAAAACCTTTTGCCGCTTTTCCTGCTTTGTTAGCCTTCTCTGGGGTGTGTGCTGTTTCACCTGGTGCTTATGAAATTGGTGCGGGTAAATTTAAACCAGACACTTTTGTGGGAACTGGCCCTTATAAATTGGCACAGTATGGTACAGATTCACTCCGTTTAGATATTTTTGATAAATATTGGGGAGAAAAACCCGCTAACAAAGGCGTTAACGTACAGATTCAGACCAGTCCTGTGAATTTGTTTAATGCTTTCCGTACAGGCGCAGTTGATGTAGCTTACTTATCATTACAGCCAGATCAAATTCGTAGCTTAGAAGAAGGCGGTAAAAAAGGAGATTGGCAAGCAATTACATCTCAGGGTAGTGTAGTTAGTTATTTAGTCTTAAATCGCAATCAAAAACCCTTAGATAAACCAGAAGTCAGACAGGCGATCGCTGCTATAATTGACCGTCCACTCTTAATGGAACGAGTTTTATATGGTCAAGCTGATCCCCTTTACAGCATGATTCCCACCACATTCAATGTTTCTCAACCATTATTTAAAGATAAATACAGTGATGGTAATTTTGAGAAAGCCAGACAATTATTAACAGCTGCTGGTTATTCCAAAGATAATCCGGTCAAAATTCCAGTTTGGTATCCTTCGAGTTCACCTACTCGCTCTTTAGCTGCACAAACACTAAAATCTTTAGTCGATACCAAAATGGATAATATAGTGCAGTTGGAAGTCAACACCGTAGAAGGTGCTACTTTCTTTAAAGACATTTCCAAAGGTTTATATCCTGCTGCTTTACTAGATTGGTATCCAGATTTCTTAGATCCCGATAACTACGTACAACCATTTTTAGCCTGTCAAAAGGGTTCAGATGCTAAAGGCTGTGAAGATGGCGGTAGCCAAACTCAGGGTTCGTTTTACTATAGCGAAACTATGAATAAATTAATTGACCAACAACGTAAAGAACAAAACCCTGAAGCACGGCAGAAGATTTTTGAACAAATCCAAACCCAAGTGGTGAATGATGTACCTTACGTTCCCTTATGGCAAAGTAAAGACTATGTATTTGCCCAAAAAGGTGTAAGCAACGTACAACTTGACCCCACCCAGAACTTGATTTACAAAACTATCAAGAAATAGTCATTAGTCATTAGTCCTTGGTCATTAGTCATTAGTATTAGTATGAATTCTTTTGCAAAGACTGACTAACACTACAGAAGAATCATAAGGTAGTATGCGAGAAGCCAAGAGGCTATGGAGATGCAAAACTTGAATATTGACCTGATTGAGATGATTAACTAATGGCCATTGACTAATGACTAATGACTAATGACTAATAACTAATAATTAAAATGTCTAGATCAAAAGCCTTACAATACTACATTGTCTCTCGGTTGCTCCTAGCACCACTCCAGTTATTAACTATCATTACCATCGTATTTTTACTACTTCGCGCTACCCCAGGAGATCCCGCCGATGCGATTTTGGGGGGACGCGCACCGGAAGCTGCTAAAGAAGAATTAAGAAGACAATTAGGTTTGGATTTACCTTTATGGCTACAGTACCTCAATTATTTAGGTAGTTTGCTGCGATTCGATTTAGGTACATCCTTAACCAGCCGAGGACAGCAAGTTTGGAATATTATCGGACAACATTTTCCCGCCACAGTAGAGTTAGCTGTCTGTAGTATGGCGGTGGCTTTGGTGGTTGGTATTGTGGTAGGAACACTTTCCGCTTCTCGTCCTGGAACGTCCTTTGATGTGGGTGGACGATTATTTGGTATTGTTACTTACGCACTGCCCATGTTTTGGGCGGGAATGTTGTTACAGTTGATTTTTTCTGTACAACTAGGTTGGTTTCCCAACTCTAACCGCTTCCCACCCAATCTTGACCCCCCCTCATTAATTACGGGTTTGTATACTGTAGATAGCTTACTCAAAGGCAACTTTACTCAGTTTTTCGCATCTTTACATCATTTAGCCCTTCCCAGTATCACTTTAGGAATCTTATTGAGTGGGATTTTTGAGCGAATTGTCCGCGTGAATTTAAAACAAACTCTCCGCGCTGACTATGTAGAAGCAGCTAGAGCCAGGGGAGTTGCGGAAAATAAAATTTTAGTCTCCCATGCGTTGAAAAATGCCTTAATTCCCGTGATTACAGTCCTGGGTTTAACCTTTGCTTCCTTGTTAGGGGGAGCCATTTTAACTGAAGTGACATTTTCTTGGCCGGGGTTGGCGAATAGACTATATCAAGCAATATCCGATCGCGATTATCCTACAGTACAGGGGGTACTAGTATTTTTTGGGGCGATCGTTGTTGGCGCGAGTATTTTGATTGATATTCTCAATGCTTACGTTGACCCCAGAATCCGTTATTAAGCATAGCCAAAAAGTTTGTAGTCAGGACTTTAGTCCTTATTTTTTAGGCTTAATTCCTGACTCAAAAATTGCTGATTTCACACTCTAGATACTGCTTTCATCCACAAATATTGCTACACATAAGTAGAGGTTAAAAATGCCATACAGTGCCTTTACTTTCAACAAAGTGAAAAAAGATTTCAACCTCACAGTCATTGAAAATCAAGATTTATTCTTGAATACCCCAACTGTTGCACCTACCGATTACCTCAACATTATTCTGGCAGAACATTTGCCTTTAGTAACAGCAATCAATACGGAAAAAGCTCGTTCAGAATTGGTTATTATGCCGATTCTCATAGAAGTTAGGCGTTATTTAAAATACCAAGTTAGTATTTTTTCTGGGTCAGAATTTAATGTTGATGCTGATAAAGGACTAGAAGGACATTGTGATTTTATCTTGTGTAAATCGCAGGAACAATATGATATTACTGCTCCTGTAGTGACGATTGTGGAAGCTAAAAATGAAAGTATTAAATCTGGTTTAGGTCAGTGTATTGCTACAATGATTGCTTCTAAGTTGTTCAACAAACAACAGGAAAACCCCATTAATGAAATTTATGGTGTAGTAACTACAGGAACTGATTGGAAATTCTTAAAACTTTGTAATCATACTGTTTTTATTGATAAGCAGGATTACTTTATTAGGGAAGTAGATAAAATTCTTGGTATTGTTGCTCATACTCTCATATCTGCCTCAGTCAGCAATTAATTGCCAGCGCGAGAGCATTTTTTAGGCGTTGCTGAATCAGAATCTGAAATGCCAGAAATACCTTTCTTTTCCTTTATTACTTCGCGCCTTTGCACCTAACGCAAGCGGTTCCACATTCGCGGTATACGTGTACACGATATCAATTCATATCTCAATTCAGTAACGCCATTTTTTATCTAGGAATGTAGACAATGCGAAAACCAACATTACTACTACCATAAAAAATACATTTGTTCAACTGTGATGAATGTTAGGTAATCAAAGTCTACGCAATATCTTGGTAATCGTAAGTTTACTTGATGAATTTATGTTTTAGCTTTAGCGTTTAGGAACTCAATGACTAAAGTCACGACTACAAACTAATTAAGTATATTTTCTAAAGCTAAGTGGAAGATTGATTTTTACTAGGTTAACGTATATATTGCTTCCCATCTTTTGCCGCTAAAGTCATTGCTTAACAATGCGGTTTGATATTTTTACTATGTCTACCCAACCGATAATCGAAAGTATATACACCGATGGTGCTTGCACTGGTAATCCTGGCCCTGGTGGCTGGGGTGTTGTTGTCTATTTCAATGATGGCTCAGTTCATGAAATGGGTGATGCCGCCAGCCACACCACAAATAATAAAATGGAGATGCAAGCCGCGATCGCTGCTTTACAATTTCTCCGTGCTTCTGGACAATCTCAACCCATCACTCTCTATACAGATAGCGAATACCTGATTAACTGTGTTACTAAATGGGTGAAAGGTTGGAAGCGTAAAGGCTGGAAAAAAGCCGATGGTAATCCAGTCCAAAATCAAGACTTGTTAGAAACTCTTGATGACCTCAATACTAAACAAGTCAATTGGCATCATGTCCGAGGACATTCTGGTAACGTCGGTAACGAACGCTGTGATGTGATTGCTCGCAGTTTTGCCAGTGGTAAAATGCCTTCATTGAAGCGATTACTCACTGATTACACTCATAAATCTTTACCTGACAATAACGGAAATATTGTATCAAAAGTACATAATCATGTTACAACCTCTACAATAGTTCACAAAACTATACAAGAAATCGAACCTTCCGCAACACAAACAACCACTATGGAACCATCTACCGCACAAGCTGCGGCTACAGTCGAAGAACAGCTGCCTGAACAAAGGGTTGAACAACTCCGTAACTTAGTTGAAACTCTACGTATCGCTGACGAAATTGCTGCTAAAGGCTACCTGATTACAAGTTCGGAATTGGCATACCTGATGGATGTCCACGCTAGTGCTGTCACCAGCAGAGGAGACCAATGGCGATGGCGAAATTGGATAGTTTCACGGGTAAGGCGTGAAGGAAATCAAATACTTTGGGAACTAGAACGAGGCGATCGCCTGGGAGGTGAAGAAGAGTAAGTGGTGAGTGCTGAGTTATGAGTGCGGAGGAGTCAATTTTCTAGTGTAAAGATAGTGGGTGTCAGGTTGTTTGACTTTTCACTCTATGTAGAAAAGTTAACGTGAAACCTAACCCCCTAACCCCCTTCCCTAGTAGGGAAGGGGGAAAATTGAAAGTCTCTCTCCTTTTAGGGGAGAGGTTTGGAGAGGGGTTTTCCAGATACCGTGAACAGTCAGGTCAGATTGTAAGTGTTAATTCTTGAGTTTTTCTACGAAAACCATTCATACAGAACACTTAATCAAGAAAAAATTCCTGTCATTCTTATTGACTCTACTCACCACTTCTCACTCCCCACTCAGCACCGGCTAAACGCCGCGCTACCGCTAACAGCACTCCCCACTCCCCACTAATTCCCGTACTTTCTCCCCCGCCATTCTTTGGGTTTACGTAATGCAGATAAGAAAATTCTCAACACCGCTAAAGGATCAGCAAAGGGAGAAAGCCAAAATAGCCAGCCAGCAGTAGCCGTTTTTCGATCATAGGAAGGTGCGATCGCTAGTAACATGGCAAAGCGAATGAATAATAAAAATAAATTCAATCCCAATAAGCACTTTAAAGACCATGTCCCAGGTAAAGGTGACAGTAGGCTGACCAAAAAGTAACTCAACACAATTATTAGAGGTAAACCTTGAACTGCCGAAAGTAACCATAAGTCTCCCCAAATTTGTGCTTGAGGTGAAGCATCTTTGAGGTCAAGACTACGCCCCCATTCTTTCCAAGTTTCTAAAGCTCCCTCATACATCCTGACTTTTAGCACCTTTGCGCCATCTAAAAAACCCACTTTAAAGCCTTGGGCGGCAATGTAACGAGCTAAGGTGACATCATCACAAAAGGAACTACTAGCACTGCTATAACCACCCACAGCAGCCAATACAGACCGACGGCATAAAAAACACTGTCCATTGGCCATGACTCTTTCTGGCTGATCTGTAGTAATTCCAGCCGGGTCGAAGCGATAAAGTAGAGTCATTAATAATGCTGGTTGTAGCCAACATTCTCCAGGATACTTGAGGATAAACTGCGGCGAGAGAGAAACCAAATCATAACCTTGATCTGTTGCTGTTTTCACTAAGCCAGCTACTAAACCAGGATGGGGTTGTGTGTCTGCATCCATCCCTAAGAACCATTCACTATTTTCTGAACTAGATAAAAAGCCGTTATGCAACGCCCACGGACGACCTACCCAATTTGTAGGTAAGGGGTCATCATTCATGAGGCGAAAGCGGGGGTCTTGTTGCTGTGCCGCTTTTACTAGTTCGGGAGTCCCATCTTGGGATTTACTATCGACAACAATAATTTCTCGGACTTCGTAACTCTGACGACTCAAACCTGCCAATAAAGGGCTAATTCGCAGGGCTTCATTCAGGGTGGGAATAACAACGCTGACACTGCCTAAAATTTCTGAAGTAGGCTGTTGGGGTTGAATGGGGGGATTGCGTCTTGGCCCCTTGAGTAGACGCGAAAGCAGTATCGCTGTCGCAGGTAATTGGATGAGTAGGAAAAATAGCGATATCGCGCTTTCTACTATTAAAGCGTTGTCCACGGTAAAAATATTGTGCAGTTGAAATCTTGAATATAGTTTTGCTTGGGGAATTGGGCATGGGGAATCGGGCATTGGGAATAGAATGTTTTCTTTCACTTCCCTCATCCCTCATTCGGGGTTTGTCAGTTGCTATGAGGGAACCCCCTATTTTGCCAACTGACTCACCAGTTCCCAGTCCCTCATCTCATTTTTTTACTTCAGGGCAACTTTGACACTAGCCACAGAAACCTCAGTAGCTGCTGGTTCAACAGCAATTGCAGATGGGGCAACTGTAGCTTTCCACCATAGCAGTATTGCTGGGGCTACGCCTGATACTAAACCTAGTAAGACAGGTACAGAAAATCCAGCCGCCAAACTCATGACAGTTGCAAAACCAAAGTTACCTAAATAGATCGCTAGGGGTAAATTTAGCTGCGATCGCTCAAATTTAATAGGCTGATTTCTCCACAACAATGCAGCCACAGTCATAAACACTGAACCTGTACCCATCCAACCTGCAAAGTTTTGATAAGGCATCCCAAAAAATGCACCTGGTTGCTGCCAATACCAAAAAGGCAGAGATGTTTGGCTCATTGCTGGATCAAGGACAAAATCCCAGGATGTAAGTAACAACGCACCTAAAACAACTGCACCGATATGGCGTAACAAACTCGGCTTTTTATCAACTGCTAAACCAGCGCGTCCTAACAGATAGGCAGAACAACCCACATAAAACCATGACAAGGGAATAGTAAATGGAACTAAACCAGCAATTTTATAACCCAAGCCACTTAAGTAACTGTAGTGACCAAAAGGAAACCCTGTGCTTGTTCCTAAAAGTTCACTGGTTAAGGAAATTAACACCGCAGGCAGCATAAATCCCAAGGCACGGCCTAAACCTAATGTGCGTAAGGCATATAAAAATACCGCAGCCGCCCCTAAAATCATGTAGACTACTCCACCTCCAGCCATACTCCATTGCATGGCTGTTTGTCCTATCTCAGATAGATGAAGAATGACTTCGGCATTCGGTATAACCAATAGTATTCCTACCAATCCAAACACCATTGACACAATATGACCAATAAGGCATACGCGCTCAAAGACAACAAGCTGTTTCATGATCATTCCTTAAACAAGATGTGATATTCGGCTACTCTGCTGCTATCAGTTTACAAATGTTTACGAAAATATTTAACTAGTTTTGCCCGTAATTCTCTGCAAAAGTTTGTTGAACTTTTTTGTCAGAGAATGAAAATCTCTTGGTTGCATCTAGAATAAATGGGATGATAAGGTTATAGTCTAAGCTATTAACGCCACAAAGTGTCTAGATAATCTAGCTTTTGTCTAGTAAAATCTACTTAACAATAATTTCCCACCTGGGGGTTGCAAACATATATCAGGTTCAAAGCTGCTCATCACAAACAACGCTTTGAATGTGAGTGATTTATGACGTAGATCACAATTATTTCAGTAAGGCAAGGCTAAATTTGTAACAAGTAAATTAGATATTCACCAACCCATGCTGATTGTAAAGAGAATTCCTTGGATAACTTTGGGTCTACTAATACTTACCTATGGTACGTTGGGTTGGTCTTTATCTGAAGCACAATCCCCCTGGTTCGTCTGGTTGGTGCTGGTGATGAGTTTGTTACTTTTAGTGGGAACTTTAACAGCCCCCTATTCAACTTTAGCTAAATACTCGGTTGTGCTACTCGGTTCCAACACTAAGACTTTTGTGGCTGCTGTGTTGGGAGCATTTTTGTTTTTTATGATGCTGGCTTGGTTTCGGATCTTTCTTGATACCTTATTGATTGTTGCGTCGGCAATATTAGCCAGAATCGATTTTCAATCAGCAGGATTTAGAGAAGGGCAAGCTTTTGTCGTTACCTGTGTTTTTTCAGTTGCAGGCGTAGGTTTGGGTGCCTTTGCTTATACAGCTATTACACAGAAGGTTTGGTTTTAGAAACATTTCTCAAAAACTTTTAGTAGTTGGGCAGAAATGCCCAACTAGAAATTTAGCTAGCGACTGCTTCAGTAGCAACTGGTGGATAAACGCTGACTTTTTTACTGGATTTACCCTTTCTTTCAAAGGTAACTACGCCGTCAACTAAGGCAAATAAAGTATCATCTTTGCCAATTCCAACGTTGTTACCAGGATGGAACTTAGTACCACGTTGACGCACAAGAATGTTGCCTGCACGTACAACTTGACCACCAAAACGCTTTACGCCTAACCGTTGAGCATTAGAATCACGACCGTTGCGTGTACTACCTGTTCCCTTCTTATGAGCCATAATTTCCTTTTTTTATTACTTCTTCTTTGACTATTATTCAGCAGCAGGTTCAGCTGTTGCTGTAGCTGGAGCAGTTAAGACTGTACCGTCAATGGTAATGGAATCAATCATTAGTCTCGTAATTTCCTGGCGATGCCCCCGTTTTTTGCGGGTTTTCTTTTTCGGCTTCATTTTGTAAACCAGAACTTTGCGACCTCTCAAGTGGCGCATGACTGTACCTTGTACAGTTGCACCTGAGACTAAGGGTTGTCCGATGTTGATGCCGCCGTCATGCTGTACTAGCAAAACTGCATCTATTGTAACTTTTTCATTTGGCTCGACAGCGAGCAGTTCAATATCGTAAAAACGGCCTGGCTCAACTCTGAGTTGTTTACCGCCAGTTTCAATAATTGCGTAGGTCATGAAATTGTCCTTGAGGTTGCCGTACAGGTAGCTGACGGTAAAATTTTTTTGTCAGCTTTTGCATGGTGTCTACCTGATCCGAGCAGGAATAAGACAGACAATCTAAAATCATATGCGATTTAGCAATATTTGGTCAACTATTCCCTGGTAGATATTGTCTTTGGTGTCTGGGAAAATTCCAATACAGAGAATTTACAGAGAATTTATGGAAGAAATTCCCCAAAATTTACGAAATCCTCAAAAAGCTAGATGTAGTTATTACTGACACAGAACAGCACCAACAAATCTGAGCCAAGGATTACCCTGACTCAGATTTTCTCTTTATGGGGGAGTGCTAGTGATGGAGTGCGATCGCCTGACATCACAAGAGGAATGGGGGCAGGGAGCAGGGAGCAAGGGTGAAGACTCAGAGGTAGCTTGTCTTTGCCCCATATCAAGCCGAGCTTCCTAGAAAGACGGGACTTCGCTCCGCGCTCCAGGATAAAGGCTTGCTCCCCCTGCACCCTGCACCCTTCCCCTCTGCCTCTTCGGTCACACAAACCGAACTTCATACGCAATTATTCGATTTTGTCTATTACTAATAAAACTGCTCTTCCTTTGACTCTGGCACGATGTTTAGTTTGGGCAGGTACTATGAACAACTCATGAGCATTCAGCGTTTTTGTTTCGTGTTCAGTATCAAGATGAACAGTACCAGAAATTACATAGAAACACTCATCACTAATATCATGTGAATGCCAGTTGGCTGTAACATCTTCCATGACCCTCAAGCGGACATTGTTACCATTAACTTGGGAGATATCAATACTTTTCCAGCTTTCAGTAATGTTATTAGCCCAGTTTAACAAATTATGTGTTTCCATACATTAACTCTACTGATGAATTTATAAGTTAGGATATCTGTTATTTTAAAACTAGCCTATGAAAAGAATTGACGTTGAAAACAGAACTATTTTAATCGGTTTAGCTGGTAGCCACGGCTATGGCTTAAACCGTCCTGAATCTGATTTTGATTTTCGAGGTGTGTTTATTGCACCTAAAAAATACTATTTGGGATTTGACAAGGTTGAACAAAAAGATGACGGTTGGGATGAACCTGGGATTTTCCCTTTTATCGATGGCAATAAAGATACGGTAATTTATGAATTGAGAAAGGTTTTGCAATTATTAGCCGGGGCAAATCCCAATGTTTTAGAATTACTGTGGTTGCCTAATTATCCTGTTTTAACTGATGTCGGTCAGCATTTAATTAAGCATAGAAAAATATTTTTAAGTAAGAAAGTCAAGCATACTTATTCTGGTTATGCTTTTGCTCAAATCAAAAAGATGGAAACCCATCGTAAGTGGTTATTACATCCGCCACAAAAAAAGCCCCTACCATCTGATTTTGGTATCGAAAATGAAGAACCTTTAATTAAAGATGAATTAAACGCTTTTCTGGAGTATCTTTATATTTTAATTAGAGGCAGAATTGAGTTTTTAGAAGAGGCTGAACAATTATATAAGTTGCTGACGGCTGATATTGATTTTAAAGGTGTTTTGAAACAGTACACTTTACCTGACGAAGTTTTGGAGTATACGCAAAAATTAACTAATAGTCGGGGTGATTTTATTCGCTTGCTACAAAAGAGTCAAAGTTATCAGGTAGCTTTGAGGGAATGGAAAGCTTATATATCATGGCAAGAAAATCGCAATCCTGCTAGGGCAGAAATGGAAAGAAAGTCAGGTTTTGACTTAAAACATGGAATGCACTGCATTAGACTGCTACGCAGTGGTTTAGAAATATTGCAGACAGGTAGAGTAATTGTTGATAGGAGAGTAGCAGGTGATGTTGATGATTTAAAAGCTATTCTCAAGGGTGCATATTCTTATGAACAAGTGATGCAAATGGCAAATGATTTAGTGGCTCAAATGGATGCTGTTTATGACCAATCGACTTTACCGCATCACCCAAATTTAGAAAAGATTAATGATTTGTGTATGGAATTAGTAGAAATGCAAGGGTGGTAATTGGGCATTGGGCATTGGGGATGGGGAAAAGAAATGCTCAATCATTTTTGCTTTTAATAAACTCAAGGGTGTTGAGTGTGTCAGCAAGCCCATAAAAGCTAATGAGGAGTAATATGATTGCTGCTATTTGGGTGACTCTGGTTTGGGGCGAGGGTGCGATCGCTTCTCGGACTAAAATAGACATAGCAGCCCCTACTGACAAACTTAAACACAAGATAAAATAGGGTTTGTCTGGTGTAATCATTGCAACTGTCAACATAGCGATCGCTAGCGTCAGCATGATTAACTCTACTAAACTAGGGGGATTGTATTGACTAGCTACAATGAAACTGTTCAACCAAAATCGCCAAATTCTCATAGTGAGTGATGAGTGCTGAGTGATGAGTGATGAGTAATGAGTAATAAGTAAACAGTAATTTCTACAGCTATTTTTTGCTATTTCAGTAATATTGTGCCTGATAACTCATAAATGAGGGTTGAACAATGTTCAACCCTGAAAAAACATTTGTATGTTGGTATTGGTATTTTCGACGGCAAATGACTATCTAACACCTGTCTTCATTTGACCTGTACCATTCCTTTGGTTAGTGTCATCTTCGGCAATTTCTACACCAAAAACGCGACCAAAAGTTTTTTCTACTTTATAGCCAGAATCAATTGATTCTAAGGGGTCTTTCCGTAGGCGGTGACGCAGACATAAAGTAATGACGCGACGGATATCATCAACTGTAACTTCGGTGCGACCTTCAAAAGCGGTTAATGCTTTAGCGGCGCGGTTGGTGACAATATCACCACGTAAGCCGTCAACATCTAATTCTGAACAGACCTCTGAGATTTTCACCCGTAGGTCATAGTCTAGTTTGACTTCTGGTAGTAGCTTTTGTGCGTTAACAATTTTCTCTTGCAGAGATTCTTGCTCTGTTTTGTATTTTTCGAGGAATCCTGGCGGATTTTGGTCAAACTCTGACCTTTGCTCGACGATTTGCACCCTTAAGGCTGGTTCTTTAACGGTGTGAATTTCCGCGTGCATACCAAATCGGTCAAGCAATTGGGGACGCAGTTCACCTTCTTCTGGGTTTCCTGAGCCTACTAGTACAAATCTAGCTGGGTGACGGATGGAAATACCTTCCCGTTCTACGGTGTTCCAACCGCTAGCGGCAGAATCGAGAAGTACGTCTACAAGGTGGTCATCTAGCAAGTTGACTTCATCGACGTAAAGTATACCCCGATTGGCTTTAGCTAGCAGTCCAGGTTCAAAAGCTTTTACACCTTCCGATAAAGCTTTTTCGATGTCGATAGTACCACAAACGCGGTCTTCTGTAGCTCCCAGGGGGAGGTCTACCATTTGGACTTTCTTCAGTTCAACGGGAATTTCAGACCCTTGGTCAACCTTCTGGCGGACTTCATCGCTCATCAGGTCAGGGTCGCGGGGGTCGCTGTTGAAGGGGTCATTGGCGACTACGGAGATTTCTGGCAAGAGGTCAGCCAACGCCCGGATAGTTGTGGATTTACCTGTACCGCGATCGCCCATAATCATTACACCACCGATTTTGGGATCAATCACGTTCAACAGTAGTGCCAGCTTCATTTCTTCCTGGCCTACAATTGCCGTAAATGGAAACACCACGCGACGCGCACTTGCCGTGGATTGAGCAGTTGGAGTCACTAAATTACCTTAATAATATCTTTCTTATTACAGTTCTTTATTGTGCCACAATTGGGGGTTGGGAAATTATTAAAAAAAGGCGTGTAGGAGAGGTTTCATCCCAATGCCCAATCCCCCATGCCCCGTGCCTCATATTAAAACATCCGTCGCCGTTGACGTTTCTTTTCTAGTTGAGGTCTATGTAGGGGTACAACTTCGGCTTCACTGCTTTCTCTAGCTACTCGAATGAGTATGGCTGCACCAATTAAGCTAGCAATCATCGAGTTACCACCATAGCTAAACATAGGCAAGGGTAAACCTGTTGTGGGTAATGCACCTGTAGCTACGGCAATATGTAGCAGTGATTGTCCTACCATAACGATGGTGATACCCATTGCTACTAAACGGTGAATGGGGTTTTTTGCTTTCAGTGCTACCATTAAGCCGAGTGTGGCGAATGCTGCTAACATCAGTAACAGTACAATACTGCCAACAAAGCCAAACTCCTCGGCGAAGACCGCAAAAATAAAATCTGTATCTTGAATTGGCAGATAAAATAACTTCTGTTGGGACATTCCAAAGCCTGCGCCCCAGGTTTTACCAGATCCTACGGCTAAAAGACTCTGTACTAATTGATAGCCGTCTCCGGTAGCATCCGCCCAAGGATTGAGAAATGACATTACGCGCTTGCGTTGGTATTCTTTAATGCTGATACTGAGTATTCCTAATGCAAATCCCCCGATGGCTGTACTGGTTAAATACTTGTAAGGTACACCACCAGCTAGTGCTATCAGCCAGATGGTAATTCCACAAAGGGCGGCTGTACTTAAGTTGGGTTGGGCAAGAATTCCTAAAATTACTAAGCCAAAGATAGCTAGCCAAGTTAAACGAATGCGCCAGGCTAATTTTTCCCATTGTCCGAACAGCCGCGCACTTTGTAGCACTAAAAAGGGTTTAATTAATTCGGAAGGTTGAATGGGAATTGGCCCTAAAGCTATCCAACGGGCTGCGTCAAAGGCTTTTTTTCCCAAACCTGGAACTAAAGTCACAAAAATTAATAATAAAAATATACCTAAAAACCAATGGGACGCGCCTAAAATTTTCTGCAAAGGTCGATTCACAATAAAGTTGAATCCAAACAGCGATGCAAGTACCCAAAGAATTTGTCGCTTAAAGTAATATAGTCCATCACCTTGACGAACATCAGCCACCACGTAGGATGCTGAAAAGAGGATAATCAAACCGACAAATAACCAAATAAATGTCAACCAACGCAACAACCGCGCCTCTAATGCCCAGTTGGAGACAGAATCATCAAAAATTGGAATCAGGTTGCGTAGATTCACGATGCCGTTATATGTAAAAGGTAAGGAGTTGTTAAAGCAATTCGCAATTCGCAATGGGCTAACGCCCCGCTTCGCTAACGCAATTCGCAATTCGCAATTTGGGGGTTTAAACCCCTCAATTTTGTTAAAAGTTAGGAATTACACTCATAACTTATAACTCAAAATTAGTAATGTGATGCACTGCGGCGATCGCGCCATTGATGTAATTTGGAATTAACTGACGGTCTTTGACTGTATCGAGAATTTGTTTGACTGTAAAGAGTGCATCGGGGATGTTACGCACCTGGTAAACTTTGTTGGCTCTTTGTTGCTGGCGATCGTACAGTCTTGGTAGTGGTAGTGCTACTAAAGGTACACCCACAGAAGTACATTCGTAAACTGTGTTGTATCCAGCACTGCCAACAACTATATCAGCTGCGGCAAAACATTCGATGCCTGGATGGTGAAACAACCAGAAATTACGTAAATCTTCACTAGGACAGTGAGGGGATAAAATTCTCACAGCGCATTCGGGGAAGGCTGTGTGTAGTTGTAGGGTAAGTTGAGTAAATAAGGGTAACTCTGAGATTTGCCCAGCCGCACAAACTAGGATAATTTTACGGCTATCATCGACTTTGAGAATCTGCGATCGCACAATTTTTCGGTCTGGTAATTCCTCTGGGTGGCGAATTAACCACGGTGCTGTGTGTATTACTCCTGGTAAATCTCCTAAAGGTAAATCTTTTCCTTCTCCTGGGATAATTACCGCCTGAAAATTTTCAGTGACAAATGAGCGCAAATTTTTAACTTCTACATATCGGGGATTTATATCTCGGTGAATCAAGATTTTTGGTATGTTGTGTAGTTGCGGTAATATATCCGCTAATTCACCGCCTAATCCTCTAGGAAAGGTATCAATAATTAAGCAATTATATCTAGTAGCATTAGTATTAAAAATTTCTCTTACTTTCCAACAGGTTGCAGCAAAGCTATCACTATCAGCAATCTGATGTAATAAGCAATCTTGTTTACTGATGTACTGTGCATAGGGACTATTAGTAATGATTTCTATGCTTCTTTGGTTAAGGGCAATTCTCCCCAAAGATAAAGCACGATTAATATGTCCCCAACCGCCACCAAGAGCGTAAATTAACCAAGTTTTAGTCAATAGTTATTAGTCAATAGTTATTAGTCAATAGTTATTAGTCAATAGTCATTAGTCATTAGGCATAGGGCATTGAGAATTTAGATATATAAATAATATCCCTTGTCCCCAGTCCCCAATCCCTCGGCTGGCAAATTAAACTATTCTTCCTTTTGCCTTTTGCCTTTTTACTTTTGCCTTTTCAACTCGCTCCCATATTGGTTTCAAAGTCGCTATCTCTTTCTGTTTCAAAACTTATTCCGTCGGATTCTGTAAAGTCTACATTACCTGTTTCTGGGTCATAATCATAGCGATCGCGGTTATAGTAATAATCTCTACTCCACGAACTAGACCGATAATCACCATAGTCAGGGTAGTAAGCGTAGTCTTCTTCATAGAACTGGTGACAGTGGGGACAATTGGTGGTGTCTGTTCGTCCACAGCGACGTTTGAACAAAAAACCCACCATGCGATCGCACTCCCAACCATCTTTTGTGGTAAGGTTAATGACGATTTCGCAATTACCAATTTGAATGCGATCGCTATCATTAATACTACCAGTTGTTATCTGTACACTATTAATTTTAATACCGCTATTAGTATTCTGATCTATAATAACTAATTCTTGATTTTGCCAAATAATTAAAGCATGATAATCAGCGATTAAATCGTCTTTAATGACAATTCGAGAAACTCTTTGATCATCAATTTGTTGTGGCATGGCTGTAAATTCTTTGCCTATTGCCACTGGTATTTGTAATAATGGTTCACGGCGATCGCCTGTATTGGGATCTAACCAAGATAATTTTATTTGCAAGGTTGCTCAACCTCCTGTTAAATTCACAGCGTAAGCTAAAGCTGCTTGTTGTTCGCGGGTGAGGGAATCTAATCCAAAGCACGCGAATGCAATAGGAGACATATTTGATTTTGTAGAAAATACAGTACCACCAGAGGCATTTTTTAAGGAAATTTTACCTTCTTTTATTCTCACTTGATAAACTAATTTCTTATCCGGTGTGGTAATTTCTAAGCCAGCTTTATTAGTGGTAATTTGATACAATTGTTTTTTAGTATTATCTTCTAGCTGATAGGTATTATCACTGTTACGTTTGAGAAAATATATATCTTTTTTCTCAGCATCTTGGATTGTCCAAGAACCATCAGCATTGATGATATATCCTAAAACTTTATCTTGGGCATTTTTGATTTTGATTTTACCAGAATCATCAGTTTTAATTCTAGCTAATTCCTCGTCTTTACCATCAACTAACTTAGCTCCATCTGTCCGTTGCTTAATAGCAAATAAATCAGCACCACCTTCTGTTTTAAACTTAATTTTCTCTGTTTTATCTATAACATTATTGACAGGCGTAGCTGCTACCGTTTCATTAATATTAGGTGGTAAAGTATTAACTTGATTAGGTGGAAGATTATTCGCTTGATTATTACTGCAACTTACAGAAGATAAAATCAAAATACTGAAGATTAAACCCTGAATAATTATTTTTTTCATATGTTTATTTTGTGAGCATTTTTGCTAAATTGAGGACTTGATAACTACTCAAAAACATAGCAGTAATCGTTTGATATACTTTATCTTGAGCATTTACAAATTGGGGTGCAACTCTCGCAGTGATATAAATCGCTTCATCTGTAATTCTCAATCTTCTGAGACTTGATGATATCGGTAGCTTAATGGCATGATTAACTTCTTGTTGTAAAAGCTTGATTGCTCCATATCGTTTTTTTGGATAAGTTAAGCTGATGCTAATATCTAACCCTCCCGATTTACTTTTTGATTTATATTTACTCTTGCCGCTACTACCACGTTTCCAGCCATACTGCTTTTTTAAAATTTCAGTTAAACTTAATTCAAAATATGTTTTATCTATAAATTGTCCTTTAATTGTCAACCATGATTGAGTATAACTATCAATTTTCCACCCAGCTTTATAAGGATGATCAATTGTTCCTGTTTTGTTCTCTACTTTATCCAGAGATTTAAAAGATAGACCTAAATCTATGAGCGCATCTTCCTTGATATCACGATAGAGCATTTGTATGACTTTTTTGGTTAAGTCATATCGATAGTTTTGCAAGTTTAATCGCTGGAATTTAAAATACATAAATAATGTATAAATCCCATAAATTATTAAGAAAAATGCTATCAATATTGAAAGTAGTAGAATTACTCCTAATAATTCAGTATTAGTTAATAATAAGGAAATGACAAATAAGATAACAAATAGAGCGACGATTCCCAAAAAGCAAAAAAGTGCAATTTTACCATATCGTTTTTGCTGAATTTCGGCGAAACTATCAAGTTCTGCTATCTTTTGTAAATCATCTAAAACATTTTTGATGGAAGACTTGACGGTATAGATCCGAGATTTACGAATTTCTTCTAGTTCGACAGTCATTTTATTGAGATTCCACCATTAAGAGTTTTTCTGAGTTTTTTAAACTTAGGTTAATTTAAATGTCGATTCTCTTATTCAAAGATGTTTTAACTAAAATAGAAAAGTTTTGCTGCAAGTATACCAAAATAAAAAAATATGTGTCAACGAAATGTATAAATATCTATGGGATTATCTAAAATAGCTTATATTTCTTTTGATACTGTTCCAGCACCAAAAGGAGCAGCAATTCATATTCAAGCTTTTGTTTCTGCTTTAGGTGTAAATTTTGGTGATGTACAGTTAGTGACAGTTTCACCGACAACAGAATTGCAGGAATTTACATCAATTCATCCACAGATAAAGCAAACAACACTCCCAGCTTTAGGAGACAACTTAATTCAGCGAGTGATTTATTTTCGGCGTTTATTGCGATTATGGCTAGAAGGAAAGCGATTTGATGTTATTCATATTCGCTCAATTTATGAGGGATTTGTCATTGCTGTTAATAAAAATCAATATTGTGATCAGTTAATCTTTGAAGTTAATGGCTTGCCTTCCATAGAATTGAAATATCGCTATCCTCGTGTGAGTGAGGATCGAGAACTTTTACATAAATTATCTTCCCAAGAGCAAATTTGTTTGTCTGCTGCCGATTTAATTATTACGCCTAGTAAAATTACAGCAACATATTTACAGCAGCAAAAAAACATTCCCGCCGCAAAAATTAAAGTCATTCCCAATGGTGTAGATTTGCATATCTTTACCTATCGTCATCCTGAAAATAAACTTGAGATTCCCTGGGAAATGCTATATTTCGGCACTCTGTCTGCTTGGCAGGGAGTAAATTTAGCTGTGGAAGCTTTGGGATTAATTAATCGAGATATAACGGCAAATTTAACTATTATCGGACAAGCCAGGGAATTACAAATCCAAGCAATCAAACAACTGGCATTAAAATTTGGCGTAGCAGAGAGGTTAACTATTTTAGAACCAATGTCACAATCAGATTTAGTGACGAAGATTCATGCAGCCAATGTGATTTTATCGCCACTGACACCGAGCGATCGCAATTTAGTTCAAGGTTGCTGTCCTCTGAAAATTTTAGAAGGGATGGCGACGGGAGTACCTGTAATTGCTAGTGATTTACCAGTAGTGCGAGAACTAGGAGAAGATGGGGTTGATTTTTTATTAGTCAAACCAAATTCAGCTAAAGCCATTAAAGATGCGGTTTTCAGACTATATCATGAGCCGGAATTAGCCATAAAACTAGCCAGTCATGCCCGCCAGCGTATCATCACCAACTATACTTGGCAACAAGCCGGAGAGGCTTTGGTTAATGCCTATCAAGAATTGGGAATCAAGCGGTCAATTACCGTTTGAAGTTGTTGTTTTTCTTGGATGATAGAATGGCTATTTAAAATGCGATCGCGTGCTGCTTGCTGAATTCGCTGTTTCTCTGCTAATGGCATTGCTAAATATTCCAACACCGCATCACCCAACCGATGTAACTGCGAACGAGGTAATAAAAACCCGTTTTCACCATGCGAAATCATCTCTGGTATCCCACCCGCATCACTGGCAATACAGCAACAACCACAAGCCATCGCCTCTAACAGTGCATTAGGCATTCCTTCCCATAGTGAAGGCTGGAGATAAACATCACACAAGCGTAAATAGCTAGCTACTTTTTCCGGGTTGGGTAAATGTCCAGTCACAATAACACGTTGAGCATTTTCCGGCTGATGATGTGCATACATTTGCAGTACAGATTCTTGAGTTGCCCTCACTTCCCCGATAATTAATAAACAAGCCGGACGTTCTCTTCGGACTGTGGTTAAAGCATCTAATAAAAACTGTTGTCCTTTTTTCTCCCGCAATTCTCCGCAAAACCCCAGCACTACTTCCTCCGCCGCAATTCCTAAAGTCTGGCGCAGTTGCTGATTTATTCCTTCTAACTCTGCTAGCGCAGTTTCTTTCCCCGTGCAGAATATTTCGGTATTGACTGTGTTTTTCAAGACTAAAACATCATTACGCCCACATAGTAGCTGAATCTTCCGTGCCATATCCGCACTCACAGCAGTCATCACATCAGCATTTTGTAACGTCCACTGCAACCGTGCAAAATCTCCTGGTGGAAACATTTCCCTATCAACATCGTTACCACGCACACTGACGGTGCTAACTATTCCCTGGAGTTTGGCAAACCATGTAGCAAGAAACCCGCTAGGAAAAAGATAATGACCCCAAACAGCATCATAATCACGAGTTTGATGCAGCCATTCCAAGAAATTTAAAGTATGAGGCATAGTCATATCCCAATGACGATATAAGCCTATGCGATAGACACGGGGTTGAATTTCTAAAGATTCTGGAGGTAACACTACACCTGCTTGTAAGTAGCGACTCCAAGCCACCACATCAACTTCTATCCCCAATTGAGATAATGTTGTCACCAAACGCGTCGCACTACTAGCTAAACCACCCAAATCAGGTGCAAATCTTTCAGTAATTACTAAAAGTTTATTGATCATCGCGGACAAATAATTTTCCCAAAAAGTCTCAATATGAGTGTAGGATATTCTTTTTTCCACACTCTTGAGCAACTGCGTTTTAAAACGTCCCTCGTAAAAATCTAGAATTGAGAATAACTACAATACACAACTCAGTGATTTATCTGGGTCTGCTGCTGTTAACTTTTGTGCATCAACTAATGCTGTATCCTTAGCTTGTAATAAAAACAGAAAATCTGCAATCGGATCATGAATAGCAAAATCTTTGAGTTTAATGCCGAAATTAGCAAGACTAGCTGTGTCAGTAATCCAAGGAGACCCCAGAAAAAATATGATTTCTTGGTCTTTTTGGTAAATTATTTGTCCCTTCATCAGCATTCCATTATCAATGAATTCCAAAATGAAAAGAGAGCGTGATTTTTTGTGAATATTTTCAAAATCAAATGCAATATTGGGACGATTAATCCGAAAATTTTCTTCAATTTTACTACCAACTAGTGGTTTACGGCTGATGCGTTCTAGAACATCACCAGCCTGTAAAATTTCTCTTTTTTGATTAAAAACAAAATGGAAAGGAAAGGCTTGATTAAACAGTTCTGGTGTGAGGCTGAATTGAGGAGTGAGCATTCATCTAGCCTTCATTGTTGTCTATATTTCACTAAAAATTCATCATGTTCAGCACCATTGTCCCGGCTTTGGGTTTGGGTAATCTCGACTTCTGTATCAAACCTTGTTCCTAATCCCTTGACTAGACCCAAAACCATTGGAGCTAGTCCTTCTCTGTCAGAACGATAGTGTAGCTTGAGTGCATCTTCGTCCACATCACTACATTCAAATGATGGCGGTTGTAGTTTGGGAAAGCTAACTCCTACGCGAGCATGAAGATTATCCAGGTTTTCTAAGAATTCTGGGAGTGTATCTCCACTCATGTCCATCATCTCGCCGTAGCCTTCTTGGGATGTATATTGCACCCAAAATTCCCCGAAAGCTTGCATAATCTCTGAAGGTGGCAGATTGAGAACAACACTAGCAGCTCTCACTAATCTGTGGGTGATATCATCTGGGTAGCCTTCCATACTGATGAAAACTTCTACATCTACCTCAGCTTTTTGTTTAATTGTTCTCCACATATCTTCACCAAAGCGACTACACACCATATCTTGAATCGCTTTGTTCACTAATCCATACATAGTATACCCCTTGCAAATATACGGTTAATTGAGGCTGCGGGTTATGACTCATCAAAAAGTTTTGCGATCGCCTATTTTTTCTCCATTTAGTCTAAAGTTAACCTCAGCAACATCTGTTCATTGTGGATGAGATATATAATTTCTCACAAATAACTAATTTTATTGTTACAATTCAAGTTCTTCACATCCGTATTTCTACGATTTGTTTTCACCACTGACTATGGATTCAGCCACAGTAAGGAATCAGGAAAGAAACTATATTGAGAGTGTTTCAAGAATTGACGCTGAACCCGTTAAAAGACTGCACACACGCATCCATTGTCTCTACAATAGCCAGCTTAATTTTGATATCTTCATCATAGTGAGGAAGATAAGGTTCTCTCATTGTTTTTGATAAAAGTGTCGAAGAGGCTAAACAAAAGCGTAATGTTAGTTCTCCAGTTCCCCTTTATACTAGAGGATACCGCTTGATAAAAATATTTAATACCTAAAATTTTTCTATAAAAAATAGGCGTTGCTGATTGAGAATATGAATTGTCTCACACATTCGCCGAAGACGTTCCCGTTCGCGTAGCGTCCCGCAGGGAAGGAGAAGGGTAGATGCGAAGATGCAAACAAAAACAAGGTTAATTTTTGCATTTCATACTCTGATTCAGCAAAGCCAAAAAATAAGAGGTCATTATCTGACCTCTTTAACTACTTCTTTGTATAAGAATTTTCCCACTATAGAAATTAGAGTAAACCGGTATTAGTGCCTTGCTTACCAGTGGCGAGTTCCACTTTAACGATTTTGCCACCCATTTTTTGAATTCTTTGCTGTTCACGGAACCAGTTGTCGTAGGGAACAAGTTTAGTAAAGTAGGTATTTTGCAGTTCACGCTGGGTGCGAATTCTGGTTTGGCTAGGAACACAAGCTGTGATTTTAAATAACCGCGCCATTTGTTGAATCTCCTATGGTCAATGTGAAAACTTTTTTATTTCAAAAAACGGGGATGTATTTTACCCAAAATATTTAATTAATCTTGCGAAGGCTGGAAATCAAACGTCAATACTAGACAGCTAACACTCATAACTAAATTTTTAGTAGGATAAGCGACTAAACTTTCTAGCACTCACAGTTGATTTCCAGACCTAAATCAACTTACACTCAATTACTCAAGTGTCATGTAGCTCTTAGCTCAAGCCAGAGGAGATGTAGTCTAAGTAAACACCGAGTTCTTTACCAGCATCGGGGCCTACTAAGCTAGCAGCAACTTCTTTGATAGCTTGGATAGCTTGAACGGTAGAACCGATGGGTACACCCAAGGAGTTGTAGGTTTCTTTCAAACCGTTGAGTACGCGCTCGTCGAGGATGGAAGGATCGCCAGCTAGCATAGCGTAGGTAGCGTAGCGGAGGTAGTAATCCAAGTCACGGATACAAGCAGCGTAGCGACGGGTGGTGTACATATTACCACCGGGACGGGTGATATCAGAGTACAACAAGGATTTAGCTACAGCTTCTTTAACGATGGTAGCTGCATTAGCACTGATGGTGGTAGCAGCACGAACGCGCAGTTCACCAGTGGAGAAATAAGCTTTGAGTTTGTCTAAAGCAGAGCTATCTAGGTACTTACCTTGAACGTCCGCAGAGTTAATGATAGCGGTAATTGCGTCTTGAGCCATTTTGTTAATTCCTTATTTTCAACCTAATTGCAATAGTTCCATTGTGGTCAGGAAATAGCTTGACCCTACGACAATGCACCTACTACGTAGTCAAAGTAAGATCCAGCTTCAGCAGCATCTTCAGCAGACAACAGACTAGCAGCAGCACCTTTGAGAGCAGCAACACCACCAGCAACTGCATCGATAGGAGTTCCGAGGGACTTGTACATCTCGCGAACACCGATGATACCGATTTCTTCGATGGGGGTAACGTCACCAGCTACGATTCCGTAGGTAACGAGGCGGAGGTAGTAGTCTAGGTCGCGCAGACAGGTAGCTGTCATTTCTTGACCGTAAGCGTTTCCACCAGGAGAAACAACATCAGGACGCTTTTGGAAAAGTTGATCGCCAGCTTGTTTAACTAAACGCTCGCGGTTGTCGGTCAATACTTGAGCGATGCGGAGACGTTGTGTACCACTAGCGGTGAAAGCTTTGATCCGATCTAGTTCGCCAGGGCTGAGGTAGCGAGCTTCTGCATCAGCATTCACGATGGACTTCGTGACGATACTCATTAATGGATTCCTCCAATACGAAATGAAACCAGAGTTTTGGTTAAACTGGTGGGATTTTAAAACTAGCTGGGTCGAGATTTAAGTCTCTTCCTCCAGACGAAAGCAGTTAAATGAGTCACTGCTTCTATCATTTAGATTACGTGGTTAGCGGAGTTAACACAACTACACAAGCTGTTAAACTCAGCTACCTTACGCAAAATATTCTCCGGCATTCTGTTGAGCATTTATTGCTACTCTTAACAGTTTTTAACATTCATTTTCAGATTTGCTATGCAGGAGAAAGTTAGGGATTGGTTACTGGGAAGTTTTCCCAGTCCCCAGTCCCTTAGAAATTAGCACTGGACTTAGTGGAGAGTCCTGAGTCAATGAGAAATCATCTTTTAACTCAGCACCCAGCACTTTTAACTCAGCACTCTTGTTTAACGTGTGTAGGGAACTACTTCTTCGCCAAAGTAGCTGTTATACTCCGCACTGTTGACAATTGCTGTCACAGCCGCGCGTAAACCGCTATCAGCCAAGATTCTGCCGTATTGGTTGATTTCTTCAGAGTTGGCTGGTGTGCGTCCCAACAGGTGACGGAACAGGAGTTCCACTACCTTAGCGGCGGGATAGGGAGTATAGAAACGCTGACAATAGCTATCGGAACTAGCTAGTTCACACACAAACTCGCGGACGGAAATTTCACCATTGCTGAGTTTACTTTCTAGGTCAACCAGACGGAAGTTTTCTGGAACTTGTCCGTTTGGTACATCCATAACCTGAGAGTAAATAGCATTGATGACTTCCTGTCTGGTGGCTAGGTTTGCACCTGCACTCAGGCGGTGAATGCGGATAGGTTGGCGATTGACTTCTAGAGATTGTTGATCACCGTAGCTGATAGAACGTCCCAACTCTTGGACTTGGTGGAGTTGTTTAGCTTCCGCCGCTAAATCTGCGATCGCCTTCGCTAAAATTGGTGTCTTATCAGTTTCAATGCGTGGTTTCACAGTCTTAAAGCTGGGTACAACCACTTCATTGTTTTGCTTGGTGAGTTGATTGTACAGTCTTTCGGTGTTGGGGAAGTTGGCAGCCGGCAGGGTGGGGAAGCGACGATAAGGAACTGTATCCTCACCAAAGACCTCGCGATACTCCTGGCTATTCAACAACGCTGCAATGAAAGCACGAATTCCTTGAGTTGCCAAAATCTGGTTGTACTTGCGGATTTCTGCTTGATCAACAGGTGCGCGTCCTAAGAAATGCTTAGTTCCCAACTCAATTACTTTGGTGTTGGGGTAAGGTGTGTAGAATTCCTTCAGATACAGGTTAGAGTAACCCAAACCTTCAATAAATTCTTTGACTGTGATTTCGCCGTTACTCAATTTACTTTCTAAAACCGTAAATTCGTTTTTCACGATATACGGTGCAATATCACGCTCGAAAATTTGGCGGTAAGCAGCACTAATCACAGTTTTAACTGCGGCTTTATCAACGGTGTTAGCTACTAACTTGAAGACTTTGGTTTGTTCCCGTTGCTTAGTAACACCTTGTTTGATGCGGGAGTCTACATCGGATCCGGCACGTTTTTCAGTCACTGCACCAAGTTCTACAAAGGTGGGTGTGACTTCTTTAACGACTTTTGCACCGACATCTTCACGGATGCTACCCACACGCAGTTGTCGCCGTGCTACACCCGCAGGAGTCAAATAACGTTCGTAAGGAACTGTATCTTCGCCAAAAGCTTCACTGTACTCTACGCTGTCGATAATGGCATCGACCACCGCATAGAAACCTTTTTTCGAGGCGAGGTCAAAGTATTTGTTAATTTCTTGACGACCGTAGGTAGGACGACCCAACAAGCGGCGGTGAATGTACTCAATTGCTTTACAAACATACAGGGATGTCCAGTACATTTTGCGGAATACATCCGACTTCGCCAAGGCGCGAACAAATTCTCTAACAGAAATGTCGCCATTTTCTAGCTTGATTTCTTGTACTTTCAGCCGTTGACCTTCGTAAAGGTCGCGGCCAAACACTTGTAGATAAGTAGCTCTAATTACGGCTTGAGTGGAGCTTTCAGAAAATCTAACACTTGTCCCCTTGGGAGCTTTTTTGCCAATTGTCCCAGGCAATTGATCTAATTTGAATACCTTAGCACCCAAAGAACCAGGAGCTATACCTCTAGCACCAGGGTTACTGAGTTGGTTATTAATTCCCGGCCCTTGGTGAATCAAGATCCGTCTGGTATCTTTGCCAAAAGGTGCGGGACTGGTGCTGGGGTTGCGTGTTTCTTTGGGGAAAATCGCCCCAAATTGAATTTCCAAGGGGTCGTTACCAGAACCGTAGGGGTGTTGGTCAGGTAATGGCTGTTCGTAAGCTGCAAATGTGGTAAGGAATTGGGGGACTTTGCGGAAAGGCGCGCTGTAGTTAAACAGGTCTTGCTGTGGCCCCCAGTTACGACATTCTTGGGCTTCTTGACCCAGACCACGCAAGTAAGGTACTGTTTCTTCCCCAAAATAGTCGCTGTATTCTTGAGAATCTACCAAAGCATCTACTAAAGCTGGTAGACCGCCGTTAGAAATAATGGAAAAGTAGGTTTGTACTTCTTCGCGGCTACTTGGCCCCCGTCCCAAAATGTGACGGAAAGCTAATTCAATAACACGGCTGTTAATAAAAGGTTGGTAAAACTGTTTTTGGTAAAGGGGAGATTTCGCCAAACGACGGACGAATTCCTTCATGGAGATGTCGCCGTTTTTGACTTTGGATTCTAAGTCAGAAATAGACAAGCTGTAAGCACGAGTAATATCGCGCTCAAAAATTTGTCTATAGGCTGCTTTGACTACTTCGTTTTTCTCAGTAGCAGATAACCCAGGCTTCATCACAAACTTGGGTCTTCTTTCCGCAGCGTTGAAGTAAATTTGGGGTAGTTGTAAACCTTGTTGGTCACTGGAGGGACGTTGACGTACTTTCGCAGAAGGTGTAGCTCCTTTGAATTCGGTCAACAATACATCCATATACTGAGTCACAATGTCTGTGGCTTCAGCATCTTTACGGAAGTAAGACAACGATGCAGCTTTGATTTCTTGCAAAGCAACTAAAGTTGCTTCCCCTGAACAAGCATTTTCAATAATTTCGCGTAAACCACGGGTGTTTACAGCAATGATACTGGGGTCGCCAGCAACGATCGCATAAGTCGCATAGCGCAAGAACCAGGATAAATCCCGCAAGCTCTTGGCCATGTTGCTGGGGCCGTAACGAGAGACGTTAATTGGTCTAAATCCTGGTGGGGTTGGGCCACTAGGAGATGTGTTGAAGATGGAGCGCAAGTTTTCTAAGAATCCACCACGGGTTTCCACGTAGGTGACAGTTCCTAGTTTCATTCCTTCTCTGACATCTCCACCCGCGCCAACTGCCGCCATTGCTAGTTCAGGTTCTGGTGCTGGCTTTTCTAGGAAAGCCATTGGCGAACCACCAACAAAAATCCGGTTAGCAGCACGGGAGACAATAATTTCAGAATTTTCTGTGAGGGTCTGGGCAATTTCTAAACGCTTTGCACCAGATGCAAAATAGCTTGCTAGTTCTTTTAGTTCACCAGATCCCAAAAAGCGGTCTTGCTGTTCCGCTTGGGAAATGGTTGCTACAGCTAAGGTTTGATATAGTTGCGGGCGCGCAACAGAGCTTCCACCACTCGCCTTAACACTCATTGGATTTGTAAAACTCCCATCATAATCATTTATGTGTTAAGTCTGGGTTGTTTTGAGGCTTGACACATCGGTGTACTTATGCGTTGTGATTATTGCCTACAAAGTTGCCAGTAAAATTAACCCAGTCAGCTTTTAGATTAGAACGTTTTGCGTTTCCACTGTTGAATTATTAAGAAGTATGTAGATTTTTGCGTCTCGATCCCTGTATTTCAAGAAGTACGTACTCTTGCTTGGCTGAGACAAAATCTCATTTTTGTTACATTTCTTAAGAAAAACACCAAAAAAGTTCTAATTTGCTTTTAATCTCTAGTTTCTTATTGGAACACAAAAAGTTAAGGATTTGGCCGTGGTGAAGGGATATGTAAAAATCCATCACTTCCTGATTCTTTTCTTACATAACTATCTTCGGCAAATAAAGGCACATAATCAATGACTTATACGCAGAGGCAATTTCTACCTCTCTACTAACGTCTCTGTGTATCAGAATCTTATGACTCTTGCTGTCGTGAGCAAGTGACGAGCGATCGCCCTCCACACCTTTAGCCTAAATCTCATGTAAAGTAGAAGTGTAGCCAGCAATTGCTCAAAACAACTGGGTGATGAATAACCCTACAAGTCAGAAATTTGTGAACTCAGCCCTAGCGGAACAGTTAGCGATATATCGCTTCTCTACAAAACACTCTCCAAAACCGACTGATGCACTGAAATCCGACTTCATCATCACAGCAATAGCTGGAAATTCCCTACAAGCCAATCACAGCCACACTTTACCCAACATGAAACAATCTCTTACCTCTAACCCCTCTTAAATCCCACCAAAAAAAGAAGTTAATTGTTTTTTTCTAAAGTATTGTTACCGGATCGTGATATGATTCAGCTGACTGAATGTGCAGTCATCATATAGTTAGCTGTACTGGTTTCAAGTCCCGTGAGCTTGTCAGAAGAATCAATTGCACCGAATCCGACAACACCACAAGATGCTGAATCTGGTTTTGAGGACACAGAACCAGTCAACACTTCTATGAGCGAGTTCTATCAACTCTACCAGAAGTTGTTGGTAATCACACTTGTCCTGACTGGGATAATATTCATCTCGGTGTGGATTTTTTATTCCCTCAACATTGCCCTCAATTATTTATTAGGGGCGTGTACAGGTGTGTTTTACTTAAAGATGCTAGCTAAAGACGTTGAGTCGCTGGGTGGAGAGAAAAAGCGTCTGAGCAAAAATCGTTTTGCTCTATTTATTGGGTTGATTATACTAGCAACTCAATGGCGCGATCTACAAGTTATGCCCATTTTTTTGGGATTTCTCACCTACAAAGGCACACTCCTCGTCTACATGGTGCAAACTGCGTTCAATCCTGATTCTTAAAACAAATCAGGCTCACTAAAGACAATACACCCATCCTCGCTCCTTGGGGAAAATGCTTGAAGAATGCAAATGCTTAGTGTCTTAAACGCCTTTAATTCTTTTCCCCTAGCCGAATTAGAAGTGGGTCATCATTTCTACTGGCAATTGGGCAACCTCAAAATTCACGGGCAAGTGTTCCTCACCTCGTGGTTTGTGATTAGTTTGCTAGTAATAGCTTCACTAGCCGCCAGTCGCAACCCCCAAAGAATTCCCAGTGGCATCCAAAATTTGATGGAATATGCCCTAGAATTTATTCGGGACTTGGCTAAAAACCAACTGGGTGAGAAAGAATACCGCCCTTGGGTACCATTTATTGGTACATTATTCTTGTTTATCTTCGTATCGAACTGGTCAGGTGCGCTGATTCCTTGGAAGCTGATTAAGCTGCCATCTGGTGAATTAGCAGCCCCCACCAACGACATCAATACGACAGTCGCATTGGCATTGCTGACCTCTTTAGCATACTTTTATGCCGGATTCAGCAAGCGGGGTTTAGGTTACTTCAAGAAGTACATAGAGCCAACACCCGTATTATTGCCAATTGCTATTCTGGAAGATTTTACTAAGCCCCTCTCCCTAAGCTTCCGTCTTTTCGGAAACATTTTGGCGGATGAATTGGTTGTGGCGGTATTAGTGCTGTTAGTTCCTTTGTTCATTCCTCTCCCTGTAATGGCCTTGGGTTTATTCACCAGTGCTATCCAGGCGTTAGTGTTTGCTACCCTAGCCGGAGCATACATTCATGAGGCGATGGAAGGACACGGCGACGAGCATGAGGAGCATTAACGCCCTCAGTTGTTAGCACAGTTCAAAAAGAGCATTAACGCTCAAAATGTCGCCTGGCGCGATTTGTAAGAACTCGGTGCAGCGTGAAAAAACACGTCTTAACTAGTTAACTTTTGTTATTTCTGTACTTAAAGCAAGGAAAATCAACATGGATCCATTAGTTTCTGCTGCTTCAGTTCTAGCTGCTGCTCTAGCAATTGGTTTGGCTGCAATCGGCCCTGGTATCGGTCAAGGTAACGCTGCTGGTCAAGCAGTAGAAGGTATTGCTCGTCAACCCGAAGCAGAAGGCAAAATTCGCGGTACTCTGCTATTAACCTTGGCGTTCATGGAATCCCTGACTATTTACGGTCTGGTTATTGCCCTTGTATTGCTGTTCGCTAACCCCTTTTCCTAATCCCTAAAAGTTTGATCAATGTAGAGACGTGAAATTTCACGCCTCTACAAGAGATTTTAGATTTTGGATTTTGGATTTTGGATTATCAAAAGTTTTTGGTCAATGTTTTTAAGCTGGTGGGTAGAGTCAATCTCAAAATCAGCAATCTAAAAATGCTCAGAACAAGTTAACCCTTGGGTTAGTATGAATCCAAAATCGCAAATCTAAAATCCAAAATCCCTTGACCCTTGTTGGCTATGGGTCTCTAAAATATCAAAGGTTGGATGTAATTGTTAGCCATGAAAACTGCTACTCCAACCTCACGAGGAGAGAAATGTTTGATTTCGATGCTACCTTGCCATTAATGGCATTGCAGTTCTTGGTGTTGGCAGCATTGTTGAATGCTATATTCTATAAGCCAATTACCAAGGTACTGGACGATCGCGATAACTACATCCGCACCAATACCCTGGATGCAAAAGAACGCTTGGCGAAAGCTGAACGTTTAGCTCAAGAATACGAGCAAAAATTAGCAGATGCACGCAAGCAAGCACTAGCAGTTGCAGAAGCAGCCCAAACTGACGCTAAAACCATTACTGCCCAAAAGATTGCCGAAGCACAACAGGAAGCTCAAGCTCAAAGAGAAAAAGCTGCCATTGAAATCGAGCAACAAAAGCAAGAAGCTATGCGCTCCTTAGAGCAGCAAGTGGATAGCCTCAGCCAGCAAATTCTCGGAAAATTATTAGGGACAGCAGCTTAATGAGCTTCATATGCTCCTGCTCTGTCAAAAAATAAGCGCACCTGGGCAATATTCCCAGCGCGCTTAATTAAGTGTCAAGAAAGACATCTTTCTCATCGGGAAATGAAGACGCTTGATTTCTGATTAGGAAGTGAAGAGGTTAAAGTTTCCTGGGAGAAAATACAATGTACTAGCAAGCGAGCAGCGCACTTGTAAATGGGTATCATGGGCAATTTCTTATTACTTGCCGCAGAAGCGCACGCTGTTCACTCTGAGTTGGCAGAAGGCGCAGCAGAAGGTGGTTTCGGTCTAAACCTAGACATCCTGGAAACCAATGTCATTAACCTGGCGATTCTGATAGGCATACTATTCTACTTTGGACGTAAAGTTTTAAGCAATATCCTGACTGAGCGCAAGTCCAACATTGCTACAGCAATTCAGGATGCCGAAAAACGCTTAAAAGACGCACAAGCTGCTCTTTCCCAAGCGCAAGAACAGTTGACCCAGGCTCAGGCTGAAGCAGAGCGCATCCGCAAAGCAGCCGAAGAAAATGCCCAGGCAACTAAAGAAGCCCTATTGGCCAAGGCAGCGCAAGACGTAGAACGCTTGAAACAAACAGCAGCAGCTGATTTAAACACCGAAAGAGAGCGGGCGTTGACCGAACTGCGGCAGCGAGTAGCCGCCCTGGCATTACAAAAAGTCGAGTCACAACTGCGGTCGGGAATTGCTGACGATGTACAGCAAGCCATCATTGACCGTAGCATCGCTCAGGTGGGAGGACGGTAATGAAAAGTACTGTAGAAACAGCTGAAATAGCCCAGCCTTATGCACAGGCTTTAATGTCACTAGCAAAATCCAAAAATCTCACCGAAGAGTTTGGTAACGATGCTCGTACCTTAATTGACCTGGTGCAGAATTCTCAACAGCTAAAAAATTTCATAGATAACCCCTTTATTAAACCAGATACAAAAAAAGGGGTTATCTCGCAAATTTTGGGCGAGCAAGCTAACCCTTACTTACGCAACTTTTTGTTACTGTTAGTAGACAAACGACGCATTTTCTTCTTGGAAGAAATTCTACAGCAGTATTTAGCACTGTTGCGGCAGTTGAATCAAACCGTGTTAGCGGAAGTCACCTCTGCTGTTCCCCTATCACCAGAACAGCAACAGGCAATTGAGCAGAAAATTATCGCACTTACTAAAGCTCGTCAAGTAGAACTGGTAACTAAAGTTGACAGCGATTTAATTGGTGGTGTGATCATCAAAGTCGGCTCACAAGTAATTGATTCCAGCTTACGGGGTCAACTCCGTCGCCTGTCTTTACGCTTAACGAATGGCTAGAAGAAGCAGGGGAGCTTCAGGAGCAGGGAGCAGGGGAGAGTTGAAAACCATGCCCCATGCCCAATTCCCAATGCCCACTCTACTGATTACTATCAAATTCTTCCGTCTTGCAAGAAAAAAAGATACACCATGAGCATATCAATTAGACCCGACGAAATTAGTAGCATTATTCAACAGCAAATTGAGCAATACGACCAAGAAGTCAAAGTTGCTAACGTAGGTACTGTTCTGCAAGTTGGAGACGGTATTGCCCGGATTTATGGTCTAGAAAAGGCTATGGCGGGTGAATTGTTGGAATTTGAAGACGGTACTGTTGGTATCGCCCAAAACTTGGAAGAAGATAACGTGGGCGCGGTATTGATGGGTGAAGGCCGGGAAATCCAAGAAGGTAGTTCTGTCACCGCTACTGGTAGAATCGCTCAAATCGGTGTAGGCGAATCCTTGATTGGTCGCGTTGTTGACGCTTTGGGTCGTCCTATCGATGGTAAAGGTGATATCAAATCCAGTGAAAGCCGTTTGATTGAATCTCCTGCACCTGGTATTATTGCGCGTCGTTCCGTACACGAACCGATGCAAACCGGTATTACCGCTATTGACTCCATGATTCCCATCGGTCGTGGACAACGGGAATTGATCATTGGCGACCGTCAAACAGGTAAAACTGCGATCGCCATTGACACTATCATTAACCAAAAAGGCGAAGATGTAGTTTGTGTTTACGTCGCCGTTGGTCAAAAAGCTTCCACCGTTGCGAACGTAGTCCAAACCCTGCAAGAAAAAGGCGCGATGGACTACACCGTAGTAGTTGCTGCTAACGCCAGTGACCCTGCTACCCTGCAATTCCTCGCACCCTACACCGGCGCGACCATTGCTGAATACTTCATGTACAAAGGCAAAGCTACCCTGGTAGTTTACGACGACTTGTCCAAGCAAGCACAAGCTTATCGCCAAATGTCCTTGCTGCTGCGTCGTCCACCCGGACGGGAAGCTTACCCCGGAGACGTATTCTACATTCACTCCCGCTTGTTGGAACGCGCTGCTAAACTCAGCGACGAATTGGGTAAAGGTAGCATGACCGCACTACCCATCATCGAAACCCAAGCTGGTGACGTTTCTGCTTACATTCCTACCAACGTAATTTCGATTACCGACGGTCAGATTTTCTTATCTTCTGACTTGTTCAACGCTGGTGTTCGTCCGGCTGTAAACCCTGGTATCTCCGTATCCCGTGTAGGTTCTGCGGCGCAAACCAAAGCGATGAAGAAAGTTGCTGGTAAGATTAAGCTCGAACTAGCACAGTTCGACGACCTGCAAGCTTTCGCACAATTCGCTTCCGACTTAGATAAAGCTACCCAAGACCAATTAGCTAGAGGTCAACGCTTACGGGAACTGCTCAAACAGCCCCAAAACGAGCCTTTGTCCGTAGCTGAACAAGTGGCTATTCTCTACGCTGGTATCAACGGTTACTTGGATGATATCGCCGTTGACAAAGTTACCACCTTCACCAAGGGCTTCAGAGATTACTTGAAATCTGGTGCTAACCCTTACTACGCCGCAGTACAAGGCAGCAAAGTGCTAGGTGATGACGAAGAAAAATCCTTGAAAGCTGCTTTAGACGATTACAAAAAGACCTTCAAAGCAGCAGCGTAGTTGGTCATTAGTCATTGGTCATTAGTCATTAGTTCATAAATTAATGGCTATTGACTATGAATTTTCGACTAGAGACTATTGACTGGGAACTTAAGAGAATATGCCTAACCTAAAATCAATACGCGATCGCATTCAGTCGGTCAAGAACACCAAAAAAATTACAGAAGCGATGCGCCTAGTAGCGGCGGCGCGGGTGCGGAGAGCGCAAGAACAAGTGCTAGCAACTCGCCCCTTCGCTGACAGATTAGCGCAGGTGCTCTACGGTCTGCAAACACGTTTGCGCTTTGAAGAAGCCAACCTCCCACTCCTGAGAAAACGGGAAGTGAAATCAGTAGGGTTGTTGGTAATTTCAGGCGATCGCGGTTTGTGTGGCGGTTACAATAGTAACGTCATCCGTCGTGCTGAAAACCGTACAAAGGAACTGAAAGCAGAAGGTATTGACTACACCTTCGTCATCGTGGGACGGAAAGCTGCTCAATACTTCCAACGCCGCGACCAACCAATTGACGCTACTTACAGTGGTTTAGAACAAATCCCCACTGCTGAGGAAGCCACTAAGATTGCTGACGAGTTGCTGTCTTTGTTCCTTTCTGAGAAAGTAGACCGCATCGAGTTAATTTATACTCGCTTCGTCTCCTTAGTAAGTTCTCGTCCCGTAGTGCAAACTTTGCTACCTCTTGACCCCCAAGGTTTAGAAGCAGCCGACGACGAAATCTTCCGCTTAACAACTCGTGGTGGTCAGTTTGAAGTGGAACGGCAAAAAGTGACTAGCGAAGCACGTCCTTTACCCCGCGACATGATTTTCGAGCAAGACCCAGTACAAATTCTGGATTCCTTGCTACCTCTATATTTGGGCAACCAACTATTACGCGCATTGCAAGAATCTGCCGCTAGTGAACTAGCCGCGCGGATGACAGCGATGAGCAACGCCAGTGATAACGCTGGTGAATTGATTAAAAGCCTTTCCTTGTCTTACAACAAAGCCCGCCAAGCTGCAATTACTCAAGAGCTGCTTGAGGTTGTTGGTGGTGCAGAAGCACTCGGTTAGGAATAAATCAATTGCTAACTATAATTAATAGCTAATTGCTGGTGAGTTTAAAACTAGCGATTAGCTATTTTTAGTTTTGGGCATATGCGACAAACAAATGTGATACGAATCTTTGTAGTGCTAGTATTTCCATGAAGTTTGAAATTTCTACGCCCCTTGGCTTTACAGTGAGAACATCTGAAGAGTATTGGCAACGATTGATTATCAAGCATCCTGATATAGAGGAATTAGAGGAGCTAATTCAATCAGCTCTTGCTGCACCGGATGAAGTTCGACGCAGTAGCCGAGATGCAGAAGTATTATTATTTTATCGGGAACGGAAAGAAAAACGTTGGGTAGTTGCGGTGGCGCGACGCTTAAATGGAGATGGATTCCTGATTACAGCCTACCAAACAGATGCGATTAAGGAGGGCGAAACAGTGTGGCTCAAATAAAGGTGTTTTACGAACCAGAAATGGAGCTATTAAGTGTCTTTTGGCAAGTACCGAGAAAAAACCAAATTGCCACTGAGCTTGGAGACGGGGTGATTTTGATTAAAGATGGGGTGAGTGGCGAGCCAATTGGTATAGAAGTTTTGTCATATCATCCAGGAGACGATCGCTTTGATGCTGTGAGTGTTGAGCTAGGGCAAATAAGTTCAATGCAACCAGTTGCCTAACAATTCTAATGTATCAGACGGACAGGTGTGTAAATCTTTCCTTGTTTTACAACAAAGCTCGTCAAGCTGCAATTACTCAAGAGCTGCTTGAGGTTGTTGGTGGTGCAGAAGCACTCGGTTAGGAATAAGTCAATTGCTAACTATAATTAATAGCTAATTGCTGGTGAGTTTAAAACTAGCAGTTAGCTATTTTTAGTTTTTGAGATTCAGAAGTTGTAGCAAATTTTGAAGTTTGAAATTATTCCAATTTAAAGTTACAGAAGTGCCAATAGTTAACTCTCCCTCTTTTACTTTAGTTGTCAAAGAAGAGCCATCTTCAAGATTATGAAAAAGGGAATCTAAAAGCTGCAACTGATTTCTAGGGAGAGTTTAGTATATTTTATCATCTTCAATTCTAACTTCCTTTGGTAAAGCTCCATTAGGAACTTTACCTCCCAAGAAAATTTTCCAGCCAGCAATGAGATAACGGTAAACTATCGACTCAGTATCAAACTGAGGAGGCTTTAATAAGCGAATTTCTCCTTCAATGTCGTCTTTGTTAAGAGTTATTTTCTCAGGAGTAAAATGTAATTTTACTTGAATCTGATTGTACTCTATTGTTGCAATAAGCCCTTCCTCTAAGTCTGGTTCTAAGCTTTTTAATTGCTCAACTCTAGATTGTGCTTTTTTGCAGAGAAGTAAAACAACTTTTTTTCTTAAAGTCAACTGTTTCGCTTCTAGGCTAAACACAATATATTCTTCTAGACTTTTTTGTATAAGTTGTCTAGGTTCCTGAAATGTTGTTGTAATTTTGTTAAATACGCCCATATTTAGTCATTTAGGTAAGTTTATTAATAACTAGCAGTTAAAATCTCAAAATTGATAGAATCGATATAACTTAGATTGGTATTATTTCCATTTCAACAAAAAACTGGGATACCTTACACTACATAAAGAATATAAAAGTAATACCACCTCTATTTTTATGTGGATTAGTCACTAGTAATGTTAAAGAATTAACTACTAACATCGACATAATCTTTATCTCTATAGAGTAAGCATTATGAGCTTATCCCAGTTTTTTTGTGATTTACTACAATCTTGTCTTGTAACTTAATTAGAGAGAACTAGCTATCACTTTTGTCTTTGTCATTACTATTTATTTCATCTCCTAGACTATCAGCTACCCAACTCGCACCAGCCCCAGCAGCCGTAAGTCCAATAACAGCAACTACCCCTATGGGTGCAAGCATAGCCGCAGCACCAACACCAGCAGCGACTGTTGCAGCTTTAACCACTTTTCCTGGTGTAATCTTGTCAATTCCAAACATAATGAGCCTCTAAAAACATTTAAGTTCCTATTTTTAAGTATTCCCGTAAAATTTGGTGGAATTATCATCCTGATAAAACTATTATCTAAAGTTGGTATTGAAGTGAGATTAAAAATACTGTTGCTAGATAGTAGTGCATACTTATGATTTTGAGTAGCAACATTTAGATTACAAAACAATAAAAATAACAAACTTGGACATTTTCTGTTATTACCGATAGGATGATTGGTATCAGCCTATCAAGAGGTAGCAGATGAACGTTTCTTTAACCCCCGAATTGGAAAAGTGGGTGCAATCGAAAGTTGAAAGCGGGATGTATACTTCTGCAAGTGAAGTTATCCGTGAAGGTTTACGACTCCTCAAAGAACAAGATGCTTTAAAAGAAATACGTTTAGCAGAATTGCGCCGTGAGATTCAGCAGGGAATTAATAGTGGCGAATCTACACCCCTCAACATGGATGATGTTATAGGCAGAGCTAACACGTTTAAGCAACCATAGGTAAAAACTGTAAACATCCAACTAAAAGCGGAATATGAACAATTTATACAAACCAGGATTGCTACAGGTAGATATGAAAATGCTGAAGATGTGATTACCAAAGCATTGAAATTGCTGGAGGAATGGGAGAAAGGTTATCAAGAATGGGAAAAAGAAACTGAGAAAAAACTAGCTGCTGGGCTTGCTGCTATCGAACGTGGAGAAATTGAGGATGCTGGAGTAGTGATGGCGCGACTAGAAGATAAATTACGCCAAGCCCGTGAAACTCAAAGATAATGCAATACTTTTTATACTACTCATTCCTAATGTAGCTCTAGCCTTCCCCACAAGCGAATCAGTGATTGAAAACGCTGAGGCTAGCAAGACTAAACTAAAAGCGATCGCCTGCAAAACCAATTTTCCTATAACTGTGTTTGTCTAGGTAGGGAATCGGTAAAGCAAATAAAATAGAGAGGAAAACTCGAATACCCAGAGTTAATAGCATGGTTTCCTCAGAACTAATCTCGACATTACGGGGTCTGAGTCGTGCAGACAAATTCCATGTCATGCAAATTTTAATCTCAGAACTAGCAAAACAAGAAACGGATCTAATTCAACCAAACCAGTCTTATCCAGTGTGGTCGCCCTATGATGCAGTAGAAGCAGCAGACACTATGCTACGAGTGCTACAAGACACTCAAAATCAAGACCATGCGTAATGCTGAACGATATCCATTTGTTTCTAGTGATGCTACATCAGGGGAAGCCAGCTTTCGTCCACATTTGCCTCTGAGCCTGATTTATCAACAAAAAACCGTAGAAACATTAGGTTTATTGGACACTGGTGCAAGTGTCAATGTACTTCCTTATCCAGTGGGAATTGAGCTTGGTTATGAATGGGAACGCCAGACAACAGCACTGAGTTTGACAGGAAATCTTGCTCAGTATGAAGCGCGAGTTGTGCTTGTGCAAGCTATTGTTGGACGGTTTGAGGCTGTAAAATTAGTATTTGCATGGACGCAAGCTACAAATTTGCCGCTCATTTTGGGTCAAGTCAACTTCTTTATGGAATTTGATGTGTGTTTCTACCGTTCTCAGTTACAGTTTGATATCAAACCAAAGTCCTATCAGTCTTAAATTGGGATCAGAGTATTTTGCGATCGCTCTACTCGAAAACAGTTTTAATCCTTATTCCTTTTGTCAGGACAATGTGTGGATGCTAACTTAGGTGTTGAGAGTAAAATCTATATACACTGAAGTTATGAGTCACTCACCGGAGTCTAGAACCGAACGGATAGACATTCGTAAAAGTTCTACTGTCAAAAAACTATCGCAGCAAGCTGCGGCTGCAAGTCATAAAAATGTGAGTTCTTGTTAGAACACGGTTTAATTGCGGCTCAAAATGCTTTAACAAATCGTAAAGTCTTTGCCCTAGATGATGAACAATGGCAAGCTTTTCAAAATGCCCTTGACGCTCCCACAGCAGAAAAACCCCGCTTGCGTCGTCTATTAAATGAGCCTAGCGTATTTGAGTAATTTCCCTTGAATAATCTGTATATTGAGAAATTATTAAAAGAATGTATCAAACGTGTCAACGCAGCCGCAGACATTTTAGGGATTCGTACTTTGCTAGTTCATGCTAAAGACGAGCAAGCACGAGCATGGTATGAAAATTTTGATTTTGAACCTAGTCCGACTGATCCTTTACATCTATTTTTAATGTTGAAGGATATTCGGAAAATGTTAGAGTAATCTTCCTGATGTCAGTTTGGATTGATGGCGATCGCCAAGCTGCAATTACTCAAGAGCTACTTGAGGTTGTTGGTAGTGCAGAAGCACTCGGTAAGGAATAAGTCAATTGCTAACTATAATTAATAGCTAATTGCTAGTGAGTTTAAAACTAGCAGTTAGCTATTTTTGCTTTTGGCGATTGGATTTTAGTTTTGGGTTGCTCAACGGTCGCAAAAATGATTGATGGCGACTACCATAAGCTATAGAGCAGGAGTAGTGTTTGATGGTTAAACCAACTGTTCCAACACCAACAATCAGCAGAAAGTTTATGCGCTGGTTGCTGGAAGAAGACCGACAAGAAAAAGAAAGATCACACCATCACGAAGAAATACATCGCCAACATCCCTGGTGGCAAGTGATGTGCCTAACTGGTGTCGATTATTTTTCCACCCTTGGCTATCAACCTGGGATTGCAGCATTAGCAGCAGGTGTTCTTTCTCCCATTGCCACCTTGATTTTAGTCTTGTTGACACTGTTTGGCGCATTACCGATTTATCGCCATGTTGCTGCTAAAAGCCCCCACGGCGAAGGTTCAATTGCCATGCTTGAGCATTTGCTTTCATGGTGGCAAGGTAAATTATTTGTGTTGTGCTTACTGGGGTTTGTCGCCACCGATTTCATCATCACTATTACCCTGTCGGCTGCCGATGCTACGGCTCATATTGTCGAAAATCCTTTCGCCCCAACGTGGCTACACGGTCAGCAAATAGGCATAACCCTGATCTTGGTGTCACTATTAGCCATAGTCTTCCTCAGAGGCTTCCGAGAAGCAGTTGGAATAGCAGTATTTTTAGTGGGAGTTTATCTGCTCTTCAACTTGATTGTAATTTGTGTTGGGCTGTATCAGATTGTCATTGATCCATCTGTGATTACTAATTGGCAAACAGCACTTTTTGCACGCCATCCCAATTTTGTAGTCATGTTTGGCGTAGCTGTTCTACTCTTTCCGAAGCTAGCACTAGGATTATCAGGCTTTGAAACTGGTGTTGCCGTTATGCCGCTTGTTAAAGGCCAAAGCAGCGACGATCCCTACTTTCCCAGGGGGCGTGTTCGTAATACACGCAAACTGCTAACTACTGCGGCTTTAATTATGAGCTTTTTTTTAATTACCAGCAGTTTTATTACGACTGTTTTAATTCCGTCCGCAGAATTTCAAACAGGAGGTAAGGCGAATGGACGTGCTTTGGCATATCTGGCACATCAATATCTAGGAAACTGTTTCGGTACACTTTATGATCTAAGCACTATTTCTATATTGTGGTTTGCCGGCGCATCGGCAATGGCAGGACTGCTGAATATTGTGCCTCGCTATTTACCGCGTTATGGGATGGCACCAAATTGGGTATTAGTAACGCGTCCGTTAGTGTTAGTCTATACGATTATTGCGTTCGGGGTGACAATTATCTTTCGGGCAAATGTGGAAGCCCAGGGTGGAGCATATGCGACAGGTGTATTGGTGTTGATGAGTTCAGCTGCGATCGCTGTTACCCTATCAATTCATTATCAAAGAGGGAAGCGGCGAACAATACTTTTTGGGCTGATCACACTGTTGTTTATATACACCACGATTGTCAATATTATGGAAAGACCAGAAGGACTCAGAATCGCGACATTTTTCATAGTTAGTATTATTTTCACCTCCCTGATTTCACGGGTTTGGCGTTCGACGGAACTACGAGTAGAACGGGTTGAAATTGACGAAATAGCCCAAAGCTTCATTGCCGAAGAAAGTCAAGGTGCAATCCGCATTATTGCCAATCGACTGAATACAGGTGATGAGCAAGAGTATTTTCTCAAAGAGAAAGAAGTACGCGAGGATAACCATATTCCGCCTACCGACCCTATCCTCTTCTTAGAAATTTTAGTATCCGACCCTTCAGAATTTACGAATGTGATCAGAGTCCAAGGGTTACAAGTGGGTAAGTATCGGATTTTACGGGCGCAAGCTACAGCAGTCCCCAATGCGATCGCCGCCTTACTTCTTTATATTCGCGATCAAATCCATAAAACTCCTCACGCTTACTTCGGTTGGCCAGAAGGAAATCCCATCCAATACTTACTGCGTTTTATCTTATTTGGTGAGGGTGATATTGCTATTGTGACGCGTGAAGTATTGCGTCGAACTGAGAAAGACCCTGAACGCCGCCCTGCTATTCATGTTGGAGGTTAAGTAGATTGTCAAGGAACATTTCGGAAATGGCGATCGCTTTTCCTCAACTACTCGCCAAAATCCCACCGTGTTTACCCACAACTGTAAAATCGCGTATTATAATGAGAGTATAGAGACATGGGTCCGTAACGGTTTCGACAGGTTGGCGAACGCTGCTCTATGATTCAGGTCGAGAGTGAGTCACCTCTCGCAAATCAAGGCTCAAAACAAAAGTAAATGCGAATAACATCGTAAAATTTGCTCGTAAGCCTGCTACTGTTGCAGTTGCCTAATAATCTCTTATAGATTCGAGCGTCTTTAGTTTGACTCCGTTAAGGACTAAAGACCAACCCCCAACGGACGCTCTAGCAAGTGTTCTCTGGTTGGCTTGCTAGCTAAGACTTAATCAGAGCATCCTACGTTCGGGATAATGAACGATTCCCGCCTTGAGGGTCAGAAAGGCTAAACCTGTGAACGAGTGGGGGGTCAATACCCAATTTGGACAGCAGTTCGACTCTGCTCGGATCCACTGAAATAACTAAAAATCCACCTAAAACTAGGTGGATTTTCATTTTAATGGGCTAAGTGTAAATCAAACGCGCATTTTTTATGTCAATCCAAATTTATCTTGCAAAACGTAAGCACTTAGCACTCTTAATAGAAAAACATCCGTGATTGCACGTTTATTTTCTGGTGTTGTGGGTAATTCATCTAATAGTTCAATAATTGCAGATTGGTTATAAAAAGGTAGACTAGACATTGCCGAACTTCGCAGCGAATCTTGTATTAGTTGCTGTAATGCAGTGTTGGGATTGAAAGTTGAGGGTGGCGCGATAAATGGATGCTTTTGGCGTTCGTACACTGTATCTGTGATGAATGGCTTTGCAGCTTCTCGCAACACATATTTCTCAGTCAAACCATTGATTTTCATCGATACTGGCATATTACGAACTAATTCCACAACTTTGTGATCTAAAAATGGTAGTCTTCCTTCAATTGAATGTGCCATTTCCACACCATCACCTAACATTCGCAACAGATAATTGGCTAAATTCGTTTTTGACCACAAATAGAGAGATTGATGTACAGCTTCTCTACCTTTAAGTTGTCCTTGTACATCTATGTGATTGAAAAATCTTCGATATACATCCTGTGATTGAAATTTGCTAGTGATTCCGGGTGAGTATAAAGGCAGATAATCACAATGTCTTTGCGCCGCAGCTTGCATCCAAGCTGGAATAAAACCTAACAATTGCTCCACAGTATTTAAAGCGGGAATCGGTTGATCTTCAGCGAATAAAAATCCTATCGAAACTTGATTTTTTTGCTTTAATTCCTCCAACAAAAGTTTGACAGTTGCTTCTTCTTCTGGTTCTTGGTTATAGAGGAGTTTATCTTGACGAAAGTGAACATATCCGCCAAAAATTTCGTCTGAACCTTCCCCAGTGAGAACAACTTTATAACCTGCATCTCTAGCAGCACGACTTAAAAGATATTTTGCCGTCGTATTAGCATTCAAACTTAACATCTCACAATGCCAAATTGCCTCAGCAAAATGATCAGCTATGTCTTTTTGGTTAATAGGAATAACCTGGATCTTACTTTGACAATATACTGCGGTTTCACGAGCGATCGCAGCTTCATCATAAGCTTCATGTTCAAAAGCAATTGTAAAAGCTTGAATAGGCTCAGAACTATGAGATGCTGCCATTCCTAAAACTGTAGACGAATCTAGACCACCACTTAAATAGCAGCCAACCGGCACATCAGCCCTAAGACGTAATTGTATCGCTTCATCTAAGGCGTGGCGCAGTTGTTGAATGTAGTCTTCTGGGGTCTGTTGTTGAGCTAAACAATGGTCAATTTCGGGATAATCAAAGTCCCAATAACGATGTAGACGAATTCCCGCGTGAGATGCTAGAAGATAATATCCTGGTGGGACTTGATGCACATTGGCGTATAATGTACGACCTGAAGGTAAAACACCCCATGTATCTTGCCAGAATGCGTCTCTATCCCACCTAGCTGGGACACCAGCAGCAAACAAAGCCTTGACCTCAGAGGCTACATAGAGAGTATTGTTGTAAGTAGCATAATACAAAGGCTTAATGCCAAAGCGATCGCGGGCTGCAAATAGCAATTCATTACGTTGATCCCAAATTATAAACGCAAATTCCCCACGTAAATGATGCAGGCATTGTGTACCAAACTCATCATATAAATGAAGCGCAATTTCACTGTCGCATTGAGTTTTTAACTGATAGCCACGGTGTTGTAAATCATGCTGTATCCGTTCAAAGTCATAAAACTCATTGTTAGCAATTAGATGTAAACTGCCATCTTGATTACTCATTGGTTGTTCACCGCCGATGAGGTCAATAATGCTGAGTCTTCTATGTCCTAAAGCCACTCTTCGGTCGGGAGAAATCCAAAATTTTTGTCCATCTGGGCCTCGATGTTTTAAGCAATCCATGCCTAATTTCAAGGATGATTCAGAAATTGGCGTTTCTGCTGAAAACAATGCGATAATGCCACACATAAATTTATATTTTCCTGTTAATAGTATCTACCACAATAGCTATCAACCCAGGAAATATAGCATCCCTCATTAGACTGGAGGAAGATTTTTTTAAACATTTCAAAAGATAGTTGTAATTTTAAATATAACTTTTTATAATTTACGTCTAATGTGAATTAAAATCGGGTAATTCCGTAAACATTTGTAGGGGCGGGTTCACCAAAGTCATCGTTAATTGTTCATGATATTTGATTAACCCGCCCCTACCGAGTCTCATTAGCTCCCAGCATCGGCTATTTTTTGGATATCTAAGGTTTTTCTAATTCACATCAGGCGTAATTTATGTTTAAAATTAAATAACAATACTAATTTAAATAATAATAATGTGACATATAGATAGGTTAGGTTAGAATATATTTCGCTACTACAGATTATTTATATATTGCTAAGATTCTTTTAACTTGCTAGCAAGTTTCTGGCTGATGGATAAATAAAAAACCTGTAGAGAAAGACATTTATTGTCTCTACAGGTGCTGAAAAATTAAATTTTCACTTATCCATTAAGTCGTTGATTCTGGTGATGCTTCTGATTTGTCGGGCTTGAGTAAGGGGAAGGCGATAACATCCCGAATACTGGCAGCATCTGTTAATAACATCACTAATCGGTCAATGCCAATTCCTAAACCGCCTGTGGGTGGCATTCCATATTCCAAAGCGGTGAGGAAGTCTTCGTCTACGCCTTGGGCTTCTAAGTCGCCGGCGGCTTTTTTGGCAGCTTGGGCTTCTAGGCGTTCTCTTTGGTCGATGGGATCTGTTAACTCGGAGAAACTGTTAGCAGTCTCCCGCCCAACTATGAATAATTCAAACCTTTCTACTAGCCCTGCTTGAGAACGGTGGGGTTTAGCTAGGGGGGAAATTTCTACGGGATAATCAATGACAAAGGTAGGCTGAATTAAGGTGGTTTCTACCTTTTCTTCAAAGGCTAAATTCAGCAGTTTACCTATGGATGGGGCTTCATCTACGCCAGGAATACCAGCATTTTTACTTGCTGTTTTGGCTTCTTCCAATGTTTGGAAGGAATTGAAATCTAAGCCTGTATATTCTTTGACTAAATCGTGCATTGTTACCCGTCGCCAAGGTGGTGTTAAATCTACACTTTCGCCTTGGTAGGTAAGTTGTAATGTGCCGAGAACTTCTTGGGCGACGGTGGTAATAATACCTTCCGTTAACGCCATCATATCGTTGTAGTCGGCGTAGGCTTGGTAAATTTCAATGGAGGTAAATTCGGGGTTATGACGTGTCGAAATACCCTCATTGCGGAAAATCCGCCCTAATTCAAAGACTTTTTCAAAACCACCCACAATTAACCGCTTGAGATGGAGTTCTGTTGCTATTCGCAAATACAATTCCATTTCTAGGGTGTTGTGATAGGTGATGAAGGGGCGCGCATCTGCACCGCCGGCTTCACCTTGTAAGACTGGGGTTTCAATCTCTAGGAAATCACGCTCTTCTAGGTAGCGGCGAATACCTGCGGTAATTTGGGCGCGACGGCGGAAGGTTTGCCGCACTTCGGGGTTAACAATCAAGTCAACGTAGCGTTGACGGTAGCGTTTGGCAACATCCGTCAACCCGTGCCACTTGTCGGGTAGGGGCAGGAGGGATTTAGTGAGGATGCTGTATTGTTTAACGTAGACCGATAATTCGCCCTTTTCTGTCCGTTTAATTGTACCTTTAACTCCCAGGATGTCACCTGCATCTGTGAGTTGTTTGAGGTGATTAAAAGCATCGGCATCAATTTCTGCCATGCTTTCTTGAATACGACTTTTCTCTAGATAAATTTGAATTGTGCCGGTTTCATCTTGCAAGGTAAAGAAAGCCAACTTACCGAAAACACGACGCGCCATAATGCGTCCAGCAACGGCGACTTCTACATCAACTTCTTCACCACTGGGTAAATCAGCAAATTTTTCTTGTAACTGTGCGGCGTGGTGTGTAGACTCCCAACGGTAAGCGTAGGGGTTACTTCCTAGCTGCTTGAGTTGTTCTACTTTTTCCAGCCTGGCGGCACGGATATCTTCTTCCGACATGGTAACGAACTTTCAGAGGGCAAGATTAATTATAAATAGGGATTGGGGATTGGGGAGTAGGGATTGGGAATTAGGGAAAAATTTTTATGATTTGTTGAGGTGGGGATTTGGAATTGATGCGATCGCTACAATTAAACTAAAATCAAGCCACTATGACACAAACTAAAGTCCGCTTGTGGAACGTAGAAGAATATCACCGGATGTTGGAGACAGGTATTATTACCGCCAATGAACGGGTAGAACTAATTGCTGGGCAAGTAATTCCGATGAGTGCGAAAAATCCTCCCCATGCAGCCACAACTTTATGTGCTTCTGATTATCTCAAACGGCTGTTGGCGGAAGTTGCCTTAGTTCGTGTACAAGATCCCGTGCAGTTAAGCCAATACTCTGAACCTGAACCAGATATTGCGATTGTTCGCATAGAGCCGCGTAAATACATTGATCACCATCCTACACCCAATGAAGTATTTTTATTAATTGAGGTGGCAGATACAACCCTAGAAACAGATCGTAGACAAAAAGCACCTCTTTATGCACAGGCGGGAATTAGTGAATACTGGATTTTAGATGTCAATAAATTTCAGGTTTATGTTTTCCGCGAACCCAATGGGGAAGGTTACAAGCAAGAATTTATTTTAGGGGAGAATGCAACGTTATCTTTGGTTGCTTTTCCAGAGACAGAAGTTGAGATTAGCCAGCTATTTCCCTAATTTCATAAAGTGAAGCGATCGCTCCCATTTTATCCCTGCAAGCGATCGCTATATTTGTCTAATTAATCTAGTGCTTCAATGAATTAAGGCATATCGCGCTAAAGCTGCCTTGATTTTCAAACTGGTAAGTTGTTCTATCGCTTGAATTAAGTTTTCCTGTTCTGGTTGTAAATTCAATGCTTGTAAGGCTTGATGGAAATTATGACCAGAATGCAGTTGATGTTGGAGTTCTTGACGTTGGGAAAGATTTAAAATCGCCGCAACGTCTTGATTGCGGCGTTGCATCATCCCTTGGAGTTGTTGACGTTCCATCGGTGTCAAATCCAGTCCAGACCAGTCGGGATAATCGGTAATCACATTACTAACAGAGTTAGCAATTTGAACGGCAGGATAAAGTTTCAAGGGTGCAGCCAAGGCAATACTCGGCATCGAGAGGAAAAAGGCCAAAAAAGTAGCTAATAAGGGTATTGATAGCCACTTACGAGAGTTAATTGCCATGATTAGCATTTCCTAGACGGAATTGGATGTTAGTAATCTGCAATTTTGCAGTTAGGAGTCACATTTGAGATTTTCCCACTCTTGCAGCAATCAGGACTTATGCAACGAAATTTTTTGTAGTAGGAGGGGTGTGGTACCAATTCAAAATTCAAAATTCAAAATTCAAAATTCAAAATTAAGAAATCCTTATTTAATAAGGGTTGCTTAATTTGTCTCTTTTTGCTGAATTTTGGGGAGTAGTCAAAACTTTGATTTTTCGTTTACATAAGTCTGAAAAGCATCCCTCTAATGCTGAGGCTACACCTGATACGAGAAAAACGGAGTCTCTTAAACAACCATTTTGGGGTAATTGGGGATTAAGGAATGTTGGAATATTTATTTCAATTGCGATCGCTGTGATTGGGTGGCGAAAGATTAAGGATCTCTGAAAAACGGGAATATTTTACCAAATCGCTGGGCGGATAATCTGCTGACACGGCAATCAACCCAACTTTGAGATCCTCAAAATAAATCATCCCGCCTATTCGTCCTGCTACCTGGAAAGGCCCATGAAATAATTGATACTGGGGAATGTGTATCAGGAAAAACCCGTTAATTTTAATGGACTGGCCAAACATTTGCTGACAAGTTTTTTGGACAACAGCATTGAGGTAATCATTAGCAGCTGGCTCACCCAGGTCAGTGAATTCTGGATAATCGGCAAAATTATCCATATAAAATGACCAAATATCAGCAAGTTCCGCCTCATGGGTCAATTTTTGCTTGAGTTCCTGCAATCGTGCGATTTCCATAGTTTTGCATCTTGGTGAGAAGGGGCAAGTACACAGCACTCTTAAAATGTACTACAGCCAGTGCAACACGATTTTGTCAGGGGGAAATTACTGTGAGTTTCTTTTGCGTTCAATTTCCCGTTGTAATTCTTCAATTTGGCGACGCAACTCTTGTGCTTCTGGGTTTGAGGGTTGGGTGTTGACATTAACTGCACCAGAGGCAGGCGATCGCTGATAATTACCCCGACGAATTTCTTGATATTCTGAAGATACTGACCATTGACGTAAATATTGCACTCTCTCCACTGCAAAAGGATGAGTTAGCATCATTCCTTGTCCACCGTTGTAAGCTATAAATTTATACAATTGATTGAGTCCATCATCATCTAGTGCCTGATAGTCTTCTGACTGTTTAATAAATTCTTTTAAACTACATTCATTGATATATTTGTTACTTCCACCAGTTACTTTCATCATCGAATACATAACAGTATCCAAGTCATCAATTACTAACAATGCGGCTCTATCGGCGGATAACTCAGCTCTGCGTCGCCATTCAAAAAAAGCGTAAATTAAGGCCTGAGTGACAAAATTGCCAATCCCAAAGGTTAATTCCCCGATCATAGAAGCAGCACTCATTGCCCACATCGCCATTTGAATTAAAATAGTATGACCACATTTAATATGTCCCAACTCATGGGCTATCACTGCCCTAATTTCGGCTTCATTGAGTAAGTCTAGTAATCCCGTATTGATCACTATGTAAGGATGCTCTTGACCTAAAGCGTAACTATTTACCTGGGAATTTTGTTCTACAAATAGTGCTGGTTCTGGATAGATATCTAAATCACGCACACATTCACGAAACATCTGGTAAATAGTGGAATATTGCCGTGGCCCGACTTGGATGGTGTTACCCATTAGATAAACTAATTGCGGGCGTTCGTAAACAAATTCCACAAATTTACGAGCAACGAGATCAAACCCTGGTAAATTGCGTAAGGCTTGTTCGGCCTGGCTATCTAGGGGATGTCTAAAGGCTTCGCTGGAAATTCCTGTGTAAGTTGGCATAATTCAGGGTGATAGGTAATTAGTTATTAGTTATTAGTCATTAGTCATTAGTTGTCATGACAATGGCTTTCACCTTTGTCTGTTGGATGTTAACTGTTGACTGTTGAATTCTGACAACATAATAGAAGTGGGGCTATTGGCTCAAAAAGTCACTTTTTATGGGATTAAAAGCGTGTGATTGAGGCAGAAGTTCATTTATCATTACATAACTTCCTGCGATCGCAGGCGGGTTTCCCTTCGTGGCCCCATCATTTGACGATGGCCCGGTTGGTAGCACGCGCCTTGCGCGTAGGACGCAGCGCATTAATTCAGGTAGGGGCGGTTTGTGGCTATCAGGGCCGATATCGCACCAGTTTTATCGCCTCGGCTTTAATGTGGCCAGAGTCTGTAATTATTGTGGCAACAGAAACAGTACAACAGCGTCTGTTGCGAGTGGAAATTCCCCGCTTACAGCAATGGTTACAAGTTAATAAACCAATCAGAACAGGTGACGTTTGGCCGAATGCTGAGTTCCAAGGGCTACTTCTCACTACTCCAGAAGCTTGGTTAAAAGGTCAGTTATCATCCAGCCCTAGTTTTCCGCCAGGTATTCCTACCATCATTGATGGTGTGGATGATTTAGAAGATTGGGTACGTCAGCAGCTTACTAACACCATTGCACCCCCAGACTGGGATCAATTGCTCTTAGCTTGTCCTCAACAAGCTGACACTATCCGTTCTTTGAGGGCGCAACTCACCCATGAATTATTTCAACATCCCGCCAACCCTTACGAGTGTTATTTAATTGCTCAATCAGAAGCGGATATTTTAAGCAGTCTTTGTCAAGTCTTAGCAACCGTTGATAACATCCCGACAGTTTGGCAACAATTTTGTCAACAATTCCGAAAACTCAACGATAATTCTGTCCCTGACCTTTTTTGGTCTACGATTGCCCGTCGTCAGGGTTTATTCTCTCTACATTACGCCCCTATAGAATTAGGCAGTATTCTCGCCCCCATTTGGCAAAGACAACCTGTAGTTTTAGTGGGTAGTGCTTTTGAGCCAGAAACAGAAGCTCCTCTGTTTCGCCAGCGTTTGGGGTTAAATGATGACATTACCTGCTTGAAATTCGCCTCTGATAGTCAGTCAGAAGCCATTCAACTGCATATTCCCTATAAGTTACCTCTACCCAATACACCAGAATTTCAAGGGGCATTTATTCATAAGGTGCGGACACTGTTATGTTTGAGTGCCACCGCCCCAGGCTTGACAGTGGTATTAGTCGGGGATGTACCACTCAAAGCCCAAACCGGCGCAATTCTCGCCGCCGAGTTCGGTACAAGAGTACAAGTAGAAAAAACCTGTTTAGATGACAATGGGATTTTAATCACTGGTTGGGAATTTTGGCGCGAACATCAAGCCGTTTTACCCGCACCCCAATTGTTAATTATTGCAACTTTACCTTTACCATCTCTAGAACATCCTTTAGTCGCTGGTAGGGTAGCTTACTATAAGCGATCGCATCAAGATTGGTTCCGGTTATTTCTCCTGCCCACAGCCTTGAACGAACTACAACGAGCGATCGCACCTGTACGTGAAAATCAAGGCATTGTAGCCCTATTAGATAGTCGTGTCATCAACCGTAGCTACGGTTCTCAAATCCTCACCGCCTTGAGTCCCCTAGCCCGTCTCAACTATTTAGATCCGAGTTTATTTACTCAGGGTGAGGAGTGAGTGGTGAGTGCTGTTAGCGGTAGCGCGGCGTTTAGCCGGTGGTGAGTGGTGAGTGCTGAGTAATGAGTAATAAGTAATGAGTAATAAGTAATGAGTGGTGAGTGGTGAGTTAGGAAATAAATTCCACCTTGTCTACCTTGTCTCCCCAATCCCCAATCCCCAGTCCCCAATCCCCCGCCCCTCTTTTCAAGCTAAAATACCTCATGACATGGACTGAGAACCTGCATTGAGTTGTGGATTTCTGATTATGGGTGAAGCAAAGCGTCGTAAAGAATCACTAAAAGAACAATACGGTCAAGAGAATCGGATCTTACCTTGGGTTCCCATTACTAAAAGCCAAGCAGAACTATTCATGACGTGGACTACTCGCGGAACTTGGGTTTGCATCGGCATTTTAGTTTTTGTTTGGGTGACTATTCGTTTTATCGGCCCTGGTTTTGGCTGGTGGCAAGTTGTTTAGTCCCTCTTTTGGCTGAAGTCGAACAAGGTAAAAAATTAAAGGTTTGTAGTGAGAACTTTAGTTCTCTCTCCGTTCGCGTAGCGTGTCGTAGACAGACGCTCCGCGAACAAAAAAGGACTAAAGTCCTTACTACGAACTGAATTCTAGTATTTTTACATTGCTTAATATAGTTTGGTTTTTTCCAGTCGTTCTAGTTAAATCCCTATGAAAAAAAATTAATTGTATTAGCGTAGGGTGACGTTAGTCCATTGCGAATTGGATTTATCAGGGCTTTTGTGGGTGTTTTAACCGTTCCAACTGGTAAGCTAACCATGATTTCTACCCATCGTTAGAGTGACTAACCTCTGCTCTTCCATATGATTGGCTAACAGAGTTTATCAAAAATTAGCTTAGGGACTTCCAGAAAATCAATCAATTAGATTCTTCTCCTCCTACTCCCCCAACTTCCCCTGCGTCCCCTGCTCACCAAAGTGATTGTATATTTTTGTAGTTGTAAGTCCTTTACATGGTATTCGGTACTGGCAATCTCCACGCTAGAAACAACCAATGAGGCAAGATTAGGAAATGATTATTATTTCTTTAGATAAAAATTAAATATTTATATCGAGGAGTTTTACCCTAGATGGTTGAGCGATTTTCTGCACGGTAATGAAAATATTTATACTCTTCCAATAGTTTTCTACCTTGCAACCGCAGTCTAGCTTAATCTCTATCAAAGATTTGTCAAGCTTACAGCCGAATCAGAATTATACTTTGTCCCTTACCCTGATCATTACTGGCACTAAATGTAAAAACCTGATGAGTAGTAATCAGTGCTTTTTCTGTGGTTGACAAAGGCTAAAACTAGGTTAATCTTAAGAGCGATCGCTGCTATTACAAGAAGAAACTGACAGAGTTTTGTAAAGAAAGTATCAAGTTGGCTGATTCCACCCGCAAATTTAATTTTGCAAACTGAATAGTTTGATACGGCAGCTGGTGCAGTTTTTTCTTACCCTAAGCCAAGGTGGTTAATTAACTACCTGAATAAATGTCCGGTAATTGTAATGAATAGTTTACAATACCAATGGGTGGAAAAATCTAAAGAAAATATAAAAGAAACTCAAATGACTGTGGTGTCTGGAGGACAAAAGTGTTTCTAAGACTAGCGCATCAACATCGGCAGTTCGTTCAAGACTTGGTAATGAATCTACAAGCCTTGGCAATCGTACTAGAACGACGGGGATATCCTGCATCCTGTTACACCTGCGGCGATCAAATGAACAGTGCTTCATTTATGGTCAGTCTGGGAAATAATCACCTAATCAGGTTCTTAGTCTCCGATTATGGGATTACCTGGACAGAAATGCGTGATGATCGGGAATTAATGAAATTAGAAGGTGCAGAAGCAATTAATCAATTGCAAGAACTAGCAAATCTCGTCAAGCAACCTACACCAGTGATTGCAGGTGCTAAGGTGTTGGCGAAAAGAGGTTAAAAATATCTGTATTTGGGTGTGATTACCACATATCGTCCAGAATCGATCCTCAAATTGGGCATCGATCTAATTTTCGTGAGCAATGGTGAATTTAGGAATAATCAACCAGCCAAATGCTGTACTGTGTCCGTTGTGGCTACCCAAATCCAGTCTCATACTAATTTGGGATTAAGGACTAAAGTCCTTACTACAAACTGAACCCTAGTATTTTTACATTTATTAATAGAGGTTGGGTTTTTGCCAGTTGTTTTACTTAGTTTCTTTTGACGAAGTTGAGATATTAGCTGGAATTCTGCTCAATCATATTTGAATTAGGTTAGCGTTTTTGGGCGTAGTGAATTACGTCAGCGTTAGCTTAATCTGCAAAAAATATAAGTAATTCTTCTACAACCCATTACCAATTAAAATGAAAGATGCCCAGTAATATGGGTGATTAAAACTACCAGTATTGGGAACTGAATTTGACTTATTGCCTGTAGATAAGTCACCATTAATTAAACTTAACTGGGCTTGTTGTAAAGCAGCAGTTTTGGTTATATTTCCTGTGGCTAGTTTGGCGTAAAAAGCATTCATCAAGACTTGCGTACCACCATCATCTACCGTCCAGAGGGAGGCGATCGCAGATTTTGCACCAGTTTTTTGAATTTGGTAGCCAAAGCCTAATATTTCTTGACCGTTACCTAATTCACCACCTAAACCAGTTTCACAAGCACTCAAAACGACTAAATCGACGTTGGGTAATGACCAACTAGCAATATCTGTAAGATTGACGCGCTCGCCATTGCCAAATAGGATAAATGAGTCTTGCGGCTGACCTACTACAAACGCTGCATGAGTTGCTAAATGAACGATTGTGTAATCATCCATTTGCGGGACTGTAATTTCAGGAGTAAAAGCCTGATCTAACAGTGTTTTAGTTTGAGGAAAGGTAGAGGCTAAAGAATTCACTTCAACGGCGGCAAATGGTAAGCCGGAAAAAGCTACACGGCGATTACCTAATGCTACTTGATAACTACCCTTAGTAAAAGCCCCGGCTAAAATCCGCAAATCCTTCTTGGGATTAGTATTTAAGTTAGCCAAGCTAGCGGATGTAATGTAGTTAACACTATATTTTTGTACTAGCCATTGTTTGCCATCATACAAAGCAGATAAGGGAATATAACGTAACTTCCCGTCTGGTGCATACAATAAAGCTTGTGTCCCCGCCTGTTGCAGTTCTGATTCTAGGGGTTTAATTAGCCAGTTATATAATTGACGTGCAGGGGTTTTGACATCACGACTGGGATTGATTAAGGCTTGACGAAAAGCAGTGATAGTTTGATTGAGTGTTTCTTCACTAACTGCAACTGTGTAATGAATTGGTGGTGATTCTGGTGTCACTAAGACCAATTCTAAGCGGTTGGAGAGAACTAAAGGATAGATAATTGCCGATTTTTGCGGTAATCTAGCTAAATCATCTCTTAAAGAGTTGATATTTTCTAAATCTAAATTTTGTTGCCTAGCAGTCTGACTAATTTTTTCTAGTTGGGTGGTAATAGCTGGACTAGAAAGAAACTTATTAAAGGTTGCTAATTGTTGCTGTTGCTTGTTCACCAATTCCTGGAGGCGTTGGTTTTGCTTTAGCGATCGCGTTTGGGGTGATATTTGTCTAATAGTATCTAATTCCTTACCTATCGCTATGGAATTACTTAAGGTTTGTTCTAATTTTTGTTTTACGGCTTTTTCGCCGGAAACTAAATCGATTCCTTTAGCAGTGCGTTGATTACCAGGAATATTCTGCATATATCCTTGCAATTCTTCCACTTTCAGTAAATCAATCGTTCTTTGTGCTTCAGCTACACGTCCTTGTTTCAGTAGATGCTCTCCTAAAAGGCGGTAAGTTTGAGCTACAGTAATGTTATAAGCATCTGGCTGTGGCTCAGACATCAGTGATGGTTGCAAGCGTGCTAACTCACGATTAATCAAGCAATGCTTGTAAAAGAAAATAGCTAACTCTGGTTGGTTCTGTACTTCAAACAAGTAACCGATATTACTGTAAGTTTTACCTCGTTGGATGGGATCATCTATTTGCCGATAAATGACTCCTGCTTGGAGATAAGCCTGCAATGCTTGAGAATAATCACCTTGAGCCTGATAGACTCTACCCATGTTATTAAAAGTCACACCTTCCCAAAATGGTGTAGCTTTATTTTTAGTCATCTCTAAAGCTTTTGCTAGCTTATTCATCGCAGTAGGAAACTGCCCTTTTTGAGATGCAGCGATCGCTTGTGAATTTAACTGTGCTACTATTTGGGCATCATTAGGCGATATTGCAGATGGAGCTGCATTGTCACTCCCCACACTAGGTTTTAAATCCTGATTTGACGGTTCTGGACTCTGACAACTAACCAGGAAAACCCCTGAAAAAATGATAATTAAGTAAGATTTAAAATTAGGGTACATAAAAAAACACTCCTTGATATTGAGGAGCGTAGATGCTGATCAATGGGACTTATTCTATAATTCAATACATTTTTGTGTTATTCCATAATTTGGAACTACCTAGCAATTAATCAACAATGAAGATGTTTGAAGAACAATCTAACCAAGCGCAATTACCACCTACTAGTGCGATTGAACTTCCCAAGGTAAGTGAATTTGATACTTGGTTTGCATATCCTATCAGAGTCCATCCCCACCACACTGATTATGCTGGTATTGTTTGGCACGGCACGTATCTTACTTGGATGGAGGAAGCAAGGGTAGAATGTTTGCGTTCTATCGGGATCAATTTCGCTGATTTAGTAGCTTTAGGCTGTGATTTACCGGTAGTAGAAATTTCTATTCGCTACCATCTTTCTATTCAATTAGGAATGGATGCGGTAGTCAAAACTCGTATGGCTGATGTTACTGGTGTCCGCATCAACTGGGATTATGCTATTGTTTCCACTGATGGACAGCAATTATATGCTACAGCCAAAGTGACTTTAGTCGGTTTAGACAGAGAACGAGGTAAAATCATGCGCCAGTTACCTCCCACCGTTCAGGATGCTTTTGCTAAACTGGCTGCACCAAAGAATAGTTAGGGGACTTCCTACTTAGAAAACATACTATCACTGTGTAGGCAGAGGGGCAGGGGGCAGGGAGCAAGGGGAAAAATAACGATGTCTTCTCTCGGAACTTGGATAGTTTATTTTCTGGAAGTTCCTAATTGTTAATTTTTGACTGTCAACATTTAACAGTCAACAGTCACCATAATTTATCTAATTTAATTACCAAGATTCAGTTTTGATACTGTTTGAATCAGTCTCATAATTTGTTGCCAAATATCCTGCGGTGTAATCCCAAAACCAATATGTAATAAAATAAGAATTGCCGCAATCATCAAGGCATTACTGATAGTTGCTTTTAATATTCTCCAAACAATGATAAAAACAATCCAAGCTAAAATTAGGGTAGGAATCATAATATAGTGTTCAAAATTTGATGGTGGTTCGTTAGATACTGTTTATTAGTAGCCAGCACCACACCAGAATACAGGCTTGGGTTTTCATTATTACTTGTCAAATTTCAACACAGTGTTGTTTTGACAAAAATATTTATAATTTAACGATCAGAATTTTTGGCTACTATTCGTCTGATATTTATACCACAGCAACCTATACTAATTCCGGAAAGAAAACTAGTATCTTAGACATAATTAGGTAGCTAGTTTGGTGGAAGAGCTAAAAATAGAGACTAAGAATAGGCTCAGAAATAAAAAGGTAAAAGGCAAAGGACAGGAATTTTTTACCTTTTGACTCTCCGAATTTTAGATTTTAAATTTTGGATTTTGGATTGAGGTTTTTTTGGTTCATGCTCTGCAAGACAGTGGGCGGAATAAATCTAAAATACTCGCTGTGCTGCATCCGCTACCTTGGCACAGCCTCTCATAGAGAAGACAGCCAATCCAAAATCTCCAAGCCCCGCACCGTTTTGCTTGGGGTCAATCTAAAATCTAAAATCCAAAATCCAAAATTGTTTGACTTTTGCCTTTTTGTTCTAATACCTTTTTCAGTTAACAGAGATCATACGTGGTTCGCTAGCGAAACTTTTGGTAGCTGTTAATACTTCTTGTCTTGCCCATTGATCTGCTGCCAAAATGTCATCTAAAGAGGGATTTGCACAGTTATCATGTTGATGGCGATCGCACACCCATTCAATACAACGAGGAATGTCTAAAAATTTGATTTTCTCTTCTAAGAATAAAGCCACAGCCTGTTCATTAGCAGCATTCAACACCGCAGGCATCGAACCGCCAGCTTTACCCGCCGCATAAGCCAACTGCATACAGGGATATTTTTGGTGATCTGGTTCACGGAAAGTGAGATTACCAGCTTTGACTAAATCTAGTCTTTCCCAGTCTGTGTATATGCGTTCTGGCCAGGACATGGCATACAACAGGGGTAAACGCATATCTGGCCAGCCTAATTGTGCTAGTACCGAAGTATCTTGTAATTCAATCAGCGAGTGAATAATGCTTTGGGGATGGATGACAATTTCAATATCTTTGTAATCTAAACCAAATAAAAAATGTGCTTCGATGACTTCCAAACCCTTATTCATCAAAGTGGCGGAATCAACGGTGATTTTTCTGCCCATTGACCAGTTAGGATGTTTGAGAGCATCAGCAACCGTCACTTCTGCTAACTTTTCTACTGGCCAGTCTCGGAATGCTCCTCCCGAAGCTGTGAGTAAAATTCGCCGCAGTCCGCCTTTAGGTACGCCTTGGAGACACTGGAAAATCGCCGAATGCTCAGAATCAGCCGGGAGTAATTTAACACCGTGTTTTTCCACTAGTGGTAAAACTACTGGGCCGCCAGCAATCAGGGTTTCTTTATTTGCTAAAGCGATATCTTTACCAGCTTCAATGGCGGCGATAGTTGGCAGCAACCCCGCACAACCAACAATACCAGTAACGACAGTTTCAGCATCGCCATAACGGGCAACTTCAATGACTCCTGCTTCGCCACCGAGTAAAATTGGTTGGGGATCAAGGTCTTGTAAAGCTGCTTTGAGTGCTGGGAGTTTTTCGGCGGCGGAAATAGCGGCTATTTGTGGTCGAAATTGGCGAATCTGTGCTGCGAGCATTTCTACATTGCTCCCAGCTGCTAAACCCACAATCCGAAATTGATCTGGGTGCTGAGTAACAATATCTAAAGTTTGCGTACCGATAGAGCCGGTAGAACCAACAAGAGTTATAGCTTTCACAATTGCTTAAGGATTTACAGCTAACTCTCACTATAAATTGCTAGGGACGCATTCAGAACAGCGATCGCAACAATTCGTACTGTCTTTTGTATGATAAATTGACTACCATAAATACGCAAACTTGGTATATCAAAATACTAAATAAGTCATTTTCCATGCTTACAATGATAAAAATGATTAAGAATTTATAAAAGTTTCACTGTTGAATTTAGTTCACATAAATTTAAAATTACCTTTTTAAATTCAGGTTTCATAAACATAGATTAAACAAGCACATGACGACAGTTCAGATATTGATTAAAAAAGTTTTGTGGAGAAATCATGTTTTCTTCCCCATAGTAATGTGGTTTCTCAGCCGAGTAATTATCTGGACAACAATGTTATTAATTACACCAAAATTTTTTGCGTCACTTAATTGGCATTGGGGGATTTTTGATGCTTGGGATGGTGTACATTATCGAGCGATCGCCACTACTGGTTATGAATTTGTCAATGATGGTAAACAACACAATTTAGCTTTTTTTCCTTTGTTTCCCTTCACTATCAGGCTATTGATGCAGTTGGGTTTATCCTTTGAAGTGGCAGGATTGTTAATTAACAACTTAGCATTTTTAGCTGCCCTGTACTGTTTATATTTATGGCTGAAGGAGTTTTACGGCACAAGAGTAGCTCAGTGGGGTACAGCTATCCTATGTTGGTATCCTGCCTCGATGTTTACGGGGGTAATTTATACCGAGGGATTGTACTTATTTTTGAGTACAGCAACTTTAAGAGCCTTTGATAAAAAGCAGTATAGCTGGATGGCAATTTGGGGAGCAATGGCCACAGCAACGCGTCCCACGGGGTTAGCTTTAATACCTGCCTTAATTATGGCAGCCATTAAAGAACGTAGAAATGCGATCGCTTATTTAGCGAGTTTAGCCACTGCCACCGGAGTATTATTATTTAGTCTTTACTGTACTATCCGCTTTCATGATCCCCTAGCCTTTATTGCAGCACAACGCGGTTGGCGGCCTTCCTTGGGATTTGATTGGCAAGGATGGTTAAATATGCTTATGCAAATTGTTTTAGGTGAGAAAAACTGGCAATTTGGTTGGGTAAAGGCTACATCAGGCTGGATTAATGATCCCTGGCATCCGCTAATTTTTATATTACTAAGCATCGGTGCTTATTGTTTATACCACTTCCGTAAGTCTTGGATTGCCGTCAACTTAGCCTATGGTTTTTACACCCTAGTTTTATTACTGCTGATTTGGACAGATACGCATTTAATGAATCAAATACTCAATGCTTTTATGGTGTTGAGTGGTATTTACTGTCTGTGGTGTTGTCGTCAACAACTCACCGCAGTAACTTTGATGTATGGCTTTTGTGGTGTGGGCTTATTATTAGCTTCCGGTGGTACTATTTCCCTTAGTCGTCTTGCCTATGGGATCGTACCCTTGAATGTAGCAATGGGTATGTTAGTTTCTCGCCATCCGCGTTTGGGATCTTTTACCTTGGGTTTATTCGTCGCCTTACTCGCTAAACTCGCTGTGGGATTTGCTCAAGAACAATGGGTAGGTTGACATTTTTACCGACATCCCAGATATTCAATGAGATACGGTAACTATCAAAATTCAAGCAAGAAAAATTAGTTATTTGTCTTGTTTTTATCCTCATTGCTCAAAATATCCGTTTGTGGGTGCATGGGAAAACAACCGCATCATATTAAGTCAATTGCTGGGATGATTGGTGTAAGTACCATCATTTTATTTATTGCCAGCAGTCTCAGACATGGTTTGTTTCAATCGACGGCTTTAGATTTGGCTGTTTTTGATCAATGGATATATTTAGTTAGTCAAGGGCTACCACCCTTTTCATCATTTTTTGGCTTTCACGTCTTAGGGGATCATGCTGCTTTTATTTTATATGCGATCGCACTCCTATACAAAATTCATCCTGATGTGCATTGGTTATTTGCTATTCAAGCGATCGCATTGGCACTTGGGGTATTACCAATATATGCTTTAAGTTTACAGGCTGGCTTGTCTGTTGCCTATGCTCAAGCAACTTGTCTTTGCTATTTACTGTATCCAGCCTTATTCAATATCAACTTTTTTACTGATTTCCGTCCAGAAGCGATCGCAGTTCCGGCATTATTATGGGCTATGTGGTCAGGAATTGCTGGACGGACTTGGCAGTTAATTTTAGCTGTAATTTTAGTCTTAAGTTGCAAAGAAATTTTGAGTTTAACCATAGTTGCTTTAGGTATTTGGCTATGGTTAGTTCCGCGTCGTCGTTGGTATGGACTAGGATGTATTTTTGTTGGTGTAGTTTGGTATTTATTCACAATTGATTATCTTGTTCCCCT